>CASENS010000077.1 GCA_949289345.1 uncultured Bacteroides sp.
TCATGCCCGTCATTGTTCTGCCCCCTAAGGGCGTAGAAGACAGTCTCGGCAGGGCGGGTCACACTGCGGCTGTCCACAGATATAATCATACCGCAAAGTTATGACGCAGTTTTGATTTTCCCTCAGAAAATCCGATATAAATTCACCCCTCGGCAAAATGCCGCCCCACACGGCCTCCGTGACACCTTTGCGGACAATCATCGTCAAGGCAGTGACGGCTGCGGTTTGGGAAACGGAAATACCGGATGGTTATTTTTTGAAGCGACGGTGCAGGCTTTGGGAAATCACTCCTGATTCACAGCGACTTACAAAATACGCTGCACATTTGAACTGTTTCAAACCGGGTCAAATGTGCATTATTCCGACGCAACATCCTGATATTCAGCAACTCTCACATCGTCACTGCACCAGCACTTCAAAAACCTTCCGCCACAACCTTCCGCCACGAGCTGTCTCCACAACGGCAGCATTTTCCACAATTCTCTGCCATTGCGGAAGGAAGGGAGGATTTACGGATACTGCTTTGTGATGGAACGGAAGGGATGCCGGAGTAGAGGAGTTAGCCGTCGATGCCGCAGCTGCCGGCGATGGCTCGAAAGCGCGTGCGGGCATCGGCCGGAAACATAACAGGTTGTATCATTGACGCTTACCGAAATCGCTGATGGATTTCACCGTCTCAAAAAGCTACGAAATCCATTCTTTCAAGAGCATAACTAACTGATTATACAGTACTTCCGCCAAAAACAAGATACCCGTGCTTCCGTTATGCAAACAAAGTTGACGGGACATAGCCGGATATTTCACTTACGCATGTCCTCCGCATATTTCCATGTCTCATGTTTCCATACCCCACTATCTGTAATCCTGCAATCGTCATAACGCACGCATATTCACCCACTTAGCTTTACGGTCTCAAAACAGATACGGCCCTTTTTGCCCGGAATTCGCCTCCATACATCCTTTTGCATACCACACTAATTCACATGCGTTTACGCAAAACGCACAATAACAGATACTGAGGTGTGTCGATCTCCCCTCTGTGTTCCATGACACAAACCTGTCTCTTCATATCTCCATGTTCGACAGGCAGATAAGTTCGTTTATACCGGCATAGTCGCGGATATTGCCTTTCAGGTCGGGATGGGCTTCACGCCACTCGGCAGCAGTCATGCCGAACAAGGCCACATTCAGAACATCAGCCTCGCTCGCATAGATACGGTTCGCCTGCTGCGGAGTCACCTCAGATGGTACAAGATTCTGCTTAATCGCATCTGTATGAATGCGGTAGTTTATCTTGGAAAGTTCCCGTTTGGCCGACCATCCCAACCGGGCCTGCTCCTGCTCCTTCAGCCGCTGGAACTCCTTTACAAGATACAGCTCAAACTCAACCGATACCCAGCTGGCAAATTTAAAAGCGATGTCTTTATGGGCAAATGTCCCTCCGTATCTTCCTGAGCGAGACACTATTCCTATGGCACCGGTTGTATTTATCCATTTCTGAGGGGATAGTGTAAATGCATTAAGTCCCGCTTCCTTTTTAAACCCCTCGAATTCGAGAGGTTTAAAAAGAGGATTATACAATGTTTCCCAAATACCGAGATACTCAATGGTATTACGATTGCGCATCCAATTTCCTATTACCGCAGTAGGCTCATCGCTTTTGTAGCGGGCAATATCTGTCAGCGATATGTAATCTCTCTCCGCCAGTGCCAGGACAGTAATATCCGAACCTTGTACTTTTATCTTTGCCATCGCCTGTCAATTTTATGTTATGCCCTGCAAAGGTAAGCAGACTTTCCCGGACGGCGTTACCACTTCCGTAAAACTTCTGCCGGAAGCACTGCCGGACGGGGACGAAAATGCCGGATGGTTACAAAATGCGCTGCACATTTGGCCTGTTTCAAGCCGGGTCGAATGTATATCACCCTGACGCAACGCACTAATATTCAGTGATATTTACATCACCACCGCATCATCACTTCAAAACCATCTCTCTCCACATGCCTGAGATTTACGATGCGGGAACGATGGATCCGGATGAAGCCGCTTTCGGGCAGCTTGCGTCTGACCGATGCGAGGTTGAAAGAAATTACGAGGCTGCGACCTCCTGTCAGGTGGATGCGGGAATAACTTCCGGCAGCCTCTATCCATTGGATTTCGTCCACTGCCGCTTTGAGATAGTCATTCCCGCCACAAAGGTTCTTCACGCCAGTTTGCGGGAAATCCCATTGCTTTTACATCTACATTTGGATGCGCTTCCAATAGCGCAAATAAATCTTGCTTGAAAGTGTTGTCAGGGTGAATGCTGTTCTGCAGGTAAACCAAATAGCATAATTGGGCGTATAGTTTTACTCTTTCAGTGTGGCTTTCATCAATCCACAAGGCAGGCAACTTTTTAGGGAGTTGAGGTTTCAACGGAAAACGCCTATTCCAAACACGGGCATGGTGAGCAATACAATTACGCAAGACGGCTGCACATTTAATCCAACTTTCCAAATACAGGTGCTGTGGCAAATCAAAATCTCGTGCGATTTGTTTCTTTATTGCCGTGTCGGACAAATTGCAGTATAGTTTGGACAAAGTACCGAATGATACAATCTCCAAAGTTTTCCATACAGGTGGGAATGTTGGGATGCTATATTTGGCAAAGTGTTCTTGAATAAAATCTTCTTTTGAGCGTTGCAGTTCTTGTTGGATATGGTTCAGGTTCTCGGTAAACATTCGTTGGTTAATACATAAGTTAATGTCTGTAAACCAAAATGCTCCATACTTCA
>CASENS010000078.1 GCA_949289345.1 uncultured Bacteroides sp.
AGAGATTCTCCACGGGGTAACGCCTCCGTCTGGTACTGAAAGTAAAACCTTTCAAGATCTTCACTGCTATACATAATTCTATAAATTTGGTTGGCAGCGAAGATACTCCTTTCAATCAATAGCCAATTTTTGACTGCTTACCAAAGTATCCAATACTACTTGGGCAAGTAAGCAACGATATTTTTCAACCGGGTTTTCGCACCCATTTCTAACCGTTCATTCCATCTTACTCAGCTTGTCCGGCCTCTTCTGCCGGTGAGGTCTCTTCAAAATCTGTCATCCCGCTTTTCACCAACAGATTATACCATGAAATCAGTTTTTTGATGTCAGAAGCATGCACACGGTCACGGTCGTAATTGGGCAACACCGCTTCCAGATAAGTATAAAGCTCGTCAACCGAAGCTTTCTTTATATCCAGCGCCACAACTTCGCCTTTCTCTTTCCGCTTCATCGCCTCCAGTATTATCCGCAAAGGAACATCCTCAGCATCCGTATACATGGCGATGTCGCCCAAAGAAATAATTTTTTCATTACCGTATGTCGGGAAACGCTTCTTGTCGGAAAGAGATTCCACAATCAGCATATTCTTCCCTCGTGAGATGAGTTTATACAATCCCGGCTTTCCGGAAATTGCCAAAATAGTCTTCAACATAATTCGTTCTTATTTTATTAGTTTCAAATGATTATTAAATTCCCGTTTTTAGCGTCCGCAAAGGTAAGCAATATTTTTAGATAGAGAAGAAATGAAAGTCAAAACCTGCGGAATTAAAGGCGTTTCACCATCGTTCACTATTACATAATCGGCCTGTTTCCGTTTCTCTTCATCATCCATTTGATTGCGAATGCGCCTCACTATACCTTCACGGGCAATGGCATCGCGCCTCATCGCCCGTGCTATACGAACCTCTTCAGGCGCATATACCATCACAACAGCATCAACTTCACTCCGGAAACCGGCTTCCAACAGAATAGCCGACTCTATACCCACCACAGGCACAAAAAAAGCCCGCTCCGCCGCCCATCGTCGAAAATCATTCCTCACTTGCGGATGGACAACAGCATTGACCTGCGCCACATGTCCAGCATGACCGAACATATACGATGCCAGCAATTCCCTGTTCAACGTATGGCCGGCATAAAGTTCTTCACCGACCAGATCCGTCAATCCGATGCGAATATCCGCATCAGTCTGCATCAGACGTTTCGCTTCCGCATCCGAATCATAAACCGGAATATCCATCACACGCAGCATACGGGACACCACGCTTTTACCACTTCCTATTCCGCCGGTAATACCTATCTTAATAGCTTGCATCATCAGTGATTTGCTCAATCAAAAAATCGACCTGCTCAGGATTAAAACGCACATGGCTCACACCCTCGGGACAATCCTCCAGCTTCACGGTATATTTGTCAGTTCCCAAATCCAGCAACTCGGCATAGGAAACATGCAAGTGGAAATCATCAGCCGTCACTTGCCGGAAACGGCTCAACCCTATCTGGAAAGTAATCTTGATTTTCGAGGGGAATACGCGCAACGCCTTATCAGGCGGAAAATTAACGCCTTGCAAAGATACCTCTACTGTCTTTTCGGTATAGATGTCCACCGGAAGCATCAGACTGACCGATGCAGGCACAAATTTAGTTCCCCGGCGGGCCGACAAAACCACCTGTCTCTGCAATGTGTCCGATATGTTTTCCAACACAATCGGCTGCGTATAGGCCTTGGTTATCGTATCAAGGATATCGGAGGAAGCATACACCCACACTGAATCGGGGGTAAAGACTGTATCAGGCAAATAATACTGCATCCCGGCACTCACTTTTCCCTGCAATGCCACCGGCACTTTTTTCGAAGCGCCTGTAGAATAATAATACTCCAACGTATCCGGTTTCATGGACAGCAATTGAGTAGACGCATTGAGCTGAGCCGAAATCTTCTTCTGATACTGAGAAGAATAAATACGCACGTGATTGCTTTCGGTCCTCTTATATTCCTCAAAATCAATTACCAACGGATAAAAACTCTTCCCCAACATATAATTAAGGAGTACCGTTCCCTTATCCTTCACACGCACACGGACCTCCGACGCAGGTTCGGAAATCAGCACAACGTCATCAGGTACATTCCGCAATTTCACCGGAACAGAGAACTCCGTTTCATAATCATTGTTCAGAGTTTGCAGCAACCAAAAACCTGCCGCTACAACAAAAAAGAACAAAAAAACAAAGAACTCCCTGCTTTTCGCGCTCAGCAGGAAATCCTTTGTCTTTCTATAAGTCTTTAAATAGAATAGCCTTATGTTCCTGTTCTCGAACATAATTCTCTTTTTTTATTTCGTTGTCTGGCTGCTATTGGCATCGGAAGCCGCGGCAAAAATGGAATTCTTGTCAATCCGGATTTTTACGTTCGAAGCTATTTCAAGTATCACGTCACTATCATTTATTTCCTTGATAACACCATGAATGCCGCCAGCTGTAATCACTTTCTGATTGACTTGAAGCGACTTACGGAAATTGGCTATTTCCTTTTGCTTCTTGTTTTGGGGACGGATCATGAAAAAATACATAATGGCAATCATGGCCACAATCATTATCAGCGTCAAGCTGCCATCGGGTCCTGCGGCCGGAGCCTGCAAAAGAAATACAGTCAGTAAATTCATATCAATTTATTTTTTTAGATTGGTTTAACACGCGGACAAAGGTATCAGTTTTTCATCAGCTTCCCGTCCTTTTTTAATTGATTAACTATTCCATCCAACGTACCGTTCACAAAGCTGGCGCTCTTAGGCGTACTATACACCTTGGCTATCTCCACATACTCATTCAACGACACACTGACAGGAATGTTGGGGAAACTCAGGATTTCAGCCAATGCACACTGCATGATAACGACATCCATAAAAGCGATGCGTTCCAAATCCCAATTACGGGTACCCTCACTAATCAGATGGCGGTAATAATCGCAGTTCAGAATGGAACGGCGGAACAGCCGACGGGCAAACTCCTTGTCTTCTTCGTCTTTAAATTCAGGCAGCAAGGGTTGGGATGCCCCGTTCTTCTCGTCAAAACGCTTGATGGTCTTCAATACAAATGTGTCCACAATCTCTTTGTCATCATTCCAATACAAGCTTTGTTCTTCCAAGAGAGCGTCTAAGTCCTCATTATTATAAATGAAAGTTTTGTAGAGTTTCCGCCATAATTCACGGTCTGCCTCATACGAGCAATCATCCGAAGCCATATACTCCTTATAAATATCCGAAGCCGTTATCTTTTCGTACAATCCCTTGACGAAATCCTCGTCATTGGTCCACGAGCGCTTCTGGTTGGCCACAAAATCAGACAGTTGTTTGTTAACTTCCAATTGAGCGACGAACTTGTTTTCCACAAATTTCATGTTGGGGAATAAATCCTCCGTGGTAGGAGCCAGTTTGGCCTTAGCCGTATCAATGCGTTTCTGCGCATAATTCGTCAGAGCCACCATCAGCATCAACAAATAGTTATAAAGGTCGTACGCTTTCGAAAGGCTGAAGAACAACTCTTTCTCCGCCGAGTCCAGGTTTTTACTGCCGTTCTGATAATAAGCATATACTATCTGTATAATCTTAAGACGAATAAGAACTCTGTTTATCATATTATAATAGCCAAGTTAATTTGTTTTTAACGGATGCAAAAGTAGGCATTTTTAGCGAATTGGCATAACTAAATCAAAAAAAATAATGGGAAACCCAACAATCAAAGCCGTTTTCTTTTGACAACTTAAAAAAAATCAGCAATTTTGAGCCCGAAAATAAACCATCAATAAAAAACTGAGTGAAATGGAAGAGTTGAAGAAAAAAAACAATGGAGAAGGCAGTGACAAGGAAATTGTCTATTCACAAGCCATCAAAGCCGGAAAACGTATCTACTATCTGGATGTAAAGAAAAACCGGAAAGACGACATGTTCATCGCCATTACGGAAAGCAAGAAAATTGTCAGCGGCGAAGGAGAAGACTCGCAAGTCAGCTTCGAGAAGCACAAAATATTCCTCTACAAAGAAGATTTTGAAAAGTTTATGAACGGATTGCAACAGTCCATCAGCTACATCCACCAGCATCAAGACAATGAGCACCCGTCTTCTTCCGAAACGGGCGAGAAAACGGAAGAAGAGACAACCGCGCCAGGCAAAGAAGACACGGCGTCCCTGGGAAGTGAAATAAAGATTGATATTGATTTTTAAACACCCCACCGTTTGATAATTCAGAAAAAAGCCGTACTTTTGCACCGCTTTTTGAAACCACAAGTGGATGGTCCACATCGTGTGATGGTGAATTAAGCAAACGAACTACTTAATTTTAGAGTAACACAAAAACATTTTAGTATGAAATCAATTGAAATTAAAGGAACTGCAAGAACTATTGCAGAACGTTCTTCGGAACAAGCCAGAGCATTAAAAGCCATTCGTAAAACGGGCGGAGTACCTTGCGAACTCTACGGAGGCGGTGAGAACATTCACTTCACAGTAACAAACGAGGAGTTGCGCAACTTGGTTTACACCCCCCACATTTACGTAGTAGACCTCGTCATTGACGGCAAGAAGTACAATGCCATCATGAAAGACATCCAGTTCCATCCGGTAAAGGACAACATCCTGCACGTCGACTTTTACCAAATAGACGAAACGAAACCTATTGTAATGGAAGTGCCCGTACAACTGGAAGGACTGGCAGAAGGTGTAAAAGCAGGTGGTAAGATGAGCCTGCAAATGCGCAAGTTGAAAGTGAAAGCCCTGTATAACCTCATTCCCGAAAGACTGGTCATCAATGTCCCTCACTTGGGATTGGGCAAGACTGTCAAGGTTGGCGAACTGAGCTACGAAGGCTTGGAACTGCTCAACGCCAAGGAAGCTGTGGTTTGCGCAGTTAAACTGACACGTGCCGCAAGAGGTGCAGCAGCTGCCGCTAACAGCTAAATTTGTTCCATTATCATACATGTAAAGCGGATTAATCGCAAGGTTTTCGATTGCCTTGCGTTAATCCGCTTTTTATATCCACTCATAAAAAGGGTCAGTCCGAAATACTTCCCTACCCACCCAACACTGCAAGGAATGAAAAAGGCGCAACCGCATATTCATTTCATACGGCCGCACCTTCAAGTCACAAATTCATTGATACTTTCCGTTATTACTTGATACCCAGCTTCGTCTTTATGTCCTTAGGCAGGGCGTCTTTATGTACAAGGATATTCATCGTCTTATAAGCGACAAAAGCCTTCGAAGCATACCAGATGCCTTTGTACTTGCCACTTAAGCCCCACGAGTTCTTCACCATGAAGTACTCCTTGCCATTTTGGTCTTTGGCGATACCGTAAATAACCATACCGTGGTCATCGGTCGTCTCCCAATTGTCAAAAGCTATCTGACGCATTTCCTGCGTGATTTCCATTTCAGGCAGTGGACGTGAAGTCAATTCCTTGCGTTTGTCGGTAGCGGTCAGGCCTGTCCAGCGTGCCATGTCGCTTCCAGTCAGTTCCGCACCCCTGGCAGCATCCGGCATGACGGCGATACCATCACGCGTAAAGCCTTGCTCGCTCACGTCACTTCCCCAGGCAAAGGTATAACCCGTACGGATGGCATTATCCATAACAGCCATCAGTTCATCTATCGGCAGGTTGTAAGACAAGCCGTTGCGCCAATTGTCTTGAATTTCAATGGCAAATTGAGTATAGAACGGATGATGCGTATAAGATGTCAGTGAAACATAGTCGTCCGGATTGATGCCGAGGCTTTCGCCAAAGCTCTTCGGAGTGTACTCCTTACCTTCATAAGTGAATGTCTCGGGACACTCACCCAAATAAGTGTCATAGATGGCGCTGATGCCATTCTTCCACACCGGAGTCAGCTTGCTGAAGTTGCCTTTCCCAATAGCACGCACATATGCGCCTGCCACGGCATCCAGTTCGTTGTGTACAGGAAGCGAGTCACCGTACATGATACCCGGCATAACCTCCTGTGGAACCAGCCCATAGTTCTTCAGGCAGTACATGATATCGTAAAAACTTCCACCAGGCGAGAAAGAGGCGTCACCATGGTATCGCACATAGTTCACAGCACGGTCTACCATCGTGTGATGTACCACAAACATCTCTGACAGGTCATACGTACCCTTGCCCATGCGAAGCAATTCGCTCTCCAGAAAAGCGAGGCTTGAGAAACTCCAGCATGTGCTCGAACGGTTTTGGTTCTTGATGCTGGTAATAGGATTTTCTTTCACTGTAGTAAAGACGAATCCTTCTTCGTCTTTCGAAGTGTCTTGCGCCGCAACCGGGAGGCTCAGCAAACCCAAGGCGGCAATCAATATCGACTTTTTCATTGCTATTAATTTGATTTGTATTATTAATTACATTCTGCAAAGATAATGCAAACTGAATGCCGGACAAAACAAACCTGACTGTTTTTCATGCAAGAGTACCGTTTATCTTGTCAAGTATAGACGAGACATATCAATATCCCTAAGTAACTAATCATACTAAATGGGAATTTAGAAGCCCCCTCAACTCCCCCCGTGGGGGAGCTATTGTATTCTACTTAGTATTCAAAGCCTCCCCCACGGGGGGAGGTCTGGTGGGGGCTAAATTCCCATTTATAATATAAACTAATTTTGTTCACTTACTTATATATATTACCGTTGCATAACCCGACGGAAGTCTCTTACAATCTGGTCGCCCATACGCACAATGGTACTGTCCACCTTTCGTATCTCCACCGGGGTTACGGCATCCTTGTATTTCGCTTTGCCCAAGCCAAACTTCATCTTGTCCAAATTGCCCCGGATATTCAATCCCAACTTAAAAGGAATAGGCGACTTGAGAATAGAGATATGGTAGTCAAAGTTCATGGCAAGATCCTGCGTGCCACCCACAGCCGCACGATACCGGTCCATCTGGATGACAAAAGGATAGACAGTGACATTGCCGTCCTGCACGCTGATGTTCACCGAGATGCTGTCTATCAGATTACGTTCCTTATTCTTAAAGAGGAACTTCTTCGATATCTCGGCAAAGGTCTCACCGTCCATCAATACCAAGCTGTCGCCTTTGATATGGATAGCCGAACGCAACGAAGGTATCTTCAGGTTGAAACACGAGTCGATGGCAGAAGCCGCAGCCACATTGAAGTCCACCATTCCTTCAAACGAGCGCAGCATTGGTACGATGGAGTCCAAGGAGGGGAAAAAGTCTACCAAATGGCCGATGTTGACATCATGCAATTTGAAGTCGAAGCCCGCAAAGCCAGCTTCCGGCCGTGCGGCCCGATAGAGCAGCGTGGTTTTCATCGTAGCGCCCATCCCGTTCATACTAAGCTCTTTCAAGTGGATAGCTTGGTTGCGCACGTCCACATCTCCCTTTACATCGGTGAAGAGAATTTTGCCATAACGCACGCGACGCAAATCAGTAGTCAGTTCAAAGTCGATGTTTTTCGGAATGACAAACAGTTTCAAGTCGGTGGCTGTCGTGTCTGTCTCAGCCTGCAATGTATCAGTAGGAAACGAAAGCGAACGTATCAGCTGATTGCAATTCAAGTTACGCGAAGTCAAGTTCAAATTGGCACGTAAAGTTTTGTGATACTTCATCGCACCGTATAAATCATGAACCGAGCCACTGGCCGTCAAATCAGAACGTCCGATACGCATCGTGGCATTCCGCAAGGTGATGGTACGATTTCCTACGGTCAATGCCGTCTTCTGCATGCGTATTGGCAAGGCACATTGAGGCGTACGTAACGACAGACGATTGAAACCTACAATGCCTTTCGGAATCCATACCGAATCGCGCAACTTATCGGCCGTTACGGCAATACCCGCCTTGTCCATGCCCATCTTCATATCGCCCATAAGGCAGAACAGGGTATCAGCATCCAGTTTCAGCCCAATCTGCGGTTTTTCATTGTTACGGCGTCCGGGCTGCAGGGTAATGGTGCCAGACATGCGACGACAGAAAGTGCGTAACGAGTCACCCATGTGCCCGAACAAAGTGTCGGCTTTCAGTGTAAAAGAAACATGAGGACGTTCCTTGTTGCGGTCACTCGGCCGCAACTCCACGGTAGCCGTAGTCTTCCCGCAATAAGCGTCTATCGTATCAAGCGGCATGGAAGCTTTCAGGCTGTTCAGTGTCAAGTTACACTTCATGTGGGCTATGCGGGTCGTATCCTGCGGATTGGAAGTGACCACGGTGGCAGTCATGTTCCGCAGGTTTCCTTTAAGCCGACGCGACTGGAGGTGTATGTTTTTCACCGTAGCTTTAGCGCCCAGCACATTGTTTCCGACAAAGGCAAAAGAGGCGTCAGCGGTGAAGTCGAAACCTTTGAGGGTATCACGCAGATACATACCCTCCATGTTCAGTTTACCGCCAGCTTTGACATGGCCGATATCCTGCTTCTTCAAGGTAGAAAGGCGGCAATGCAACCTCATGTCAGCGTCCAGTTTACCGCCCATGCTCACACCTTCCTGCAAAGGAAACGTCTGCGACAAAGCAGTCAGGTCAACTTGCGAAGTCGTATGGAAAGTGATATCAGGGTCGCCCAACAGGTCATCAACGCGCGCATCCGCCAGGATATCAGTATGAGCGCCACGGAAACGGAAAATCTTGAGATTGGCATACGAAGAATCCTGCTTCATCAGGTCTACTTGCCCGAAAAAGTCGGCCGTAATCTCATCAATGCCGTAAGGCATTCCTTTGTATTGTGCCGAAGCTTCTTTAATACCCACTTGCAGGGTAGCGAGCGGCATCTTGCCCTTACCGTAAAGTCCTTTCAGCGTCCCGTTGACAGTCACTTCTCCTTTGGCGCTGACCTCCTCCTTTTTCAGCACACTGGCAGGAATCATGCGCAACACAGTTTCCAATGAAGGGGCATGCAGGCTGTATTGCAAATCTACGTCTGCGGCTCGTGCCACAGTATCGCGGCGAAGCGTTCCTTTCAAATCAAGCCGGATACCATTGATGTCCAGCAAGGCGTCTTTCAACTCCAGCATGCGCCGGCTGCGGATGAGCCGCAGGTCGGTCTGCAGATGTGTAGCCATACGGTTGGCCAACAGCTCCCCCTCTTGCCAAAAGAGAATGTTACGATTGCTGTAATCTACCCGCAGCATGGAGTAGCCCTTGTGCAAGCGAGCCTGCAACCGTAAGTTAGCGTCCCACAAGTTAGCAAAGACACGTGCCTGACGGTCGTCAAAAGTCACCGAAGCATGCCGCAAAGCCAGTCTTCGGATATCTATTCCTCCGACGGCTATGCGTGCGGTATCTGTAGTGACAGTGTCCGCAGCAGTTTCCTCTGTCGCAGTCATGATATCCCAATTAGCACGTCCTTCCTTGTCAATGTGCGCATAGACACGCGCGCTGTCTATTGTAAGCCGATAGATGGATATGCGTTGCTTCTTGAGGTAGTCGATGGGATTAACAACCAAGGTCGCTTTGCTGAATGTCACCAAGGTGTCGCACCTCAACCACGCTGTATCCCGCAAGGCTTTCGAAACCAGTATGCCATCCGTCAGCCGCAGTCCGAAACGTGGAAAAGTAGAAAAGAATGTCAAGTCCACACTCCCCAAGTCGAGCTTGGCATTCATATTTTGGTTAGCGACATTCACCACTACGGGAGTCAGCCTTGCAGGGGTAAAAACAAAACAAATCACAATGGTGACAGCTATCGCTATCACAGCAAGAAGACTGCCTATACTGATGCCGGTAATCTTCAGAATTTTTTTGGCAGACTTATTCATTCTTTTATTTATATGATTAAATTATTCGTGTACTTTATAAACCTCTGTATAGATGCGCCTCTGTACGTATGCAAAGTCTTTCTCACTATCCAGTGCGCCATAAGCCATCAACCGCATAGGCAAGAAGCCATCTCCGGAACGGTAAGGAGGCTGACGGTAATCGTTGGGCCACAAGACAAAGCCATTCCGTTGATAGAAGTTGATGCGGCGACAGGCCATTTCGTTTTCCGGCATTTCCACTTCAAGTACAATAGGGCGGGATAACGTGTCACGTAACAGGCCAAGGACTTGTTTTCCGTAACCGCCGTTACGCAGGGTAGGGTCAATGGCAAAATGCTCGGCATAGTAAAAAGTATCGAAATCCCAATAAGTGAAGAAGCCTATCGGACAATCTTCCTCAAGGATGATGTTATTATAGAAATAAGACTTGGTGTCAGTATATAGGCGTAATTCATCCAAATCCCTGTATTCAGCAGGGGGAAAAGCCTGTTTCATTAAATTTTCCATGAAATGATACAAAGCCGTATCAGCAGTTGTAATCCTGTGAAGTTTCAACATATTATTATTTGTTTAAATGACAAGTATGACACATTTTATAATACGACTTATTCCGTATAAAACCGTATAATCCGTTCGATAGCCCGTTGGCATACCGGACAGAACGCGGGATATTCATTGGTACGCATACGACAGTTATCAGCAGGACGAAAAACACCTTTGGAAGAGTAACCTCCACCTTCGTATATCCCCACAGGATATTTTCCACTTTCAGCCGCCGGCGTAGGCACTGGCACATGTTGAGGAAGCATGTCTTCCCATTTGGACGCGAAGTCTACACGTGTAGTGATATTGGGCTCCCATGGCTCCACGTCCAATGGATACGTGTCCGTCATCACATCATCATCGTAAAAATATTCGTCTCCTAATCCGCCAAAGCTATGGCCAAACTCATGGACAACCACCGGGCGGAACAAAGAGTGATGGGCAGCAGTCAGCGTATAAGCGTTATAAATGCCACCACCACCGTATTCTTCAGTATTGGCCAAAATGATGATATGTTCATAAGGGATACCGGCCAGCACGTCATGAACAGACTTCACGCGGGAAGTAGTGAGGTAACGGTCGGAATAAAACGTACTGAAGTGTGAGTTGAATGCGGTCTTTTTCCAGTCACCCAAACGGGGAACACTTATTCCGCTTTCTTCCGAAGGACTGGCTACGGCAACAATGTTGAAACGATCTTTCAGTGAACGGAAAGGCTCATGACTGAACAGGCTTTCACATGCAATGGCCGCATCTTGGTAAAAGGCCTCCATTTCATTTTCCGTATAACCCTCGGCCAGGATGGCCACATCAATACATTGCTCCGAAGCTCCACTTTTCTGCAAGTAGCGATGAGGTGTTACACGGCCATTTCCTTTAGGGCGTATCAATATATCAGAAGGGTCAACCTCATGTTTCAACGAAGCTTTCGGTTGTAAACGTTTGTCGAACAACGTCACCTCTATCTCCACCGGCTGTTTAGGATAAGGAAGCAAAAACGTATTCTCAAAACTTTTGGAAAGCGAGCGGGCCTCATCCGTCTCCAGCCATTCTTGAAAAAGAGTAGAAAAAGAAGTGCGGTAAATCACCGTGCCGTTTTCAAGGTCGCGCATCACAATCTGTCCATATCCTCCCAGAGGTATTTCGGACAAATGATGCCTACGGCCACTCCATCCTGGAAGCGACGAAAGTTCATCCACCCAAATGCTCTGTTGTCCGGCACAGCCGGTAAAGGCATAGTCCACCCGCAAAGTTTTGTCCGTAAAATACCGGTCGAAGTCTTGAGCCGGCAAAACGTTTGCCATAAAAAAACAAGCCAATAAATATATATATCTGCCCATAAAAATGATTATTTAACAGAGCAAAGTTACGATATTTGCCATAAATACACAAGAAAAGTAACACTTCACGTATATATTGTCTGGGAAAATGCTAACTTTGCACTTCAGTCGTGCGAGCGTGCACGGCATTTTAGTTTGTTATCATTAAAAATAAGTTGAAAATGGGACATCATCAATTAGACACTTTGGACGAACAGATTCTAAAACTGATTGCGGGAAATGCACGTATTCCTTTCTTAGAAGTGGCGCGTGCCTGCAATGTGTCGGGGGCTGCTATACACCAACGCATACAGAAACTGACAGCTTTGGGTGTATTAAAAGGGTCTGAATATATCATCGACCCAGAGAAAATAGGTTATGAGACATGCGCCTATATTGGTATTTACTTAAAAGACCCTTCTACGTTTGATGCCGTACTGAAGGCCTTGGAAGCTATACCGGAAATAGTGGAGTGCCACTTTACAACCGGCAAATACGATATGTTCATCAAACTTTATGCCCGTAACAACCATCATTTGCTTAGCATCATTCACGATAAGTTACAGCCATTAGGCTTGTCGCGGACCGAGACCCTGATTTCTTTCCACGAAGCCATCAAACGCCAGATGCCTATTCAGATGGAAGACGAAGAGGAATAATAATCCACAAAAGCATAAGGGCAGGGATGTTTCTCGTCCGCAGGATGGGAATCCCTGTTTTTTTCGTGCCATCGTGTCCGGTCTATGTGGGGGAAAAAAGCGTCAGCGTGCGATGCTTCCGCATCTATTTCAGTCAGGCACAGGCGATCAGCCAACGGCATAGCCTGCATGTAGACACTGGCACCACCTATGATATAGACATCCTCATCCGTAGAACAATGCTTCAAGGCATCTTCCAAGGAAGGATATACTTCCGCTCCCGGACACTGTATATTGTGGCGGGAAAGCACGATGTTGCGACGGTTTGGCAAAGCGCCTTTGGGAAGCGACTCGAAGGTGCGGCGTCCCATAATAATGGTATGTCCGGTGGTCAGTGCCTTAAAACGTTTCATATCGTTGGGCAACCAATACAGCAATTTATTCTGATAGCCAATGGCGCGGCGGCGGTCTATAGCGGCGATAAGGGTAAGCATAAAATCGTTTTGTTAAATGTCAATTTCCATTTGTTCCTTTAAACCGCAACCTGCCCCGATATATGCGGATAAGGGTTATAGTCCACTAACTCAAAATCTTCATACCGGAAATCAAAAATGTTCTTTACGTCTGGATTCAACTTCATTCGCGGCAAAGGGCGCGGCTCACGCGTCAGTTGCAGTCTCACCTGATCAAGATGGTTCAAGTAGATGTGCGCGTCACCTAAGGTGTGCACGAAATCGCCCGCCTGCAACCCCGTCACTTGCGCCATCATTTGCAGCAAGAGAGCATAGGAAGCGATGTTGAAGGGTACGCCCAAAAAGGTATCCGCACTACGTTGGTAGAGTTGCAGGCTTAGTCGGCCGTCTGCTACGTAAAACTGGAAGAAAGCATGACAGGGTGGCAGGTTCATGTGATCCAAATCAGCCACGTTCCAAGCACTGACGATGATGCGGCGCGAGTCAGGATTATGTTTGATGGTTTCCACCGCTTCGCTTATCTGGTCAATAAAGCCGCCTTGATAGTCGGGCCATGAACGCCACTGGTAACCGTAGATGTGTCCCAGGTTACCGTCAGAGTCCGCCCACTCGTTCCAAATGCGCACGCCATGTTCTTGCAGGTAACGGACATTCGTATCCCCCCTAAGGAACCACAGCAGTTCATAAATGATGGACTTCAAGTGCAGTTTCTTCGTAGTGAGGCAGGGAAATCCGTCATCCAGATTGAAACGCATCTGGTGTCCGAATACACTGAGTGTCCCCGTACCCGTGCGATCGTCTTTACGGACGCCTTCAGCCAGTATGCGATGAAGCAGGTCTAAATATTGTTTCATATAGATAGTATTATTAAGTGCGACAAAATTAGATATAAAATTCGATTTATAAAGTAACTAATCAGATTTAGTTTATACGAAATCCCCATTGTATCGCCCAAACGAAACCGGACGGGTGCTTATATTTAATATGGTATCCCTCCCCTCTTACAGGCCATCATCATCCCAATGCGGATGCAAAATTTATTCTGACAAAACGAATTAAGATTTCATAACTTTTCATCGGAGGGAATGCCAATAAATGTATAAAAGGGGCGATTAAACCTTGCCACGAATCGGAGCACTCCTTATACACACTTGATTTACAACAACTTACAGCCAAAAGTAACACTTAACTGTTTGCCCGGCAATACTTAACTGTTTCTACCCAAATAGTTAAGTATTTTGGGGGTAAACACTTAACTGTTTCTCCTGGGAATAGTTAAGTATCTTTTCGGTAAAGGTTCAACGTTTCCCTGTGAACAGCTTTTTTTCGACAAAATAATAGGATAAAACGCAGAATAAGGCAAATTTGAGCATTCTCGCTGACAGTCAGAGAGTTTGGCTTCGGGTGGCACAGAATGGCACAAGGTCGGGAAAACGGATTTAGGCAGATTGCAGAAATAGATGCATTTCCAAATCATTACTTGCCAATAGAGTGATTTTTATGCCGGAGTGATTTGATTGAATGGCATTATCCTACAACGCTGCTCACGTCCACATAATAGTTCGCCGGATTGTTGCGGTCTACATACACGCGCACCTTCTTCTTCGGGTTTATCTCAT
>CASENS010000079.1 GCA_949289345.1 uncultured Bacteroides sp.
AGAGATTCTCCACGGGGTAACGCCTCCGTCTGGTACTGAAAGTAAAACCTTTCAAGATCTTCACTGCTATACATAATTCTATAAATTTGGTTGGCAGCGAAGATACTCCTTTCAATCAATAGCCAATTTTTGACTGCTTACAAACTGTCAATCTCTTCGTCGGATAGTCCGGTCGCTTGTGCGATAGCTTCCGCAGTCATGCCCATTCGCTTCAGTTTACGGGCAATCTCTATTTGCTTATTCCGCTCGCCTTGTTCCAGTCCTTCTTTCAGCCCTTCGGCTTTCCCTTCTTTCAGTCCTTCGGCTTTCCCTTCAATCCATCCGGTCCGGATGACGCTGCGTTGGTAGCGTTGGGCTTCCATGTCGTGCTCATAGGCACGTCTTTCCGTGTCGGAAAGCTGGGTGACACGGAGTCTCTCGCGGGCTTCCGGCAATCCTTTGGCAGTTGCGGCCGCATCGATTTCTCCTGTTTTGAGGAACAGCATCCATTCGTCGAGGGGCGTCTTTGCCACTTTGTCGAAGTCGTTAACCCTCAGCACGTAGTATTCGGGGAAGACATCTCCCGCTTCTTTACCCAAAAGGGCTTCCTGCTGCCGCGCGGAGAGCTGTAGGATGTCATCCGGATTGTGCAGCCCCCTGAATACGGTCTTTCCGTGATAGACGTAATCTTTTCCTTGTCCCAAGTCGAAGTATACGATGTTAATGGAATAGACTTTCCGCACCTTGTCGTAGTCGTTGCCGAGGTTGATGTACTCGGTGATCGTTTTAGCCACCCCGTAGAGGATCCTGTGGATATAGTAGAGTTCCCGGCTGTTCTGCACTTCGATGATGAGGAGCCTTCCTTGGGAGTCTTCGGCCAGGATGTCCACCCGGTTGAACTTGTCGTCCTTGCTTGTCTGGTTTGATTCGCTCTCCAGGAAGCGTGAGATATGCAGGTCTTCCCCTAATAAGGTGGATAGGAAGCCTTCCAGCACCACGTAGTTGCTCTTGTCGCGGAGCAGCCGTTTCATGGCCCAATCAAAACGTATCAGTTCGTTGTACATAACCTGGTAATTATTGAATTCCTGGAACAAAGTTAACGATTATTTCTGAATTTTCACCCCAATTTCTTGTCCGTTGATTTTTTTGTGCGTTTTTTCCATTGCGCCTGTATCGAATGCAGGGTAAGCGCGACGGGATACCATCGGGCTTCGTTAGGGGACAGACGTCCCATTTTGACACAACGGCCGACGGCACGTGTCAGCGTGTACCATTTGCTTCTCCAGTAGCCTTGAGGACGTTTTTTGCGTTGTGTGTCATAACGTCCGAAATTCCCTTCGTGCAGGATGACGCTTAACAGCCATCTGGCATTGGGCAAATCTTGGGGGCGATAGGCTATCGGCAAATCTTCCGGAGGTAAGTTGAAATACTCCACAGCGATAGCTCCGAAAAGCCGGGCGGCACGGGTGAGTCCGAATTCTTTCAGCAAGGTGGCTGCCTGTCGCTTGTCGGTTTGGCCGGCATAGGCATGGAGGAGGCACATCCAGTCGCAGACATGACGCATCCCGATGCCTTCGTTCAAAAAGTGGAGAGTGGCATGAAGCAATACATAAGTGATGTCGAACTCCAAGGGCGGCATGTGAATCGGATTGCCTTCGATGTAAACTGTCCGTAAAGAGGACGGCTGCCGGTGCCATCGCCTGATGTGCCGCTGCAATTTCCGGTTCATTAGCGGGGAACTGAGGCTGATGAGCACACGGTGGTTCTCTACAATAATCCCATGCCAGGTCATGGTGGTGTGTTTGTAAGACTCTTCTTCTTCGGAAGTGGCCTCCCTGCGCAGGCATCCGTTGAATTCCTCGAACTTTTCGTTTCCGATATAGAGGTCGATGTCGCCAGGTGTCCGGTGTAAGGGTTGGCGGTAGCATTGTGCAATGCCTTGTCCTTTCACTAATACGGGATTGGCGCCTATCTGACCGGCAAGCCGCATGATGTGTCCCAGTTCCTGGTTGAGCTTGTGGTTGTTCTCTTCTATCAACATTACCGTATTGCACCATTGCAAGTACAGTGTGCGGGGAGGCCGGCATTCAGTAGGGAGGGTCTGTATGCCGTCCAGTAAGATGCCCGCTACAGTCTGTTCTTTGGCCATGCGATAAAGCCCGGCCCAGTCGGTATCCGCATTGAACAGCGTAGGGTCGGCAGGCGTGCCCCACAGCCCGGCACGGAGCAATGTATAAAATGCGTTGTTCATGAGCATGTTCGTTTTATTTCCTATAAATTCCTATGCCTGTCAAGGGAGGACAGGCGCGGCAAAGATACGACAAAAAAGTGACATGGCGGAAGATCGCTAAATGATAATTTAGAAGCCCCCTCAACTCCCCCCGTGGGGGAGCTATTGTATTCTACTTAGTATTCAAAGCCTCCCCCACGGGGGGAGGTCTGGTGGGGGCTAAATTCCCATTTACTTGTTCCTTAAAAGGATTGCCAAGCAAAGTGTTTCAAGATGTGTTTCAAAGTACGAAACACTTTGTTTCAAGCAGTGAAACACTTTGTTTCATTTAAAGAAACACATTGTTTCAAGGCATGAAACACATTGTTTCAAAATAAGGGACGCTTCCTGAAACACTTTTGCGTTTGGCTCTCTGTCCTTCCTTTTATAAATAGAAACTTAGGTGTCTGAAGTGAACAGTCACTGAATGGGGGTATAATAATGAAAGGTTGCTGTCATGCGTATGCGAAGCACTCTT
This sequence comes from uncultured Bacteroides sp., assembly GCA_949289345.1. Lineage (GTDB taxonomy): Bacteria > Bacteroidota > Bacteroidia > Bacteroidales > Bacteroidaceae > Bacteroides. The sequence goes on from CASENS010000079.1 coordinate 2,727, forward strand.
TGTCACGAAAGTATGCAGGAGATTCTTCGCGTCGCTCCCTTAGACAGAGCAAAATGAAAGCCGTTTCTCATTTTGACATACCCTTGTTGAGTTACCATCTGTGCCGTGCATCTAAACGCCATGCCAAATTATTATTTGGTATGAAGTAAAACAGATTGGTTACTTATAATATAGCTTTATTGGAAAAATTAAACAGGCTCTAAATCCGTTATTACCAAATAACTTCTATCTTTGCAGCAAATACCCATCTGAAAGTAAAAACGTAATTATACTAATAAAAGAATAGCGAAATGAACAAAATCATCAGCAAGGAACATTTCTCGGAGAAGGTCTTCAAACTGGTTGTTGAAGCGCCTCTCATTGCCCGCTCACGCAAGGCGGGACATTTTGTAATAGTCCGCGTAGGGGAGAAAGGCGAACGTATGCCGCTCACCATTGCCGAAGCCGACCCCGTGGCCGGAACCATTACTTTAGTGGTGCAGGAGGTGGGACTGTCGTCCACCCGACTGTGCGAACTGAATGAAGGTGATTACATTACCGACGTGGTAGGCCCGTTGGGACAGGCCACGCATATTGAGAATTTTGGTACGGTGGTCTGTGCCGGAGGCGGTGTGGGTGTAGCTCCCATGCTTCCCATTGTGCAAGCCTTGAAAGCGGCCGGTAACCGGGTTGTCACAGTATTGGCCGGACGTACGAAGGAGCTGATTATCCTGGAGAAGGAGATGCGCGAAAGCTCGGACGAAGTCATCATCATGACGGATGATGGAAGTTACGGGCAGAAAGGACTGGTGACCGAAGGGGTGGAGCAGGTCATTAAGCGCGAGAAAGTGGACAAATGTTTTGCCATCGGCCCTGCCATCATGATGAAGTTCGTTTGTCTGCTGACGAAGAAATACAACATTCCGACCGACGTGTCGCTGAATACCATCATGGTAGATGGTACCGGCATGTGTGGCGCTTGCCGCATCACCGTAGGCGGGAAGACGAAGTTTGTTTGTGTGGACGGTCCTGAATTTGACGGCCACCAGGTGGACTTCGACGAGATGCTGAAGCGCATGGGAGCTTTCAAGCCCATTGAACGCGAAGAGATGCATAAACTTGAACCCTGCCAGCTGGAACCTCAAGCTGAGGACAAGACCCGCAACGCGCCTTGGCGTGTGGAGTTGCGCAAGCGCATGAAGCCGAAGGAACGTACTGCCATTGAGCGTGTGCAGATGCCGGAGCTTGATCCGGAATACCGCTCGCACAGCCGCAAGGAAGAAGTAAACTTGGGCTTGAATGAAGAACAGGCGTTGACCGAAGCCAAACGCTGTCTGGATTGTGCCAACCCCGGCTGCATGGAAGGCTGTCCTGTAGGCATTGATATTCCCCGATTCATCAAGCATATAGAGAAAGGTGAGTTCCTGGAAGCCGCCAGGACCTTGAAGGAAACCAGCGCTTTGCCGGCCGTTTGCGGTCGTGTCTGCCCGCAGGAGAAGCAATGCGAGTCGAAATGTATCCACTTGAAGATGGGCAAGAAGCCTGTGGCCATCGGCTATCTGGAACGCTTTGCCGCCGATTTTGAACGTGAAAGCGGACAGATTTCCGTGCCTGAGATTAAGGAGAAGAACGGCATTAAGGTGGCTGTAGTAGGTTCAGGTCCCGCCGGACTGTCCTTTGCGGGCGATATGGCGAAGATGGGGTACGAGGTCACCGTATTTGAGGCCTTGCACGAAATCGGAGGCGTATTGAAATATGGCATTCCCGAATTCCGTCTGCCCAACAAGATTGTGGATGTGGAGATAGACAACCTGGCCAAGATGGGCGTGAAGTTCGAGAAAGACTGCATCATCGGCAAGACCTTGAGCGTGGAGCAACTGGAGCAGGACGGTTATAAAGGCGTGTTCGTGGCCAGCGGTGCCGGACTGCCCAACTTCATGAACATCCCCGGCGAGAACAGCATCAACATCCTTTCGTCCAACGAATACCTGACACGTGTCAACCTGATGGATGCCGCCAGCGAGGAGAGTGACACGCCCGTACCTTTCGGCAAACGGGTAGCCGTCATCGGTGGCGGTAACACGGCCATGGACTCGGTGCGTACGGCAAAGAGACTGGGTGCCGAACGTGCCATCATTGTTTATCGCCGTTCCGAGGCTGAAATGCCCGCCCGTATTGAGGAAGTGAAACATGCCAAGGAAGAAGGTGTGGAGTTCCTGACGTTGCATAACCCGATAGAATACATTGCTGACGAGCAAGGCCGCGTGAAACAAGTGGTCCTGCAGAAGATGGAACTGGGCGAACCCGATGCTTCAGGGCGTCGCAGCCCTGTGCCCATTCCCGGCGCTACGGAGACTGTCGACATTGACCTGGCCATTGTCAGTGTAGGGGTCAGTCCCAACCCCATTGTGCCTCATTCCATTCCCGGGTTGGAGCTGGGTCGCAAGGGCACCATTGCTGTCAACGACGACATGCAGTCGTCCATTCCGACCATCTATGCCGGTGGTGACATTGTGCGTGGAGGTGCCACGGTCATCCTCGCCATGGGTGACGGACGACGTGCCGCTGCGGCTATGGACAAGCAACTGCGTGGGTAACTATTCTTTGCATTTTTTCTTCATCCGTCATTCCCACAACTGCGGGTGTATCAAAATGCAAGAACGCTATCATTCTGTCATGCTGAGTGCCCATTTCCTGCGGAAAACCCATTCGATGATGACGGGTAATTAACTCCCCTCCTTCGGGAAGGTTGCTCTCCCCCGATAACGGGGGAGTAAGGAGGGGGTAGGTGCCCACCGGGCGGGGTGGTAGGACAAGAATGGTTCGACCTATTTATTTTATATAGAATAGGAATCGCTTCGCGGCATGTTTTACCTACCACCTCCCCCTACGGGTACTCCTCCTTCCCCGAAGGAGGAGAGCCGATTATTGCAATTCGTCATTGGTAGCGAAGCGAAGAATCTCGTATGCATCAGCTCCTGTGTTCGAGATTCTTCACTACGTTCCAGGATGACAATATGAGAGTTGATTTCTATGTTGAGACATCCTCCTTTCTTCTTTTTAAGTAAGTGAACAAAATTAATTTATACTATAAATGGGAATTTAGCCCCCACCAGACCTCCCCCCGTGGGGGAGGCTTTGAATACTAAATAGAATACAATAGCTCCCCCACGGGGGGAGTTGAGGGGGCTTCTAAATTGTCATTTAGTATAAAGTAAATCTGATTAGTTACTTATATAAGATAGTTATGGCAAAAATCATTTGGAAAGGTTTTACCGAACAGATTGTTTACGCTCCGCATTTCCCGCTTCCGGCGGATGCGCGGCCACTATTGCTGCCTGCAAAATGTTTTTGGCTGAAAGCCATACTTTCAGCCACTCCTGTTTTTCTTCCGGTATTGGGGTCGCTTTATCTCAAGAATTATTTGTTGCAAACAGATATGAGAAATAAGCCTTGGATACTTGCCGGCATGCTTTTGGCTTTGCTGTTGGGAGTTGTACACGAATGCCTGCATGCTTGGGCTTATCCTCGGAGAGCTACGGCACATATAGGCATACTTTATCGGCGTTTTCTTGCTTATGTTAGTTGTGGCGCCCCTATCAGCCGACAAAGATATTTTGTAATGAGTCTCTTGCCTGTATTATTATGTATCATTCCTTGGATTGTCTTTTTGTTTTGTCCTTCCGAAGCCAAAAATTTAGCATCCTTATGTTGGGGATGTGCCATTATGGGAGCGGTAGGGCCTTGTCCTGATTACATGAATGCACTATCAGTTTTCCGTCAAGTGCCCCGTGAAGGCTATTTACAGGAAGGAACAGACGGGCATGATTATTGGTTTGTTCCTCGATAATGCCGCTCATTGATTTGTCGTGGTATGAATATGACACTTACATAATCCTATAAGGATGGACTCTTCTTTGGTGTTGGCTCAAATTTCCGTGATATTGGGGATATTTCGAGATAAGTGCTTTGTTTTGTTTCAAATGTGTTTCAAAACGTTTGCAAAAGGCACTATCTGCTGACTTGCTCTTGACGTAGGTCAAAAAGGAACAGAAGAAAATACAAAATTTGACCCGTTCGTTTTTATGTTATAAAACATGTTTCTATCTTTGCATCGGTAAAAAGATAAAGACCTAACGTTAGGAAGTGAATTTTCAATAGGTATTAGTACCGATAAGGTAAATTGTGAGATTAGTTTTTAGGATTAACAAATTAAAAGAGTTAGGTATTATGAAACGTTTAGGATTAACATTTGTGGCAGCATTCTGCCTGATGGCTGCAGCTTACGCAGTAGGTAACCAACCCGTTGTTGAGTCAGCAAAGTGGGAAGGCAACATCAATGTGGCTAAATTGAGTCAATATCTGAAACTGGACGGCAAACAGCAGGAGGAAGTGGCGAACATCTGCCTATACTTCGACGAACAGATGTCACGCGCGACAAACGCGAAGAAAGACCGTGACATCAAGGTGCGTAAGGCTGTTTACGGTAACTTGAAACTGATGAAAAAGACCTTGGATGAGAAGCAATACGCTGATTACGCCAAAGTGCTGAATGCAACATTACGCAACAGAGGCATTGAAGTGAAGTAAGCACTTTGTTGCGGACACTGAATAATAATGAAGGCGCGGAATTCACATTCTGCGCCTTTATTGCAGGTTGACGTTCGTATGTCAACCCACCCTAACCTAATTGTTCATAATGAATGAACGGCCCTCGCTTCTACAAGCAGAACCGGTCCAAAAGTTGTTTCTTGTATTTTTTCGATACCAGTAATTCCGTCACTTTTTCAAAAGGCGGATACATTACACAATAGCTGTCCTTTATCATCATCAGGTAATCGATGTTGATGATGTAGGACTGGTGTATCTGTATGAAGTTGGGCAGGTTTGCCGTGATTTGCTCGGCCGTCATGCCTCGCCGCAGGGGTAGGGGCGCCTCATGGGTAAAGATGACTTCCCATGCTTTACGGTCGGAGCAATAGCGGAAAAAGCCTACTTCGGATGAATGCAGCACCCGCATGTCGTTGGTTGGGGTATATACTAAAAACGATTTTCCTGCCTGAATGCGTGCGATATTCTGGAGCTCGGGTTGCACCACGATTTTGTGTTGCTTGCGGAAGCGGTTCAGTATGCTCTCCAATTCACAACTTTCAAAGGGCTTCAGCAGGTAGTCGAAAGCCGACTGGCGGATGGCTTGAAGCATGTACTTGTCGTAAGCGGTATAGAACACCACTTTTATGGGCCATGTGATGTCGTCGCGTATGTCCTGCAGCAATTCCATACCGGTCATGTCGGGCAGTTCCACGTCAAGGAAGAGCAAGTCGGGCTGGACTTGCATAATGAGTCGCTTGCCTTGTCGGGCGTCGCGTGCCACCTCTTCAAGCAGCAAGTCCGGTTGCTTGCCCAGTTCGGCGCTTAAGTTCTGCAGCGACAATTCGTCATCGTCTATTATGGCTACCTTGTATAAAAACATAAAAAATACAGTTCGTTTTCTGCGGGTGAAGATAAAAATTATCTTTGTGAATTGCAAAACCGTAAAAACCGAAATCTGTACTAAAAGTGCGAAAAGCCGTACTATCCTGCCAAAATCCGTAACTAAGTGGTCAAAAATTAAATTTCGTAGCAATAGTCCGTCGGGATGGAAAAAGCGATTTGGCAACCGGTTTCACCAGTCGGGAGGATTACGTTGTGTACATTTACATTGATTTCCTCGTTGTTCCGGCTGTTCAGTATCTGAATGGTCTGCATAATGACTTTCATGCCGGTGCCTGTTCCGCGTGAAGGGCTTTCGGGCCTGTACCCGCCACCATTGTCGGTAATCTCAATGCGCCATCGTCCTTCGGCCTGCCTGCTGATGTCAATCAGAAGGTTCCGTTCGCCTTTCTTGCAGCGCAAGGCGTGTTTCAAGGCATTTTCTACAGGGATTTGTATCAGCATGGACGGTATCAGCAAGTTCTCCGGCCGTATGTTGTCCTCTATGTGGACAGTAAAGTGGAAGTCCGGTCCCATGGCTTGGCGTTCCAGGTCGATGTAGGTTTTTACGAAGTCCAGTTCCTCTGCTAAAGTCACGCATAGTTGTTCCGCCAGTTCCAGGTTGCGGCGCATGAGTTTTACCAGCAAGGGCAGTTCCGATTGCAGTGCCTGCGTCTTCAGGTTGGCCATTTCCTGGTTCAACACGTTGAAGATGAAGTGGGGAGACAGCCGTCCGCGTATGTTCTCCAACCGCAAGGAGGAGATTTGCCGGCGACCTTCGGCCTGAAGTAAGGCTCGCTGTTTCTTGCTGTACATATAGATAAAGGCGGCCAGCAGCAGGATGATGAGTGCAATGACCCATACGATGATTTGGGTCTGTCGCAACAGTAGCACTTCGTTTTCCGCTTCGCGTATCTGTATTTTGTGTGCCAGTAGGGTGGAGTCCTGCTGATAGCGCAAGGCCAAGTCGGTTGTACGCATGCTGATGCGTTCGTTGCGTATGGAGTCGTCCAGCCGTTTGCTTTCGTTCAGGTAGTGATAGGCGTTCCGGTAGTCCCCTGTTTCCTTAAAGTATTGGCGCAGGTAGTTGTAGCGTATGTGGAGCATTTCGGGGTCGATGCCCGAAGGGGTGACGCTTTGTGACAGGATTTCGCGGGCCTGGCTATAATTGTTCTTCAAAAGTGACAGTTCGATGGCCTGTGTGTCCAGGTAGTATAAGGCATTGGTTACTCCCAGCTCTTCGAAGAAGGGGCGGCATGCCTGCATGTACAATAAGGCTGAGTCGGCTTCTTCCAGTTGCAGGAAACAGTCGCTCAGGTTCAGACGTGCCAAGTTCAGTTCGAAAAGCATGTCGGGATACATTTGGGCGAGGCTGATGACCCGTCGGAAATAGCTCATCGCTTCTTTATGCTCGTTGCGGTAATAGTATGAAGTCCCTCGGTTGTTCAAGTAGATGTATTTCTCGTAAGGCATCATAAGGTCGTAGTCGCGGGCGGCCAAATTGAAGTAATAGTCGCACAGGTCGAAGTCGCGCAAGGTTACGTAAGTCTGTCCTAATCCATAATAAATGGGATATTTGCGGGTGGAGGGAAGTTGCAGGGAGTCGGCCAGATACAAGGCGCGCCGGTACCATGCGGCGCCTTCGTCCAAACGTCCCTGACGATTGCAGGCATCGGCCAGGTTGATCAGTATGTCCGGTATGACTTCTTTGTGGACACCTCGCATCCGCCATTCATAGGCTTGATGGAAAGCGTGCCGTGCCGAGTCGCTGTAACCGATCCGGCTGTATAAATTTCCCGCCATGTTCAGGCAGTCGGAATAAAGGTCCGCAATAAGAGGTGACATGGGGCGTTTCCGTATGAAGTCCTCTATTTGGCGTATGGCAATCCAGGCTGAATCATATTGTGCGGTTATGAGGTAAGTTTTCAGGGTCATATCAAGGTAGAAAGTACGCACCAGGCTGTCCTTGGCTTCGGCCATCCGCGCTTGCGCTTTGGCTCTTAGCTGGCGTGGAGCCAATGCGATGGAGTCGAAATGCTCCGTGAAGAAACTCTCGAAAGCTGCCAATTCCGGTGAAACGGTCTGTGCGGAATGATGCCGGCATCCTGTGAAAAGGAACAGAAACAAGCAGCATGCAATGCATGCAAGTGTTTGGCGGCTTCGGCTATTAGAGACGTATGTGGCTTTTCCTTTTTTCATTTACTTCGGTTCTTTGAATGAGTGTTCTTGGTTTGTTCGCTTTCCATGCAGCCGTTCAAAGTCGGCGCCGGACGGAGACTGGAAGACACGTAAACCGAACTCGGGAATAATGGCCAATACATGGTCGAAGACGTCAGCCTGCACTGCCTCATAGGGTATCCAGTCTTTTACAGTGGAAAAGAAATACAACTCAACAGGCAAACCATGGTCAGTGGGCTGCAAATGGCGGACCATACAATTGAGTTCCGTATTGACTACGGGCAGGCTCTTGAGGTAAGCGGTCAGATAAGCGCGGAATACACCGAGGTTGGTCTGACGCCTTCCGTTTACCAGAATGTCATTATCAATGCCGTTTTCCTCATTATAAATCCGCACCACTTCTTCGGTTTGGTCTATGTAGTCCTTTAGCAGGTTTATCTTGCGGTATTTCTCCAACATTTCAGGTGTACAGAAACGGACGCTGGTCATGTCTATATTGATGCTGCGCTTTACCCGCCGCCCTCCGCTTTCGCGCATGCCTCGCCAGTTCTGGAAGGAGTCACTCACCAGCAGATAAGGCGGTATGGTGGTAATGGTGTTGTCGAAGTTGCGTACCTTCACCGTATTGAGCGTCACCTCTATGACATACCCGTTGGCGCCGTATTTGGGCATCGTAATCCAGTCGCCAACCTTCAGCATGTCGTTGGCGGAAAGCTGCACCCCGCTGACGAACCCCATGATGCTGTCCTTAAACACCAGCATCAGGATAGCGGCCGAAGCACCCAGCCCGGCCAATAACGTCAACGGAGACTTCCCGATGAGGATACTTACCACCACAATGCCTCCGATGAACCATAACAACACCTGTAACGTCTGGAGCAGGCCTTTCAACGGTCGCCCGCGTAACGATTCCATTTCACTGTAAACGGTATAAGCCGCTTTCAGGAAGGAGTTGACGAAAGACAAAAAGGTGACTATAATAAAAATGAGGCATAGCCGCTGGACAAAAGCCATGGCGGCAGAGCCTGCAAAGGCGATGGGAATACATAAGTAAATGATGACCGGCACCACCATGCGACTCAAATGAACCATCACGCTATGGTCGAAGAGGATGTCGTCCCAAGTGGCCTTGGTCTGCTTCACGATGCGTGTGATAACCTTCAACAGCACTTTGCGGCAGATGGCGTCGGCCGCAAAAGCCATCAGCAGGATTAAGGCGAAAGCAATGAACTCATCTACCGCCATAGCGGCCTGCGGGCTCAGTCCCCATTCTATCAACAGTTGGTCTATATTCTTCAGCAGTTCCATTTCTATGTGTTAATGTTTGAATGCGCCAATGTGCTAAGCCAGCAGCCGCCTTACCTGTTCGCGCATCCATTGGTAGAGGTAAAGCGACTTGTAGGCATCGTTCTTTTTCAGCATCAGCTGTACGGCGGCCAGACTGTTCTCATAGCATGTCAGTTCGTTTTGAAGTTGCACGCTATGAACCGCCAGACGCTTGATTTCCTTTTCACGCTCGCGGCGGAGTTGGGTACAGACGGGCAGCAACAGCTTTAACACCACATTGTCCATGATATGATGCCCTTGTATATATAAGTAAGTTGTGTCGGGCGTCATGCCCAAATCCTGCAATTCGTCTCCCAAGGCATCCACTTCACTGATGGCCTGCGGAAAACGGGTGCGAAGCTCTGACAGTTTCTTCTCCACTCCTTGCCGCATCTCCTCCAGGCATTGATAAGGCTGCTGCAGGTTCACATCCTGCAAACGCACGCAGGCATTGAACTCGTATATAGGAAACGTGTGGTTGTCGTGCTGGCGGTAAAACCAGATGTTCCACAAAAACAACGGATAAGCGATGTGCGAATAACGGCGCATGAATTTGGCGAAATCTACAATCTGGCGGTCGTTCAGAGTGGCCTGTACACATACCTCATGCAAGCTCTCCGCATAGCAAAGGTAATTCTCGATGGCATACGCATAGGTTTGCAGAACATAGGGACTGTCATTGATTTGCCGAGACAAGGCCGTGGCGCCTTGCATCAGGAAGTCGTAGTCGCTATCCACACAAGCGATAAGGCTCCGTCCCAGTTCGTTGGCGTTAAGCGTATTAAGCAGCACTACCTTTTTCCCCTTCGAAAGCGAGGTCTGTGAAGGAAGCATCACCTGGAAGTAATGCTCATCGTCCTCAAACTCGGACAACAGCGTGCGCCAGAAAGCCACATCGTCATAGCTTTCCACATAGGCCACGATGCGGCGGCGTTTCTTCCGGGGCGAAAGCTTCGTGGCGGCATCCAGGTAGGCGGACGTGAGGTTATGGCGGAGAGTCAGAGACATGGGACGCTTGCAATTTACAGGTTACGGTTTGTTTTCTTTTTCTTCCGAAATGTCGCTCACTTCGGTTACGGCATCGAGCCACCCTTCCATGATGACGGCAGGCGAGTGGGTGCTTAAAATAAGTTGCAGGTCCGGATTGAGTTTCCGTATCATCCCTATCAGCTTCTGCTGCCACTCAATGTGGAGCGAGGCTTCCGGCTCGTCCATGAACAGGACACTGTGCGTGCCTTCGCGCACCAGCACCGTCAGCAGGATGACCAGCATCTGTTTCTCACCGGAGGACAGTTTGTAAGGCAGCAGCCGTTCGCCACCCTGATAGAACGCGATGTCATTGCTCTTGCGGTCGATGGTTTTATGTGTATAACCGAAAAGCTCGTCCACCATGTCCTGAAACCTGCGTTTGGGCAGTGACAAACGGGAAGCTTCGGCACGGTGTTCTTCATCCCCGCTCAGCATTTCTATCATACGGTTGCCCACGTTTACCTGATAATCCAGGTACCGGCGTTGTAACAGGTAAAGCTGCCAGTCCAACTCGGTATATACGTGCGGGTCGGCCATGCGTGCGGTAAAGTCACCCGCCACCAGCGGACGGTCGTAGCTTCGGATTACATCGTATGCAATGGTGCTGGCTTCCGGATTGTCGAAACAGACATGCACTCCTTTTTCTTCTTGTCCTTCCAAATAGCCGACGGTACGGTTCAAAATGGTTGTCTTTCCCACACCGTTTACTCCGGCCAGAATGTTGACATCAGGCCGCAAATCCCAAGCGATGTTGTAGCGGTGCCACAAGCCCTCTATCTCTATACGGCGAATATAATTGGCTTTTTTGTCCATAAATAAAGCATCTAAAAACAAAAGGACTATTTTGTCAAGAGCAAAAATAGTGATATTATCGGAGAACTCAAAAATTATTTCCGAGAATTTTGGATAAGGCATCATCGTCGGACTGTAACTGCCTGAAAACAAAAATCAGATGGAAATCTTTCGATAACCATCTGATTTTCAGAAGAGCGGAAGACGGGACTCAAACCCGCGACCCTCAGCTTGGAAGGCTAATGCTCTATCAACTGAGCTACTTCCGCAATTTGGAGTGGGCAAAGATGGATTCGAACCACCGAAGGCGTAAGCCAGCAGATTTACAGTCTGCCCCATTTGGCCACTCTGGTATTTGCCCAATCGCGCTTGATTTTCATTGGCTGATGCCTTTGTTTCTCAATTGCGGTGCAAAGATACGACTATTTTTGTAAACTCCAAGCGAAATCCACCATTTTTATTGCACAAATTGCACATTCATCCCCTTTATTGCCCAATCTGCCACCTGCACGCTCTTCGGCTTGCTCCATTGTGTTGGTGGTAATCAAGCCATAAATGACCGGAACGTCACCGCTTGCGTTCAGCTGGGCAATGCCTTGCGTGGCTCCCATACAGACGTAGTCGAAATGAGGCGTATCTCCGCGCACTACGCATCCCAAAGCGATGACGGCGTCTACTTCGGTGTATTCTATCAGTTGGTTAGCGCCGAAAGTCAGTTCGAAACTGCCGGGAACGGTCTTTACGATGATGTTCTCATCCTTGGCACCGTGTTTCTTCAAAGTGGCTAACGCGCCTTTCAGCAGTGCGCCCGTAATGTTGTAGTTCCATTCGGAAACCACAATTCCAAACTTCATGTCTTCTGCATTGGGGACACTGTTGAAGTCGTAGTCAGAAAGGTTGTGATAAGCTGTTGCCATAATGGTATATGTGTGATGTCTGATGCGGAATAGAAGACAACATGCGGATTGCAGGTATTTCCTACGTTAGACGACTGAAAAACTCTCTGCAATCCGCATGCTATATGTACGCATAATCGTACGTGTATATATAATATAATATGGTATGTCCTTTTTTTACTGGTTTTATTTCTTCAGCAGCTTGGCTTGCTCAATGTATTTGTCGATGCTCATGGCCTGGTAGGAACGGAAATACTTATCCTTGATTGTCGTGTAGGCTTTGATGGCATCGTCATACTTGCCTTGCTTTACCAAAATCTCACCGGCTTGTTGCAGGAAGATGGGGCTGAGGGTGTTGTTGTCTGCCTCGTTGGCTGCGCTTTGCAGCAGGCTTACGGCTTTATCCAACTGGCCCAGTTGTGCGTAGCAGTTGCCCATGGCACCTTTCAGTGCGGGTGTTACCATTTGGTCGCTGCCGCTGAAACTGTCCAATGCTTTGATGGCTTCCTCGTATTTGCCCAAGTGTGCGTAGCAGAGACCGGCATAGGCATTGGCCAGATTGCCTGCGTCGGTGCCGCTGAATTCATCGGCTACCTTCAGGAAACCGGCGTAACCGATGCTGTCACCGTTCAGAGCCTGCTCGTATTCGTCCGCTTCAAAATATTCTTGTCCTTTAAACAAGGCTGCCTGTGCTTTCGTTTCTCTGGGGTCGGCATAAAGGTGCTTGTACATCACTACACCAACCACAATGACCACGATTGCTACAATGACACTGATAATACTCTTTTTGTTTCTGATGAGAAAATCCTCTGATTGCGTCAATGCCTCTTCCATGTTCAAGGCTTCATTGTTCTTTTTTTGTTCTGCCATTTTTATATTCTTTTTTGTTATTATTCGTATATTGCTATTTTGACTCGCAAAAGTAAGGCTTTTATAGTTTACTGCGAAATTTAGCGGCATATTTTTTTGTTTTGTACCCGAAAACCACGAAAAACTTCCTACTTTTGCACACGAATGCATAGGAATGAATATGATACTGAAGCGCATATCTGTATTAAATTATAAGAACTTGGAGCAAGCGGAACTTTCGTTCTCGCCTAAGTTGAATTGTTTTTTCGGACGGAACGGCATGGGGAAAACCAATCTGCTGGATGCGGTGTACTATTTGTCGTTCTGTAAAAGCGCAGGCAATCCCATTGATTCGCAGAACATGCGGCATGAAGCCGATTTTTTTGTGATACAAGGTTTTTACGAAGCCGATGACGGAACACCCGAGGAGGTGTATTGTGGGATGAAGCGCCGCCAGAAGAAGGTATTCAAGCGGAACAAAAAGGAATATACACGCCTGTCTGACCATATTGGCTTCCTGCCCTTGGTTATGGTATCGCCGGCTGATAGTGAGCTGATAGCGGGCGGAAGTGACGGTCGGCGCCGCTTCATGGATGTGGTGATTTCCCAATATGACAAAACTTACTTGGAGGCGCTGATTCGTTACAACAAGGCGTTGGAGCAGCGCAACGCTCTGTTGAAGAGTGAGCAGCCGGTGGAAGACGGTCTTTTCCTGATATGGGAAGAAATGATGGCGCAGGCAGGCGAAGTGGTCTTTCAAAAGCGCGAGGCCTTTATCGACGAATTCGTTCCCATCTTCCAGTCGTTTTATGCGTTTGTGTCGCAGGGGCATGAGGATGTGGGGCTGGCATATAGGTCGCATGCGCGGGGCGCTTCGTTGCTGGAAGTGTTGCGGGACAGCCGCATGCGCGACCGGATTATGGGCTATTCTTTGCATGGCGTTCACAAAGATGACTTGGAGATGCAGTTGGGGGGCTTTCCCATCAAACGGGAAGGCTCGCAGGGGCAGAACAAGACTTATCTGATAGCCTTGAAGCTGGCGCAGTTCGATTTCCTGAAACGTACGGGCACCACAACGCCTTTGTTGTTGCTGGATGACATTTTTGACAAGCTGGACGCTACACGGGTGGAGCAGATAGTCAAGCTGGTGTCGGGCGACCGCTTTGGTCAAATCTTTATCACGGATACTAACCGCGAGCATTTGGACCGCATTTTGCATAACATTGGGAGTGACTACAAGATGTTTGGTGTGGAGAATGGCAATGTGGCAGAAATAGAGGAGGGAGGTGGCCGATGAAACGGAGCAATGCCGAGCCGATAGGCAAGCTGATACGGGCTTACTTGCGGCAAGAAAGTCTGGAGTCGCCTTTGAACGAACATCGCCTGATTAATGCTTGGGCCGAAGTTCTGGGTCCTGTCATCGCTTCCTACACGCGTGACCTCTTCATAAAGAACCAGGTGCTGTACGTTCATCTCACTTCAGCCGCGCTTCGTCAGGAACTGATGATGGGGCGCGAATTGCTGGTGCGCAACCTGAATACACATGTCGGGGCGCAGGTCATTACGAATATTGTGTTTCGGTGACAAAAACAAATGGGCTTACAAACAGGTTGTTGCAAGGGATGCGGCAGGCTTCAATGGTGGGATGAATTGTTTGCGTCCGTCCCGACAGACGTGAGTTGCAGCGGGCAACCTGAGTGTGCAGGTTGACAAACTGAGCAAGGCGTAAGGGAGGTGGAAGTGACCCAAATCTTTAAGGGAAAGATGCCTTGCACGCTTTGCATGCTTGTCCGCCAAGGTGTGGATGCCTTCGAGGAATATGTGAAGGCGTTGAAGACGTATATAAAATTGTAGAGCGGATTAACTCAGCACCTCATCCATACGGACATCTTGCGCTTCCGTAGGAATTTCCTCCAATAGTTGGAACGGAAAGCAAATCCCTATCTTATAAGTGTGGGGAAGGCGGGGAAGCAGGCGGTCGTAGTAACCTTTCCCTCGCCCTAAACGATTGCCGTGAACATCGAACGCCACACCGGGAATGACGGCCAAGTCAATGGATTCATAATCCGTAAAAGGTTCGCCGGCAGGCTCTTCTATGCCGTAGGCTCCTTTCTTTAAGTCTGCAGGGCCGGTGTAGCGTCGTAGTTCCAAGTCATCGCCTATGACTACGGGCAGCAGCACTTGTTTATGCGCACTCCATTTCCGGATGAAGTCGTGCGTGCGGACTTCATCCGGGAGGGAGTGATATAATAAAATGGTATGTGCCTGTAGGAAAGCGGGATGCGCTTCAAGGCGGCTCAGTACGTCAGCAGACGCTCGCGTAGTGGAAGTCGTGTGCAGGATTTTTAATCCGGCCACATACTTGCGCAGTTCTTTCTTGTTCATTATTCTCGGTCTCGTTAGTGACAGTCTCTTCCGGAGCTTGGGGAAATGCTTCACCTTTCTCTAAAATCTCCAGCGCTTTCAGCACCGTCGCATCGCTTTGGTTGATGTAGCGGATGTAAGGCTCAATGCCCTGGATGTTGTAGATGATGTTTCCGTACAGGTTCTTCTCGAGCAGCTTGCGCGACTTGTTTATCAACAGGTTGCGTCTTTTTACGCCTTTCTGGGCGGCAAAGCGGACAAACTGCTCCATGATGTTTTGCTTCTTCAGGTAATCCAGCAACGCTTCTTCATCCGCAAACTCACTCAGCCTGGCGCGGTTGTGGTCGGTGTATTGGAAGCAGTACTGGCGGAGCAATCCCTTGTTGCCTACTTCAATCAGATAAGAAGTGACTCCTGTAGTGTCTTGCGGCACAAACACATCCGGCATAATGCCACCTCCGCCATAGACGGGACGTCCTAAGGAAGTGTAATAAGTAAGGCTCTTGTCCAGCTTTACACTGTCTTTGGAGAAGAATTCGCCATGTTCATAGCGGGTGAGCCAGTCCATTTCGTATTCGCTGTCTTTCCCGTTTTCGTAAGGACGTTGGATGCATCGTCCTGAAGGCGTGTAATAACGGGCGATGGTAAGGCGGATGGCCGAACCGTCGCTAAAGTCAATGGGCTGCTGCACCAAGCCTTTGCCGAAGGAACGGAGTCCTACGATGGTGCCGCGGTCATTGTCTTGAATGGCGCCGGCAAAGATTTCGCTGGCTGACGCTGAGCCTTGGTCTATCAGCACGACAAGCGGCATGTTCTGGCAGCTTCCCGTACCGTTGGCATACTCTTCCATACGCGGGTATTTGCGTCCTTGGGTATAGACGATGAGTTTGCCTTGCGGCAGGAATTCGTTGACCATACGTATGGCCGCTTCCATATAGCCTCCTGTATTTTCACGCAGGTCGATAACGAGTCCTTTACAATTCTGATGGCTTAGCAGGGCGATGGCATTCAGCAGCTCCACGTGTGTAGTGCGGCCGAACTTGCTGATTTGGATATAGCCGTAGTCTTCATTCAGCATATAAACGGCGTCAATCGTGTTCTGAGGAATGTCGCCGCGGGTAATGACGAAGTCTAATAAGTTTTTTTCCGTGGCACGCTTGATGCTGAGCTTTACTTGGCTTCCCTTCGGTCCTTTCAGTGTGTGCATGGCCTTTTCGTTAGTCAGCGTCTTGCCTACGAACAGGCTGTCGTCCACCCGTACAATACGGTCGCCTGCCATGACGCCCACTTTCTCTGCGGGACCTCCCGCCACCACATTGTTGACGTGGATGGTGTCTTCTTGTATGGTGAACTGGATGCCTACCCCGCTAAAGCTGCCTTCCAGTTCGGAATTGACTTCTTCCAGCTTCTGTGCGGGGATATACATGGAGTGGGGGTCCAGCTCTGCCAATATTTGAGGCATGGCTTTTTCCACCAGATCGTTCATGTTTACCGTGTCTACATATTGGTCGTCAATGACCCGCAAGAGGGCATTCAGCTTGTTGGACGAACTGTTGACAATGCCCAGCCGGTTGCCTCCGTAATGTTTGGCATAGAAAGTGCCGATAACGATTCCCGCCACCACACTGATGGCAATGACGAGCGGTGTGAACCTGAATGAATGATTCGTTCCCATGTCTGTATGTTTGCTTTATGGTTCGTGTTCCAGATAAACTATTTCAATGCCTGCCCGCTTCATCAGTTCGATGCCGTCTTCCAACCGGTATTTCTCCGAGTAAACCACCCGCTTGATGCCGGCCTGGATAATGAGTTTGGCGCATTCGATGCAGGGAGAGGCTGTGACATACATGGTCGCTCCTTCACTGCTGTTGTTCGAGCGGGCAATCTTGGTGATGGCGTTGGCTTCGGCATGGAGCACGTAAGGCTTGGTGACGTTGTTTTCGTCTTCGCATATGTTTTCAAAGCCGGAAGGTGTTCCGTTGTAGCCGTCGGATATTATCATTTTGTCCTTCACTATCAGTGCGCCCACTTGTCTGCGTCGGCAATAGGAGTTTTCCGCCCAGATGCCTGCCATGCGGATGTAGCGTCGGTCTAATACTTCTTGTTTATCTTCTTTGTCCATATTCTTAGTTGGCTATAAGGTTTAATTGTTTGATGGAGTTGTCGTTGTCCTTATAATAGATGTATAGGTTTTTACTGTCTCCTCCATAGCGGATGGCGTTTTGTAGCCCTCGGACAAAAGCTACGGCTATAGGATTACTTTCTGCATGACTGACCCATACATCGCTTGTCTTCATTTCTCTATTGCTACCGTCTGCACTCCATTGTCCATTAATAGTAGCTGTGATGGCCATAGCATTGAAAGTGCCTCCTATGGTAGTATTTATTTCGCTCCCTTCAAATGTTACAACACATACTTCTTCTCCTAAGGTTTCAGCATAATGTCTGCCAGGGTTCCCATCTCCCCAAAAGTCAAAAGGAGTATTCGAATCTTCAGTTGTAATATAGGTCAGTTTCCATGTCTTTCCTGAGAAAATCTCCAGGACATCATCCTCCGTGTTGCATCCCGCAAATAATAGGAGGACCAGTAAAGACAACATAGGGGTGCTCAGTCTTTTCATTTCTTTATTCCGTTTCTGGTTAATAATGCGTCGATGGTCGGCTCCTGGCCGCGGAAGCGTTTGTAAAGCTCCATGGGAGGTTCGGTTCCGCCTTTCGACAGGATGTTCTCACGGAAGGACGCGGCCACATCCGTGTTGAAGATGCCTTTCTCTTGGAAGAGTGAGAAAGCGTCCGCGTCGAGCACTTCCGCCCACTTATAGCTGTAGTATCCGGCAGAGTAGCCTCCGGCAAAGATGTGGGAGAACTGTACACTCATGCATGCTTCGGACACGTCCGGCAGCACTTGGGCAGGTGCCCATGCCTGTTTCTCGTAGGCTCTCACGTCTCCTTCGAAAGGAGCGGTGCGCGTGTACCAGGCCATGTCAAGCAGTCCGAAGCTTACTTGGCGCAGGCAGGCATACGCTACATTGAAGTTGGCCGAGTCCTTGATGCGCCGCACCAGTTCGTCAGGAATGAGTTCGCCCGTCTGGTAATGGCGTGCGAAAGTATGCAGGAATTCTTTCTCCGTGGCAAAGTTTTCCATGATCTGTGAGGGAAGTTCCACGAAGTCCCAGTAGACGTTGGTGCCGCTCAGGCTTGCATAGGTTGTATTGGCGAACATGCCGTGCAGGCTGTGCCCGAACTCATGCAGAAAAGTCTCTACTTCGCTGAAAGTGAGCAATGCCGGTTTGTTTTGGGTGGGCTTGGTGAAGTTCATTACGAGCGAAACGTGCGGGCGGCTGTTCTCTCCGGTCGTCTCGTCTGTCCATTGCTCTTTGTAGCTGGTCATCCAGGCGCCCGAGCGTTTGCCTTCGCGCGGGTAGAAGTCTGTATAAAGCACAGCCAGGAAGCTGCCGTCCTTGTCGAATACTTCATAGGCTTCCACATCCTTATGGTAGACCGGTATGTCGGCGTTCTTTTTGAACGTGATGCCGTAGAGGCGGGTAGCCAGTCCGAATACCCCTTTCTTCACATTCTCCAGCTCGAAGTAAGGACGGAGCATTTCATCGTTGAGGCTGAATTTGCGGTCTTTCAATTTTTGCGAGTAGTAGCTCCAGTCCCAAGGCATGACAACAAAGTCTTCGCCTTGCTCCTCTTTGGCCAAGGCTTGTACTTCGGCCAGTTCTTGCAAAGCCGTAGGCTTGTAGGCTTCGAGTAGCCGGTTAAGCAGCCGGTACACATTTCCGCTGTTTTGCGCCATGCGCCGCTCCAGTTTGTAGGAAGCGTAATCTTTATAACCCAGTAACCGGGCAATGGCCAGACGGGTATTTACCAATTGTTTTACGATGTCCAGGTTGTTGCAGGCATTGTTGTGGGTGCACTTGGTGTTGTAAGCCAGGTATAATTCTTTGCGCAAGTCACGGTTGGCGGCGTAGGTCATAAAAGGTACGTAGCTGGGAGCTTGCAGGGTGAAGGCCCAACCTTCTGTCTGTTTTTCCTGTGCGGTTTCGGCCGCGGCGTCAATGGCTGTTTGGGGCAATCCTTCCAACTGGGTTTTGTCTTTCAGCACCAGCAGATAATCATTGGTTTCTTTCAGGTTGTTTTCGCTGAATTGCAGGGTCAGCAGGCTCAGTTTTTGCGACAATTCGCGGTATTTCTCCTTGTCGGCACCTTGCAGGTTTACGCCGCTGCGGATAAATCCGTCATACGTGTCTTCCAGCAGCTTCAGTTGTTCGGCGGACAATCTCTCGCTTTGGCGTTGTTCGTATACCGCTTTGACACGGGCAAAGAGCCGTTCGTTCAGACTGATGTTGTTGGCGTGTTCGTTCAGTAGCGGCATCAGTTCTTTGGCCAGCTCCTGCATGGCGTCATTGGTCTCGGCGCTCAGCAGGTTGCCGAATACGTTTTCCACTTGTTGCAGCAGCCTTCCCGATTTTTCCAAAGCCACTATCGTATTTTGGAAAGTTGCCGGTTCGGGGTTGTTGATAATGGCGTCTATTTCTTTGTTCTGACGGGCAATGCCTTCGCGGATGGCTGGCGCATAATGTCCGGTTGCTATGCGGTCAAAAGGTATGGTTCCGTGTGGCGTGTCGAACGGTTCGAAAAAAGGATTCTGGGCTTGCATCATATTCAAAAAACACACTAAGACTAAGGTAAGTTTTATTCTCATTCGCTTGTAGTGACTGACTAAGTTTAATCGGTATTGGCTGCAAAAGTGCGAAAAAAATAGGCGACTTCCGCAGAAGTCGCCTATACTTTAATATTTTCTAACTGTCAATTAGCAGTTAACAGATGCCATATGGGCAATCAGGTCAAGAACCTTGTTGGAATAACCGATTTCGTTGTCATACCAAGATACAACCTTAACGAATGTGTCGGTCAGGTAAACACCTGCGTTGGCGTCGAAGATAGAAGTCAGTGTGCAACCCAGGAAGTCAGAAGAAACGACTGCGTCTTCTGTGTAACCCAGTACACCCTTCAATTCACCTTCAGCAGCTTCCTTCATGGCAGCGCAGATGGCTTCCTTCGTAGCGGGCTTAGCCAGGTTGACAGTCAGGTCAACTACTGATACATCCAAAGTCGGAACACGCATAGAGATACCGGTCAACTTGCCGTTCAGTTCGGGGATAACCTTACCTACAGCCTTGGCAGCGCCAGTAGAAGACGGGATGATGTTGCCGGAAGCGGCACGGCCACCACGCCAATCTTTCATGGAAGGACCGTCAACAGTCTTCTGAGTAGCCGTAGTAGAGTGAACGGTAGTCATCAAACCGTTTACGATACCGAACTTGTCGTTCAGAACCTTGGCGATAGGAGCCAGGCAGTTGGTCGTACAAGAAGCGTTGGATACGAATTGGGTACCCTTTACGTAAGTCTTCTCGTTTACACCGCATACGAACATCGGAGTGTCGTCCTTGGAAGGAGCGGACATTACTACATATTTAGCGCCGGCTTGGATGTGGGCCTGGGCTTTTTCTTTTGTCAGGAACAGACCGGTAGATTCTACTACATATTCGGCTTCTACTTCGTTCCACTTCAGGTCAGCAGGGTTCTTTTCAGCTGTTACGCGGATTTCCTTGCCGTTCACGATCAGTTTGCTGTTTTCAACGTCAGCTTCGATAGTGCCGTCGAATTGGCCGTGCATCGTGTCATACTTCAGCATGTAAGCCAAGTAGTCTACCGGGCAAAGGTCGTTAATACCAACGATTTGAATATCGTTTCTCTTTTGAGCTGCGCGGAATACGAAACGTCCGATACGTCCGAATCCATTAATACCTACTTTAATCATTTTGTTTAAACTTTAAAGGTTCAAAAAATATTTGTTTAAATATCTCTCTTGGTCGGGCACTCCTTCGGAATGCGCTGCAAAAGTACAAATTAGTTTTTATACTCGTATCGGTGTAGGTTTAATTTTTCCTTTTTTTATTTTAACCTATTGATTTTACGGGTTATTTATTGTTAACAGACTGGCCGATTGCAAAGTGCAGTTGACATTTCGCCGTTTAAAAACTTCGCTTTAAGCAAATCCCGGTCTTTCCTTTTTCATGGCTATCTGTCCGAACGTACTGCTACATACACTTCTGCGATATAAGGATATGCCCCGTCAATAATACCCTCTTTGCCGGGCATTATGCCATTGGCGGCGATGGCTTTGGTTCGCATACGATTAACGATGGCTTCCTCGTCAACAACGATGTCATAATAGTAAAAGGGGGACCTGGATGGTCCCGCCTCATGTATCCTTGCTTGCTTGCCCAAGTATCTTTGCATAAAAGGCAAAGTAAGCAAGGATACTTTTGCAAGCAATCAAGGATACTTTTGCAAGCATTTTTTTCGGGCTGTAAGTTATTCCCTATCGGCTATGCACGCCGTCAGTCGATGCGGAACCTGCATCTATACGGGATACCTATATCCTATCTGACAGGACTGGGGAAGCCGCATTATAAAAGAGTTCTTCACACACAGTCATTTCCGCTCCCCGGAACACCACTTTCAGCAGGTGCAGCTGCGTGCCTGCACAAAGGCGCTGCACCACCTTGTCCGCACTGTATTTCTTCAGTTGACCGTCCGCTTCCCGGCTCTTCGCCTCCACCTCTGCCTCCGTAGCCGTAGGATGGACGTACTTCAACTCCATGATGTAGCTGTGGGCGATGTCTGCGTAACGTGCCTTGTCCGGCAGCATCAGGAAATCGCTGTAGCCATAATTCAGCTCTATCTCCGGTTCCACCAGATAGAGGGAGTTCAATGCCAGGTAAGCCTTGAAGAAGCCTTGCAGGTTGTGTTCCCCGCGGATGCTGTCACGGACGGAGGAGTTTTCCTTATAGGCTTCGGCAATGCGGTGAATCAACGGTCGCCAGTCGCCCTTGTAAGTCATCAAATCCATCTCGTCTTGCAAAGCGATGATATCCATCGGGACGCTCCGCTCGAAATAATCCCGCATGAAAAACCAGTACTGCTCACGAACGCAATGGTTGGGTATCACCATTTCAATACGACTTCCAACCTCTTTATGCATGGTCAGCAATCCGTAATAGTAAAGCAGGCTCCGGAAATTATTGTCGTCCGTCACGTATTCGGCGGGGAAAGATGTCCGCAGGTTCATCAGCACAGAACCTGTGGCAGCAATCTCCTCAATGACGCTCATCCGGTTCTCACGGCGGTTGCCACGGTCGATGTCCGCCAGCATCTTCAGCTTCTTATAGTCCGTCCGGATGTTCTTGTCCACCATCTCTTTGGGCGGACGATTATAAAGCACCTGACTGCGCAAATAATAAAGTACCATGTCACAGTTGTAAATACGCTCCTCATTGAGACATTCCTCTGCAAAGCAATAATTGTTGTACCACGGCCTCATTTCCGCCAACATCGCCTCTATATCCGCCTCCGCACGCAGCTTGCCGTTGTCCCGGAAGTAACGGAACATGGTGCGCACATCATCTTCCGAAAAGCCTAACATGTCGTTGAAACGAGGGTCCTGCGAAATGTTCCAGTCGATGTTGTACCCGCTCGAAAGGTCGTCCAGCGTCACCGGAGACACACCGATGAGGAACACCCGGCTGAACATGGCCTTGAATATCTTGAAATAATCACGGTAAAAACCGCTGGCGTGCGTGAGTTTCCGGAAAAGGTCTTTTCCACCGTCGCTCAGGATGACGTTCGTGAAGTTGTCATATTCGTCTATAATCAGGTAAAGCGGATACGCCTTCTTGTGCGCCTGGAGGCTGATGTAGTTCAGCTTGCCGCGCGCATCTGTGGCGGATTTCACCCCCTGCTCGAAACCGGCATCGTAATAACCGGCATATACCTCGGCAAACACATCCAGCACTTGTCCGCAGTATCGGTTGAAGTCGGTTTCCAATGTCTGCCCGTCCCTGCCGCTTATCTGCGAGAAGTCGAAATAAATCACCTGGAAGCTGTTCTTCAGCGGCGTAGGGTGCTGCTGTATCCAAAGTCCGTCGAACAGACGGTCGAACTTGTCCGCCTTCGCAACGTCATAGTAAGCCTGCATCATGCTCACAAACACGCTCTTTCCAAAGCGGCGCGGGCGGATGAGGAACAAGTAATTACTTGTATCCTCCAACAAAGGAAGATACATCGTCTTATCCACGTAATAGAGATTTCCGTTCCGCACGTCTTCAAAGCGTGCCACCCCGTAGGGTATTCCTTTTACTGCGTTCATCATTCTTATGATTGATAGTGTTCATGGCAAAGGTACGAAAAATAAATGATTTCAGCTTTCATTCAACGTTAAAATCCGGTTCTTCCGGAATGTGCGAGTAAAATGATAACCATATTCTTGATCACTTGACCAAGCATGATTGGACACTTGACCATTTATTAAATCATGTGTCTTTGCGGGCTGTTTTTCAGACAGTAAATTGTTCATTCCTTTATCGGAAAATGCAGCGTATGGTCAGTTACCGGAAAGAGCATCCAGGGAAGAACCCTATTGAGACATTTGATATAACTGAAAGGACACAACTTGTCTCTGAAGTAAACGTATTGATACCTGGATATGTTGAACGTCTGAGTGAGCGCTATCCCGCATTGGATGACACGGATATTTTTATTCTTTGCCTATGTTTAGCCGGAATGCCTATTCCTCACATAGCTTGTGTAATGGACAGAACCCGGGATAATGTTTACAAAAGATTAAGAGCTGTCCGAAAAGAAAAAATGAAAATCACAAGTGGTGACAATAGCGTCAATGAAATTCTGAATGCCTGTAAACAGGTCTAATTCTGTTGTGGAAAAGGTGTAGAACAGAGTATAGGATACTGTATAATTGAAAATTCTACAGCAAATTCTACACTTGAATATTTGGCTCTTCCCAATAAAAGCATTTTCTTTGCGACAAGAAAAACAGAAATAATTTTTAAATTGATGAAGAAAAATATTCTTATTTTAGCGACATTATTTGTCTTTGCCATTACGAATGCCGTTTACGCTAATGGCGGCAACACAGAAGAAGAGGAAGAATTGAGAAATATAGATTTGATAATCCTTCAAGAAAGTGGATTAACGGTGTTCTCTCTCTTCCAGCCTACTGCCTACGCCACCTTATGCAATAAGGTAGTCAGCGTAGACCTGAGCGAATTACCCGAAGGTGCCACCGTTACCATTACCCGTACGGCTACCGTTGAAGAAGTGTATTCGCAAACCGGTATGGGAAGTATGGAGATTGACTTGAGCGCTTGCGGCAAGGGACAGTACCAAATTGATGTGGTGTCTGGCGGACTGTGGCTGCAAGGGTATTTCTCTTTATAAATGGGATATGTTTGGTAACTTTAATATTTAATTGGGGAAAACTTATTGTAAATTCTGAAGGAGAAGTTTATACTTCTATAAATTCACCGAGAGTAGGCAGTCTGAAAGATATTTGTCTGAAAGAATTAATAAATCCCCAACAATCATTTTGGTTAAAAACAAGAAAACATTTTCTTCCATGCAAAGATTGTATTTTCCAGAACTTGTGCCCGCCATTAACTCCATTTGAAATGATTCATAACCGAGTATATTGCCATGAGAAGTAATTTATTGATATGCCTGTTCTTGTTCATGAGTTCCGCAATGCTCTGTGCAACCAATGTCGCCGTTAAAGACTCTATTGATGTGGCTGATACGGTAAAGTTGAACGAGGTTCAGATATTGGGTAAGAAAAAGGCCTTCAAGTGGAATAACAACATACTGGTTGCCGACGTACAGGGTTCTGACTTGAAAAATGAGATAAACCTCAATGATGTACTGAAACGTTTGCCCGGCCTGTGGGAACAGAACGGACAGATAATCATACCGGGGAAAGGAACTCCGGTGTACTACATCAATGAACGTAAAGTGATGTTGATGTCCGAAGTGACCTCCCTCTCGGTGCGCGATATCAAAGAAATACAGGTAATGGCAGTTCCAAGTTCCTATTACGATTCGGACGGAGCACCCGTAATTCTCATTAAGACGAAGAAAGTCGTTGATGCAGTGACTATTGAAAGCAATTCCGGTGTGTCTTATTATGATAAGTGGAACGGGTCGGAGAACATCAGTTCGATGTTGCAGAAAGGGAAAACAACCTATTACTTCCGGTACCGATATGGTTCGAATTATACGCAAAGTGATGACTGGAGCATGCAATACAACACATTCAATGACACCATTTGGGGAATTGCCACGCAAAGCCGGAGCCAAAGACGGACGTATACGCACAATTATCAGCTGGGCATGGACTATCAGAAAGAGGACCTGATTGTAGGTTTGAAGTACAACGGCTCGTATGGCAGAGGGGACGGAGAAACTTATTCCGCAAAGAGTGTGACAAATGACCGGAATACAGCTTTTTTCTCATTGAATTCCAACCAAAACCAGACTGCGCCTTCGCAGTATCACCATCTGAACCTGTTTGTGTCAAAAGGCTTGGGCGATAAATGGCGGCTGAAAATTTCAGCGGACTACCTGAATAGGAGAAACGAGGGGAATACGGATATCCGGGAAGAGTCGGACGCAACATCTGGAAAAGCCACGCGACTTTGACCCTTTTGGCCAAACAGGATTGCCCCCTTTGGCTACAATATGATTGCCCCTTTTGGCCAAAATAGCATTGACCACTTAGCTCACCTATTGTTATAGATTTTTTTGTGTAGATTTGAG
>CASENS010000080.1 GCA_949289345.1 uncultured Bacteroides sp.
TCATCGGGTAATGATTAGGAAACCGTTCTTTTGCTTTAATCTGCTTTAAGACGGTTTTCAACTGTCTGCCCAACTTCTGCGTTTTTCTTCTAACTCCCTAATTATCAAATTCTGTTGCGTTAATCTGCTGCAATTCGGCGGTTATTCCACAGATTTTCCGTAAGTTATCAAAGCTGACAATAAAAAAAACATTTTCCCTATTCATTTCAAAAAAATCAGTATCTTTACACGCAGACAAATGTGAAAGAAACAATTTATGGCATGGTATCGGAAATATTTGACAGCCTTTGAGCGTCCGTATGCAGACGTACCGGAGAAGGTGAAACAAGAAGTAGCGGAAAAGCTGAAGAAATTCTCCCATGTGGAAAGTCCTTTGGTTTCCGTAGTACTCATCGCACATAACGAGGAAAGGCATATTCTGGCCTGCCTGTGGTCGTTGGTAGACAATGAGGTAAATTTCCCCACTGAAATCATCGTTGCCAGCAATCATTCCACTGACAATACAAACAACATCCTTGACGAAATGGGTGCGACGTGGTACAATGAAACAAGGAAAAGCCCCGGATTTGCCCGTCAATGCGGACTGGACCATGCACGAGGAACATTCCATATATGCATTGACACAGACACACTCTATCCGCCTCACTATATCGCCACACATGTCCGGCATTTGCAACAGAAAGGGGTGGTCTGCACATATGGACTGTGGAGTTTCCTGCCCGATAAGAATCATCCCAAAGCAGGGCTGTTCATCTACGAGTTGTTGCGCGACATATATCTCTGCATCCTGAATATCAACCGTCCGGAACTCTGTGTACGGGGCATGGCACTGGCTTTCCGTACCGAACCAGGGAAAAAGGTAGGTTACCGTACCAACATTATCCGGGGGGAGGATGGCATGATGGCATTGGGACTGAAGGAATTCGGCAAACTGAAATTCCTACGGACACGCAAGGCAAGACCTGTCACCTCCAACCAGATATTGAATGGAAGGAAACTGTGGGAAAACGCCTGGTCACGCTTCGAAAAAGGCTTCCGAAACACAAAACTACTGTTCACAACCCAGAAAGAATACAAAGACCAAGACTATAATCTGATAAACAAACAGAAAAAGTAATTCCACCAAAATCCGACCGTCTGCTCTGTATATGGCAGAATGGGTCAAAAACAGGTTTCTTAAAGGAAAACAGCAATACAATATTTACAAATTATGGATTTCATCATCACCAGCCTACAGCCATGGGACATTAGGATAGGCAGCACCATCAAGAACACAGCTACGGAAATAGCCAGGAAAAACCGGGTACTTTATGTCAATCCGGCCATAGACTACGCCTCCTATCTGCGCGGAGCCCGGATTTCCGACAAAAGGTTGAGACAAGTTCACCCTAATCTTTGGGTAGCGGACATGCCGTCCCTAATTCATTCCGTCGGCTCCTTGCCTACCCTACTTTTTAACCGGCTGAACCGACGTAACAATCTGAAAATAGGGAAATTCATCGTAGAGACTTCCCGTGAACTGGGCTTCCACGATTACATCCATTTGATTGATACTGACCTGTTCCGTAGCCTGCACCTCAAAGAATACATTCATCCTTCTATCAGCATCTATTATCGGCGTGACTATGTCATCGGCGTACCCTACTGGCGTAAGAACGGTCCCCGATGCGAAGAAGCGCTCGTGCGGCAATCGGACATTGTGCTGACCAACTCCTCATACTTCGCCGGACAACTCCGCACATGGAATCCGGACGTACACGTCATCAACACCGGAGTCAACCTCGAACTGTATGACGCCACAAAACACTGGGAAAAGCCCGCGGAACTTCAAGCCATCCCTTCACCCCTCGTCGGTTATACAGGATTTCTTACGGAAAGCCGCTTAGACAGCGAACTGCTCTACAACTTAGCCCAAAGACACGCCGAATGCAGTTTTGTCCTTGTAGGTCCTGAAGACGTACACTTTAAAAACCACCCGCTACATAGGCTGAAAAACGTCATCTTCACAGGGCGCAAAGAAGTGCAGGAATTACCCGGATACATACAGCATTTCGACGTATGCATCAACCCACAGGCCGTCAACCCCATCACCGAAGGAAATTATCCTTTGAAAGTGGATGAATATCTGGCCATGGGCAAACCCGTTATCGCAACTTCGACTCATACCATGCGGGATATTTTCGCCCGCCACACCCATCTGGCCACATCGGCGGAAGAATGGTCCGAAGCTTTGCGAATGGCTATCGCCGAAAGTCGGGATACGGAATTGGCGCAAGCCCGAATCACCTTTGCGCATACTCACAGCTGGGAAGAAAGCGTGAAAAGCATCTATCGGATTATTAAGAACTATCAACATAAGAAACAATGACGCTATCTACATTGAAACAACATATCAACAGACATCCTCAATTAAAATCAAGGATGCACCGGCTGATGTTCCGCAACGCCCGTCCCCGATGGTGGGTAAAACACCTGCTGAATCCACTTGTGTTCCGCCACGGGAAAGGAGTTGTCATCCGCCGGCAAACGGTCCTGAATGTCTCTCCCATCAACCGCTTCCGAGTGGGACACCACAGCACCATCGAAGAATACACCGTAGTAGACAATGGAGTAGGTGACGTCATTATAGGAAATTATACACGTATTGGGATACGAACCACTCTCATAGGGCCTGCCAACATAGGCAGTCACGTGATACTGGCACAAAACATTGTCGTTTCAGGATTGAACCATTCCTATGAAGACCCCGATATTCCTATTCATCAACAAGGCGTAAAGGTGGCTTCCATCCGCATAGAGGACGATTGCTGGATAGGCTCCAACAGCTTTATAGCGGCCGGAGTCACCATTGGAAAACATGCCATAGTGGCCGCCGGAAGTACCGTCACCAAGGACGTGCCTCCTTACACCATTGTGGCAGGAAACCCCGCACGGATTATTAAACAATATGACAAAGGAAAAGGGCTTTGGGTAAGAATTGCCCATAACGAAATCAGAACGGATAACCCACCGCAAAGTGGAAAGCGAAGTCACGTCCAAAATCAGGATGAATGATGGGGTAACGCTCACGCCCGCTTTCGTAAACAGGATTAATGGCTTTCATGCCTCCGTCGAAGCGCAAGACAAAAAAGTCCAAATCCAAACGCAGACCGATACCGTAGGCCACAGCTATTTGCTTATAGAACTTGTTGAACTTAAACTGACCGCCCGGCTGGCTCTCATAATCGCGAAGCGTCCAGATGTTGCCCGCATCCACAAAAACCGCGCCACGGAACTTCCAAAACAGACGTGTACGATATTCCACACTGGCATCGAACTTGATGTCACCCGACTGGTTGAGGAAGTTACCGTCACCGGGAAAAGCGCCAGGCCCCAAATCGCGCACCGACCAACCACGCACGCTATTGGCACCACCGGAGAAATAGCGCTTCTCGAATGGCACTACACTGGCATTTCCATAAGGAACAGCAATGCCCGCACCGATATGGAAAGCCAAAGAGTTACGGTTATCTATCACAATGTTCTTAGCAAAGTCGAAATCTCCTTTGACATATTGGGCAAAAGGTATATTGAGCAACGTATATTCACCCGATTCATTTTTGCGCATGCCTGTCAATTTGGCCAAACCGTAAAGTACATTTCCGGCAGACTCCAAATTGACACGGATTGTATAGGAATCACCAATTCCCGTATTGTTCATCAATGCCTGTCCCGCACTGTTGTATGTATAACTGTAGCCCGTACGTACAATAAAACGGTCCTCGTAGTTGTACTTCACGATGTAGTTCTGCTCCTGTTCAATATATGTTTCACGGAAAGCGGGATCTATCCAAGGCATGTACAGATAGTTGATGTCCAACAAGTCGATGCGGTGCTGCACACGCTGGCGCTGTAACCCCCAGTGATAACTCCAACTGCCTGATGCGACGATACGCGTAAACTCCGGACGCATCTGGTAATTGTACTGTAGGCCAAACTCCGTGGTAGCGCGTATCCGACGCTTATAATCCGAACTTAAGAGAGGGAACATAAACTGCGGGAAATTAATAGTGGCTTCCGCTCCCAGTTCGGTGTAGTTGGCATGATTGTATCCGCTGTTCAATGGCGAAATGGCTTCGTAAGCTCCACGCAACCGAATCATAAATGTCTCAGATCCCTTAAACAGATTGCGATGCTGGAAAGAGACCGAAGCCGCCGCCCCCAAATCGCCCGCAGAATTAGTGCCTTCCAGTTCAAAGGAAACAGACTTAGGCTTATTTTTAGTCAACATGACATAAGCGTGAAGACGCATACTGTCAGCCTCGGAAGGGTAGAAACGTATGTTCGTGTATTTCAAAGCCTGCAGACGCCCGAAGTTGGAATAAGTGTTCTGCACGTCGCGCTCGTTGTACAGATGTCCCGGACGTATGCGCAGGTTATTCACCAACGTCCGCGGATGCAGATACAATCTGTCCTTATAATAGATAGGAAAACCTTTGTAATGAATGGAGTCATTAATCCGTATGCCCGCCAAAGCGGATGACTGCATCACGTTGAAGTCCGTAATGAAACTCACACTGTCCACGGTGTATTGCTTATGAGGAGCATCCTCCAGCCGAGCTCCCGATGAAGCAGCATTCAGATGCATCGTCAAATCCACCTGATACGTACCCCGCACAGTGTCTGCAGTATAAGTCAGGAAATCTTTGTTGAAACGATAATAGCCATGCCGCAACAGATTATCCGTAATGCGCTGACGTTCGGCATCCAACCTGTTGACATCAAAATACATGCCTTCGCGCAGATATGTATGCGCACTGTCCCGTAACATATAAGAAGCTATCAAGCTGTCACCTATGTCGTAATGGAGACTTCGCACCACGTATGGACGTCCCGTAGTCACCCGGTAGGTCACATCTACTTTTTTCTTCTTTTTCCGCAAGTCCGCCTCCACTTGCGCACCCATAAATCCCATGTTGCGCACAGCTTTAGTCATTTCGTCACACGTACGGTCGGTTTCTTCCTCACTATAAATTACAGGCGGATCGCCCATCTTGCGCAACAAGCGGTTCACCCAACGCGTCGAGTCGCGGCCGGACCAGTTGTAAACATACAGTTGTGTCTTTATCAAACTGAACCACTTGGAGTTAGGATTTTGACGTACATAGAGCGAAAGGTCCGAAGATTTCACGTCTTTATTGTCCGACCGGATGTGCACATTGTCCAGCAGGTATTGTCCGGACGGCACATATTTGGTTGCCGAGCACGAAGCCAGCAACAGCACTAACAATAGGAATAAGACATGGATGGGACCTTTGCTCATTATCTTTCATATAAATAGCCGCTACAAATATAAGGATATTTTTCGGGTTCATAAAATACTTACGGCCGCATAAGCGTTTCTTGACTATTTTAGATTTTCATCCAACGGCTCCTCCCCCTTACTTCTTCATCCTTACCTCGTACAAGTCTCCCCGCCGGTCCTTCAAGTTGCGCACACTTCCGTAAGTATGAAGCTCGTTCAGCAAGTCGAGGTCAACATCGGACACAAGAATCATCTCCGTATTGGGCGTAGCCTCGGCACGACGTCCATCCGTAGGGAACGCGAAATCACACGGAGTGAACACACCGCTTTGCGCATATTGTATATCCATATTATGCACACGGGGCAAATTGCCCACACTTCCGGCTATGACCACAAAGCACTCGTTTTCGATGGCACGGGCATGAGCGCATACACGCACCCGGCTGAAAGCGTTTTGCGTATCGGTAAGGAAAGGCACGAAGAGTATCTGCATGCCTTGGTCGGCCATGATGCGCGAAAGTTCGGGAAACTCCACATCGTAACAAATAAGCACACCCACCTTGGCGCAATCCGTCTCGAAGGTCTGAATGGAGCGGCCTCCGCTCAGTCCCCAGCTCTTTATTTCATCGGGAGTGACATGTATCTTCTCATACATTTCATACGTACCGTCCCTGCGGCAAAGGAAGCCCACGTTATAGAGTTTTCCATCCTCCTTGATGAGCGGCATGCTTCCGGTGATGATGTTGATGTTGTAGCTGATAGCCAGTTTGACGAAACGGTCGCGTATGTCGTCCGTATAAGCGGCCAGACCGCGTATGGCTTCGGACTCGCCTTCGTTGTTGAAACGGGCCATCAAAGGAGCGTTGAAGTATTCGGGGAAAAGAACAAAGTCACTCTTATAGTCGCTCACGGCATCCACAAAGAACTCCACCTGCTCGAACAATTCATCCACGTCCTTGTACGAACGCATCTGCCATTGCACCAGACCCACACGCACCGTGGTCTTGGGAGTGATATACTCTTGCGTAGGAGGCTGATAATAGATGTTATCCCACTGGAGAAGGCAGGCGTAGTGCTTGGATTCCTCGTCATTGGGCAGATAGTTGCGCATCACCTTACGCACGTGGAAGTCGTTGGAGAGCTGGAAGGTAAGCACCGGATCGTAGATTTCCTTCTGACGCACCTTGTCGATGTATTCCTTGGGGCGCATCTGGTCGGCATACTTGTGATAGTTAGGGATGCGTCCGCCAAACATGATGGCTTTCAGGTTGAGTTTCTCGCAAAGCTCCTTGCGGTATTCGTACATGCGGCGAGCCAGGCGCAGGCCCCGGTATTGGGGATGAATGAACACCTCGATACCATATAATATATTACCCTTCGGATTGTGCGTGTTGAAGGTTTCCTTACCGGTCACCTGGGCATAAGTGTGGTCGTTCTTCACATCATCATAGTTGACTATGATGGAGAGGGCGCACCCCACTATCTTATCGTCCACCACCGTCACAATCTGCCCTTCGGGGAATATCTTAATCAGTTTTTCTATCTGGGCGTGTGTCCAAAACACATCGCTCCCGTCAGCATATACACGGGTAAATGACTGAGCCAACTGGTCGTAGTCATCTATCTGCAGATTTCGTATCTGCACTTTGTTAATCTTCAGTGAATCCATAAAATAATAATTTAGCGGGCTGTTTGGATGGCACACAGATAACACAGATGAGACAGATTTACACAGATTTTAAAAGGCTCGCCAACATACGCTTGTCATTAGCTTCGCTCAAAACCACTTTTGAAGAATTCATTAAGGTATAGTCTGACGAGCGTAGGGAGGAAGAATCTCCTAATGCGTGCGGGAGATGCTTCACTCCGTTCAGCATGACAAAAAGAATCTGTGGTCATCTTGTTCAATCCGTGTCATCTGTGTGCCAATTAAATTCCCATTTATAATAATTCTATAAGTCTGTCTACATCTTCCTCGCGCGTAGCCCAACTGGTGACGAAGCGCACCACGCTCTCCCGCTCGCCACGAGGCCCCCATAGTTCGAAGGTGGCCTCATGGAACAAACGGTCGATGGTCTCGTTGGGCAGGCAGATAAACTGCTGGTTGGTGGGCGAATCGAGATGCAGTCTGTAGCCCTTTGCCACGAAAGCCTGCTTCAACTTCAGAGCCAGACGCACGGCATGGGCGCCTATGTGGAAATACAGCCCGTCGGTGAACAGCGTCTCAAACTGTACGCCCAACAAACGGCCTTTGGCCAAGAGGGCACCGTGCTGCTTGATGAGCGGGAAAAAGTGAGGCAGAAGGGAAGGTCTCGCCGAGACGACCGCTTCGCCAAACAAAGCGCCAACCTTTGTGCCTCCGATGTAAAAGACATCGCACAAGCGAGCTATATCCTCCAAGCTGACGTCCGTGCCTTCCGCAGCCAGACCATACCCCAAACGGGCACCATCCATGTAGAGAGGAATATTCGCCTCACGGCATATGCGGCTCAACGCCTCCAACTCCTTTCGGGTATAGAGTGTGCCATACTCCGTAGGATGAGAGATGTAGAGCATACCAGGAGCTACCATGTGTTCATAGGTATCGTCCCGATAGAACTGACTGATGTAGGCATCCACCTCATCGGCCAGCACCTTGCCTTCGTGCGAGGGAAGGACAAGTACTTTATGCCCTGTAGCTTCGATGGCACCAGATTCGTGCACGTTGATATGGGCAGTCTCGGCGGCCAATACTCCTTCGTGACGGGCCAGAAGGGCATCAATAACGGTGGCATTGGTTTGCGTGCCGCCCACCAGGAAGTAAACGGCAGCATCGGGCTGGGCACATGCCCGGCGGACAAGTTCCTTGGCATGGGTAGTGTAGGCATCGGTGCCATAACCTGGAGTCTGCTCCAGATTGGTTTCAAGGAGACGGCGCATCACCTCCGGATGCGCCCCCTCCATGTAGTCTGTATCAAAATGTAATAACATAAAGCGAACCTGTTATTCTAAAAAACGGGGCAAAGTTACGCTTTATTTTGATACACTATACTCGTCCTCTGAAAAAAGCCTTAACAATAGAGACTGACGATGCGCTCGTACAACTCCTGCCGCCCACTGGTCTGCTTCGGCTCGCCCGTCTGCCTGGCATAAGCCACTACGTCCTCCAAGGTAAGCTTGCCCTCTTCGTATTCCTTACCCTTGCCGGAATCAAAAGAGGCGTAACGTTCTTTCAACATCTGGCAGTAGGGAGACTCTTCAAGGATAGCAGCGGCACTCTCCAACGCACGGGCCATAGCGTCCATGCCACTGATGTGAGCGATAAAAATATCCTCCAAATCCGTAGAGTTACGGCGTGTCTTGGCATCGAAGTTGGTGCCACCATTGCCAAAACCTCCATTACGGATAACCTGCATCATGGCCTGCGTCAACTCATAGTTATCGATGGGGAACTGGTCCGTATCCCATCCATTCTGGTAGTCGCCCCGGTTGGCGTCGATACTGCCCAACATGCCGCTGTCTACAGCTACACAGAGTTCGTGCTCAAAGGTATGTCCGGCCAGCGTGGCGTGGTTCACCTCGATGTTCACCTTGAAATCTTTGTCCAGACCGTGTGCTTTGAGGAAACCGATGACGGTCTCCGTGTCCGCGTCATACTGGTGTTTGGTAGGTTCCATAGGCTTCGGTTCAACAAGAAAAGTACCGGTGAAGCCTTTACCGCGGGCATAGTCACGAGCCATACGCAACATCTGCGCCAAGTGTTCCTTCTCGCGTTTCTGGTCGGTATTCAGCAGACTCATGTAACCCTCGCGTCCGCCCCAAAAGACGTAGTTTGTCCCGCCCAGCTCGATGGTTGCGTCTATGGCATTCTTTATCTGCACGGCTGCACGGGCCACGACATCAAAGTCGGGATTGGTGGCGGCACCGTTCATGTATCGCTTGTGACCGAAGACGTTTGCCGTACCCCACAGGAGCTTGATGCCCGTCTCTTCTTGTTTCTTCTTCAGATAGGCTACAATCTCTTTCATGTTTGCTTCATAGTCTTCAATTGTCTCGGCTTCGGCACAGAGGTCCACATCGTGGAAACAATAATATTCGATGCCCATCTTCTGCATGAATTCAAATCCGGCATCGGCCTTGTGCTTGGCAGCTTCTACGGGGTCATCACTATCATTCCATGGGAAAGTCTTGGTACCAGGACCAAACTGGTCGCCTCCCTCAGCGCACAACGTATGCCACCAAGCCATGGCGAACTTCAGCCAGTCTTTCATCTTCTTGCCCATGACGACCTTTTCGGGGTCGTAGTAGTGGAAGGCCATGGGGTTCTTGCTTTCTTTGCCTTCAAACTGAATCTTCCCTATTCCGGGGAAATACTCTTTCGTTTCCATAATCTTACAATGTTTTTGCGCGTCCTTACGGACACAGGATATTCTATTTATCAGCTATTCTTACTTTTTTATTCAGATATCCGTCCGGTTGTCTTCTTCCTTTTCCCCTCCTTCAAGAGCCATACAAAGTGGTTAGCGGCTGGGGATTGACACTCAACGCAAGAGTCAATGACCTTGCGTTGATAACTTTTCTTGTCAACAAACCTTATCCACATCTTTCTTCACTATATCCAAGAAGTTCCACCAACGGGCATAAGCATCCTCATACTGCGGACGCTTCGTCAAGTCTGGTTCCACAAGTTCTAACCTTTCCAGCGTTTCAAAAGCCTCGGCTGGAGTCTGATAAATGCCTGCACCAATGCCCGCTCCTTTGGCGGCACCTACCGCCCCGTCTGTATCGTATAACTCTATGACAGCTCCCGTCACACCCGCTAATGTCTCGCGGAAGATGGGGCTTAGGAACATATTGGCACAGCCTGCGTGAATCTTTGTTACCGGCATTCCCATTTCCTCCATGACCTCGATACCATATTTGAAAGCGAAAACAATACCCTCTTGGGCTGCACGGATGAGGTGGCGCCGGTCGTGCACGTTGAAGTTCACGCCGCGAATGGAGCAGTTCACTTCACGGTTTTCGAACACACGTTCCGCCCCATTGCCGAAAGGCAGGATGCTGACGCCCCCACTCCCGACAGGCACTTGACCGGCCAGAGCATTCATGTCGGCGTAGGAGATACCTTCAGGAGCGACGTTACGCCTTATCCACGAGTTGAGTATGCCCGTGCCGTTGATACAAAGGAGAATGCCCAAACGGGGGTGTTCGGGGGTATGGTTGACGTGGGCGAAAGTGTTGACACGGCTCAGAGGGTCGTAGCCGATGGTATCGTTCACCCCATAGACGACCCCGCTCGTCCCTGCCGTGGAGGCTATCTCGCCAGGATTGAATACGTTCAATGAGAGAGCATTGTTGGGCTGGTCTCCCGCCCGATAGGCGACAAGCGTACCGGGCTTCAAGCCCAATTCACAAGCGGCTCGCTCACTTACCCTTCCTTGCTCGCCGAAGGTGGGGCAGAGGGAAGGTATCAATGAATGGTCGAAGCCGAAATAATCCAACAGGAAATCCGCCACCCTCTCTTCCTTGAAATTCCAGCAGATACCTTCGGACAGGCCGGACACCGTGGTGCAAACTTCGCCCGAAAGGCGCATAGCAATATAATCACCGGGAAGCATTACCTTATATATATTATGGTATATGTGCGGCTCGTTGTCTTTCACCCACGCCAGTTTGGAGGCAGTGAAGTTTCCCGGTGAATTGAGCAGACAATCAAGGCATTTCTCCCTTCCCAGCTGTTCGAATGCACGCTGTCCGTAGGATACGGCACGCGAATCACACCAGATGATGGCAGGACGCAACACCCGCAAATTTCTATCCACACACACCAGTCCGTGCATCTGATAGGAGATGCCAATGGCCTTGATGTCCCCCGCATTCACACCACTCTCGGCCAGCACGGCCTGCGTAGCCAGCCGTAAGTTGTCCCACCATATTTGCGGATCTTGTTCAGCCCATCCTTGCCGCAAGGCGATAATAGGCGCCTCCGTCTTGGGAAAGAAAGCCGATGATACACACTTGCCGCTTTGGGCGTCCACGAGGCTCGCTTTGACGGAAGAGCTCCCGATATCGTAACCTAACAGATACATAGTTGCAAAATAATAATTTATTCCGTTTATTCCTTTTAATGTCACAAAGGTATATAAAAAAACAGATTTTTTACGCCCGGTAGATAAGAAAGTCAAGACCGCGACTATCTTTGTGGTAAAAACGAGGTCACAGGGTTTCCCCATCCTCATATGTCCAACGGGCTTGGTGTCCCAATAAAAAAA
>CASENS010000081.1 GCA_949289345.1 uncultured Bacteroides sp.
ACTCAAATCTACACAAAAAAATCTATAACAATAGGTGAGCTAAGTGGTCAATGCTATTTTGGCCAAAAGGGGCAATCATATTGTAGCCAAAGGGGGCAATCCTGTTTGGCCAAAAGGGTCAAAGTCGCGTGGCTTTTCCATGGAAAAAGTCGGAATATGAATTTATCTTCTTATTCCGACTTTTCATCCTATCTTATAGATTTAAGATGCCTTATCATTATAACATCTAAAAAGCAAATGAGATCGTCATGTAGCCACCGTGTATTTTCTCTGCTTTAGGATAAAAATCCCCAATAAGTAAATTATTGTATTTCATATTCCTACGCATGGCATATATGTCTAAGTTGGAAAACATATAACCGATAGTTATCGTCAGCGGATCGATTTTCGTAGCAATGCCTACCCTGATGTCATAAAAACACCAATTCCCTTTATTATTGCTGATATACTTTTGTTCATAAGGGATGTAATATTCGTCTTTGCAAATGTCTATGCAAACCTTATCGTAAGGAATATTCATTATTAATCCTGCTTCCGCAGTCATGTGAATTGAAAAGTCTTCTTTCTTGATGACTGGAGGCGAAATTAAGAGAATGGAAGGATGAAAATATAAGTCTGAGAGTTCTTGATAATCTTCATTGATTCTCCAATATTTGCCGCTCGGGACACAAGTAGAACTGAATTGTTTCCAAAAGCCAATGCCACCACCAATTCCAATATAAGGTACAGGTAACCAATGATACGAAGCTTCAAGCTGCCATGTATCACCAGATGTCAGAGCTACGGTCATGCCTACATTATGGTGTGGACTGTCTTCTTGTGCTTTTACCTTCACACAAAAGGATATGAAGATACATACGCATAAAGCGCATTTGAAGAGGTAAAATTCCTTCATAAAGAGGTTTTGCATAATATTTCAAAGACAATTATTATTTAAACCTTTGTCTGAAAAATAATTTCTTACTACACAATTTATCGGGCGTAAAAGTATAAAATTTATCACGCCAATAATAACTTCCCGATAGGAATTTATTCGTTTTAACAATATTTTGCGAACATGAAGATTCGTTTTCCAGCGAAGATGGAAGGTCAGATGGAGGGCCAGTATTTCACCGCTTTAAACTCAAAGAATGAATTTCTTCTTTGCCCAAAGTAGATGGATAATAAATTCAATATTCTACTTACTTCAGTTCAGTACTGCGACATCTACATCGTTCATCGTCAATATTTTGCTAAAAAAATGCCCTCACATCCTCCGCATTACGGACATTGTTTAAAACCGCATGCCGCACGAAATAAGCATTTGCCCAAACCACTGCATGATTCTTGGCCGGACGAAATGCAACCATAGTATGCCAGCCTCCATCATATAGGTATAGCAACAGTATTGGTTTTTCTAATTTCTTAGTATAAAGAAATGCGTCTTCCGCCCCAATAAAGAAGTGGCTGCGAGTACTGTTGAGCCTTCCATAGCATTCAAACGAGTTGGAATAGTACAAACTAACTTATCCATTATCAATGAATTATAATTGTCGGATAATTCCATTACCGATTGCAGGTTGTCCATGATGAAGCCCTCACGAGGAGCCGTGTAGTTCTGACGGGCAATGTCGGCAACGAGCTTGTTTATCTCCTCCGAATGATTGCATATTATAAGGTACTCTTGGTCATTGGCCAGTTGTTGCATTTGAAAGATAAGCTGCATGCCTTCTTCTTCCAAAGTAATTTTATCCTACAATGAGTCGTCTATAGTCGTATCGTTTCCACCGATTATAGTCACTTCTTTATCCGGCGTTGCTTCCGGTTGAAATTGCTTTTGCTTGTTGGTGCAACTCAAACAAACAACGGCCGATAACATGGCAAACAGAATAATAATTTTCATGACATAGTATTTAAATGGTATTCAAAGATAGAAAAAGGAATAACCTAATCATTTATTAGACTATTCCTTTCTCTCTATGTTTAAGCAAATTTAATTCTTATGGTGAAAATAGGCACCTTAAAAACATCAGCAAGTTTAGTCTGAACCTTTGTTTATATATCCAAACCAACCTAAACTTATTCTTGTTGACAGCCTTATAAACAGGCTGGCGAAAAGAGAAGGAATATCTTTTTCTCTTTTCACCAGTAGTGCTTTTATCCTTAATAGCTTGCAGTCGATATAAATTTCTTGATGTCTTCTTCCGAAGGCAGTTCTATCATATAC
Organism: uncultured Bacteroides sp.; assembly: GCA_949289345.1. Taxonomy (GTDB): domain Bacteria; phylum Bacteroidota; class Bacteroidia; order Bacteroidales; family Bacteroidaceae; genus Bacteroides. The sequence goes on from CASENS010000081.1 coordinate 2,207, forward strand.
TTTTGCACGAAGATATTCGGGTCTAATCCGGCGGTGGCGTACTTTACCAACGTGTCGCCCCTCTCGGTGCAAAGCAGGATGCCGACAGGCGGATTATCGTCGGGCTGCATCACTTCCGCCTTATAATAATTTAGGTATAGGTTCAGTTGCGAAGCGTACTCATGGCGGAACTTGTCTATCTTCAATTCCACGATGACATGGCATTTCAAAATGCGGTGGTAAAACACGAGGTCGGCAAAGAAATAATCCCCGTCTATCAGGATTCTCTTTTGG
>CASENS010000082.1 GCA_949289345.1 uncultured Bacteroides sp.
ACGCTTCACCGTCTGGCTACCTTGTATGCCATATTTGCGTTGAAGGGTCCCTAAGCTTATGTTAGTGTTTTCATACTCCTGAACTACCGATAGCTTAAAGGACATACTGTAATCCTTTTGGGTACGTCTAACGTACTTGTTCTCTGTCTTTTCCATTTCGTTACTTTTTTAAGTGTAACGCTATTTTAGGACTAGACATTTCACTACTTAAAAGAAAGTCCAGCCAAATAGCCTTCACACTTTCACAGGTCTGTAACTTACTGGATATAAAGAAGATGTGGTGAAACATACACTTTCACCTATTTTTCACCTTATCTTTCACCGGGTGAAAGAATGTTCCACGAAGGTAAAGAAATGTTCCACCGCCCGTGAAACCGCGAAACGTGAAAGCAAGGTGGTGAAACATCCGTGAAAGATGTACCTTTCACCATATCTACCTATATATCAATTTATTGGAAGGGTTGTGAAAGGGTGAAAGATGTTTTTAGAAAACTTTTGTAACAGCCCCCTCAACTCCCCTCGAAGGGGGAACTTAAGCCCCACCAACCTCCCCAAAAGGGAGACTTGAGATACGAACTCTATCATAAGCTCCCCCATCGGGGGGAGTTGAGGGGGCTAAAGCATACACTCTTTTGCCTCAAATCATACGACCTTTTGAAGCAAAACTAACTATCCTTTGGCCCAAAACATACGGTGATTTTGTACAAATGAGTAAGCGAACAAAATTGGACGACATGTTTTTTTGAGAGAACCTGAAAATCCCGTTGCAAAGCATCCAATATGAAATGGCCAAGCATCCTTGGATAAAAGACAAAGTATCCAATAATACTTGGACAAGTATCCTATAATGCTTAAAAAAGCCCGATTACATGACAAACATCACCAGTATATATAAAAAAAGTGTGCCACCAATGAGCAACGCGACTCATGATGACACACACTATTTCTTTCTGTTCAATACAAATCAGAGTCTGGCACGGATGGCTTTCGACTCTTCCTCATAACCCGGCTTGTTCAACAAGGCGAACATATTCTTCTTGTAAGCTTCCACACCCGGCTGATTGAAGGGATTAACGCCCAACAGGTAACCGCTGATGCCGCAGGCTTTCTCGAAGAAATACAACAGGCCGCCGATGCTTTCCTCGTTCAACGCGGGAATGGTGATGCGCATGTTAGGTACCCCACCGTCCACGTGAGCCAGTTGGGTGCCCAATTCGGCCATTTTGTTTACCTCGTCCACATGTTTGCCTGCCAGGAAGTTCAAACCGTCCAGGTTTTCGGCGTCAGCAGGTACGGTAAGGCTGTGGTTCACCTTCTCCACACTGATAACAGTCTCGTAGATGGTGCGTTCACCTTCCTGTATCCATTGTCCCATGCTGTGAAGATCCGTGCTGAAGTCTACGGCAGCGGGGAAAATACCTTTGTGTTCCTTGCCTTCACTTTCCCCATAAAGCTGCTTCCACCACTCGCTGACGTAGTGCAGTTTGGGATTGAAATTAACGAGGATTTCAATCTTCTTACCGTTTCTGTACAATTCATTGCGCGTAGCGGCATAGAGAGCGGCAGGATTTTCAGCAAACGGCACATCCATGCCACAAGCCTTCTCCATGGCTACCGCACCGGCCACCAATTTATCAATATCAAAACCTGCCACGGCAATGGGGAGCAAACCGACCGGAGTCAGCACGGAGAAGCGTCCTCCTACGTTGTCGGGAATAATGAATGACTTGTATCCCTCTTTGTCTGCCGTGACACGGGCAGCGCCTTTTTTAGCGTCCGTAATGGCAACAATCACTTTGCGGGCCATGTCCTTGCCACACTGACGCTCGCACTGCTCACGCAGAAGGCGGAAAGCCAAAGCGGTCTCCGTTGTCGTACCCGATTTGGAAATATTGATGATGCCGAATTTCTTGCCTTTCAGGTATTCGGTCAGTTCATACAGATAGTCTTCGCCGATATTGTGTCCGGCAAACAAAATGACAGGGCCGTTTTTCTTTTCCTGCAACCAGGCAAAACTGTTGGACAAAGCCTCTATCACCGCACGGGCGCCAAGATAGCTTCCGCCGATGCCTGCCACGACAACCGCCTCGCAATTCTCACGCAGCGTTTGAGCCGTAGCCTTCAAATCGTCCAACAGCTCACGGCTGATAGAAGAAGGCAGATGCAACCAGCCCAAAAAATCATTTCCCTTACCTGTGCCGTTTTCCAATGCTTCCTGTGCGGCCTTTACGTCCGCCTCATAAGAGGCAACTTTTTCTTTGGCAATAAATCCAAATGTTTTTTCAATGTTTAAGCCAATCATACTACAAAAATATTAAAAGTCATTGTATTCATCATTCTTAATCACCCTTTATCGGAAGGAATCGGTCAACAACTTGATTTCGATCATGGGAGCTATCCGTTCGTAAAGAATGTTGTAGACAGCATCCAGTATCGGCATGTTCACATGATAGTGTTTGTTGATTTCCTTTATGCACTTCGTGCCATAATAGCCTTCCGCAATCATTTCCATTTCTATCTGGGCGCTCTTCACCGAATACCCTTTGCCTATCATGGCACCAAACGTGCGGTTACGGCTGAAATTGGAGTAACCCGTCACGAGCAAATCGCCCAAATAAGCAGAATCGTTCACGTTGCGGTTCAAGGGATGTACGGTTTGGAGGAAGCGGCTCATCTCCTGCACGGCGTTGGCCATCAGCACAGCTTGAAAATTGTCACCATATTTCAGTCCGTTGCAGATGCCTGCGGCAATGGCGTAGACATTCTTCAGTACCGAACCATATTCAATGCCCGCGACATCGTTGCTGACCGAGGTCTTGATGTATGAACAACTGAGATGCTGCGCAATAATGGACGCCTTGTCAATGTCCGGACAAGCGATGGTGAGATAAGAAAGACGTTCAAGAGCCACTTCCTCGGCATGGCAGGGACCCGCCACTACGGCTATGTTTTGAGGAGGTACGCCATATTCTTTCGTAAAGTATTCGGATACGATCATGTTATCGTCCGGCACGATACCTTTAATAGCCGTAATGATGAACTTGTCCTTTATCTTGGTCTTCAGTTTCTTCAAATGCGACTTTAAATAAGGCGAAGGTGTAACAAAAATCAATGTATCCGACTCTTTAACGACATCATTGATATTGGAGCTGAAGTTTATCCGTTTCGTATCGAACTTGACACCCGTCAAGTACGCAGGATTATGGCCGAGCCGTTTGAAATCGGCAATGCGGTCGTCACGCCGCATGTACCAATTGATGGCTTCCGCTTGGTTGAGCACCATTTTGGCAATGGCCGTCGCCCAACTTCCTCCGCCCATGATGGCTATCTTTCCGGGAACTTTCATGCTACAGTTGTTTAATTCTTCAGTTTCTCAATCCATCCGGCCACGTCGTTCACCGTCGGGTTAGCAAGTTCCAGCTTGTATTTCTTGTTAATGCCACAGATGTCCATGTGCAGTTTCTGCGGGTTTACTTCCGCCATATCCGCCACTACATTATATCCCGCTTTCTGAATGACGGGTACCCATTCTTCGGGAATGCCCAACTCGGTGTATTTGGCGGGTACGTCCTTCAGCGTCACTTTTTCCGGACGCATTTGCGGGAAGAAAAGCACTTCTTGTATGAAAGCCTTGCCTGTCATAAGCATGGTCAGGCGATCGATACCAATACCGATGCCCGATGTGGGCGGCATGCCATATTGCAAAGCTTTGAGGAAGTCCTGGTCGATGAACATGGCCTCGTCATCCCCCTTCTCGCTCAACCGGAGTTGCTCTTTGAAACGTTCTTCCTGATCAATCGGATCGTTCAGCTCGCTATAAGCGTTGGCCAGCTCCTTGCCGTTCACCATCAGTTCAAAGCGTTCGGTCAAGCCCGGCTTGCTGCGATGCATCTTGGTGAGGGGAGACATCTCCACAGGATAATCCGTAATGAACGTGGGCTGTATGAAAGTGCCTTCACAGAACTCGCCGAAAATTTCGTCTATCAGTTTGCCCTTGCCCATGGTGTCGTCTATCTCCATCTTCAGTTCCTTGCATATCTGACGGATTTCGTCTTCCGACTTGCCTTCCAGGTCGTAACCTGTCTTCTCCTTGATGGCTTCCAAAATGGGCAGACGGCGATAAGGAGCCTTGAAACTGATGGTTTTTCCATCAATTTCAGTTTCCGTACTTCCGTTTACGGCGATGCAGATACGTTCCAACAGCTTCTCGGTGAAGCCCATCATCCAGTTGTAATCTTTGTATTGCACGTACAGTTCCATGCAGGTGAATTCAGGGTTATGGTTCTTATCCATTCCTTCGTTACGGAAGTTCTTCCCGATTTCGTAAACGCCCTCAAAACCTCCTACAATGAGGCGCTTCAAATAAAGCTCGGTGGCGATGCGCAGATAGAGGTCAATGTCCAACGAATTATGATGTGTGATAAAAGGGCGTGCGCTGGCTCCACCGGGAATAGACTGCAGGATGGGCGTCTCCACTTCAGTGTATCCGGCTTCGTCCAAAATGGCACGCATGGTGCTGATTACTTTAGCGCGCTTCAGGAAAGTATCTTTCACACCATCGTTCACAATGAGATCCACATAACGCTGGCGATAACGCAACTCAGGGTCTTCAAAGGAATCGTAGGCTACGCCGTCTTTGTATTTCACAATGGGCAGCGGACGGATGCTTTTGGCCAATACGGTCAGTTTCTTGGCATGCACGCTTATCTCACCCGTTTGTGTGCGGAAGACAAAGCCTTCAACGCCCACGAAGTCACCCAAGTCGAGCAGACGTTTGAACACGGTGTTATACATCTCCTTATTCTCGTCAGGGCAGATGTCATCACGGGTGATGTACACCTGTATGCGGCCTTTGGAGTCCTGCAATTCGATGAATGAGGCTTTTCCCATAACCCGACGGCTCATCATTCGCCCGGCTATGGACACCTGACGCGGCTCGGCTTCGTCTTTGAAGTCAGTTTTTATGTCGGTAGAGAATGCATTGGTTACATACTCGGCAGCGGGATAAGGGTCAATGCCCATCGCGCGCAATTCGTTCAGGCTATTGCGGCGGATTATTTCCTGTTCACTTAGTTCTAAAACGTTCATATCAGTCTATTTCACTCTATTTGGGGACAAAAATACGAAACATTTTTTAAACGAGCGTATTTCTAACGTGAGAAATCACTACTTTTGCGCCCGAAAACTCAACTCAAGCGTAAAACTATGACCATACAAAGAACACCTACAGCGTTAGGAACCGAAGAAATCGGGAAACTTTTGATGCAGTATGCGGTGCCTGCCATCATCGCCATGACCGCTTCGTCTTTATATAATATGGTGGACAGCATCTTCATCGGACATGGAGTAGGAGCAATGGCATTGTCCGGACTGGCGTTGACATTTCCATTAATGAACTTGGCGGCGGCATTTGGCTCGCTGGTCGGCGTAGGTGCCTCAACCCTTATTTCAGTGAAACTTGGCCAACGGGATTACGACACGGCACAGACAGTGCTGGGCAACGTGTTGGTGCTGAACATACTGTTCGGATTAGGATTTACGGTGCTTGTCTTACCTTTCCTCAACCCGATCCTTTACTTCTTCGGAGGCAGTGAGGAAACGGTGCCTTACGCCCGCGATTTCATGCAGATTATCCTGTTGGGCAACGTGGTGACCCACATGTACTTAGGCTTGAACGCCGTACTGCGCGCTTCGGGTCATCCCAAAGAAGCCATGTACGCCACTATTGCCACGGTAGTGGTCAATGTCATTCTGGCTCCTATCTTCATCTTCGTCTTTGGCTGGGGCATCCGGGGTGCCGCCACTGCCACGGTACTGGCACAGGCCATCTCGCTGATATGGCAATTGCACCTTTTCAGCAATCCCAAGGAATTGCTTCACTTCCGCAAAGGAATTTACCGGTTAAAGCGCAACATTGTCACCAGCTCGCTGGCCATTGGCCTTTCCCCTTTCCTAATGAACGTGGCCGCCTGTTTCATCGTCATCCTTATCAACCAGGGACTGAAAAAGTATGGAGGCGACCTGGCCATCGGCGCATTCGGCATTGCCAACCGCCTGTCGTTCATCATTGTCATGATTGTCATGGGTCTCAACCAGGGCATGCAACCCATTGCGGGCTACAACTTTGGAGCGCAACTCTACGACCGTGTAACCAAAGTATTGAAAATCACCATCATCTATGCCACCATTGTAACCACCGTAGGCTTCGCCGTGTGCATGGCCTTCCCCCATTTGGTGGTCAGCATCTTTACGACCGACACTAAGCTGGTGGAAATTTCCGCCTATGGCCTGCGTATCGTGGTGATGTTCTTCCCTATCATTGGTTTCCAAATGGTCACCGCAAATTTCTTCCAAAGCATCGGTATGGCAGGCAAAGCCATCTTCTTGTCGTTGACGCGCCAATTGCTCATCCTCATCCCCTGCCTGCTCATCCTGCCCCGCTTCTGGGGAGCGGACGGAGTGTGGTACAGCATGCCCTTGAGTGACTTGCTTGCCAGTGTCATAGCAGGCGTGATGCTTTACCAGCAATTCCGCGCATTCAAACAAGGAGGACCTCATGCGACAAAGTCGGCCGTCTGACCCAAGTGCAAAGCACAGAAGAACAGCGAACGGGAGACGTCCACATCGAAAAATACAGATTGCGAACTTTGATTTTCGCAGAATTGTATTAACTTTGCGGGACATCAATCGAATTTAACCGGATAATTTATGAATGAAAAGTTTATAGTAAACATAGGGCGCCAGTTAGGCAGCGGCGGGCGCGAGATTGGCGAAAAGCTGGCTCATCGTTTAGGCATCGATTTCTACGACAAAGAACTGATAGAGCTGGCCTCACAGGAAAGCGGTCTGTGCCGCGAGTTCTTTGAAAAAGCTGACGAGAGGGCTTCGCAAGGCATTCTCGGAGGACTGTTAGGCATGCGTTTCCCTTTTATCAGCGATGGAGCCATTCCGGCAAACAACTGCTTGAGCAACGATGCCCTCTTCAAGGTGCAAAGCGATGTCATCCGCCAATTAGCTGACGAGAAATCGTGCCTCTTCGTAGGACGATGCGCCGAATATGTATTGCGCGACCATCCCCGCGTTGCCAACATTTTTATTTCATGCAACCGGCAAGAACGCATACGACGCCTGTGTGAACGCCAGAACATTACCCCCCAAGCTGCTGAAGACCTCATGGACAAAGCCGACAAAAAGCGCGCGGCCTACCACGACTATTACGCCACAACCACATGGGGAGCAGCCGCCACTTACCACCTATGCATAGACTCCTCCGTGTTGGGCATAGAAGGGACGACGGAATTTGTAGAAGAGTTCGTACGTAAAAAACTGAAGTTAGGGCTGTAATGCCCCCTTATCGCCATGTGCCCTATTCCGCCTTAGCCAACACCTTTGTACGCATGATGCAAGGCGGCAACTCATTGGCATAGTGCGTTACCATAACCAGTGTTTTATCCGGGCGACGGCAGAAGACGTCAATTACGTTCCTCACCCGGCAACGGTTATCAACGTCGAGCCCGTGAAGCGGCTCATCCAGTATCAGCAGTTCGGGATCCTTGACAAAAGCACGTGCCAGCAAGGCCAGACGTTGCTCCCCACTGCTGAGTTGCAGGAAAGGCTTGTCCCTCAATGACGCGATACCGAAAATGTCCATCCACCACTCGCATATAGCCGCATCCTCCGTCTTTAAGCGGTGATACAGACCGATGCTGTCGTGCAGGCCGCTGGCAACAATTTCTATCGTGGGCAAATTCTTCAAGTAAGCACGATGCATTTCAGGGCTGACATATCCGATGCGGCGTTTGATGTCCCAAACGCTTTCTCCCGTTCCACGCTTCCGCCCGAACAGGTGAATGTCACATGCATATGACTGGGGATTATCAGCGCATACCAAACTCAGCAACGTGGATTTGCCGGAACCATTAGCACCCGTCAAAGCCCATTTCTCACCTCGCATAACCATCCAATCAAGATTTTGAAGAATGACACGGGTGCCATAGCGGATTGTAACCCCTTTCATCCTCACCACTTCGGACGGCGTACTTAGAGCGGAATCAACACAGGGAAGCCCCCCTATCTTACCGCATAACGTCTCCCGCAAAGCCTGTTCCCATGCTCTGTTTTCATCCCGTCTATGCGCAAGTCCTTTTTCCCATTCCGTACGCGTCAGTTTCCGCCCTACGACACAGGCATCCACCGGCACCACATGCGTAACAAACGGAGGAACGTCATCCGGCATGGAAGTGACTAAAACCAGTTGCAGCGAACTCATTGACACGATACGCTCCAACAAACCGGTCAGCAAGCCGCGCGAACCGGCATCCAATCCTATATAAGGATTATCCAGAATGAGAACACGCGGACGGGCGAGCAATGCCTTTGCCAACTGGAACTTGCGCAACTCCCCGCTACTGAGCAGAATGATTTTCTTGTCGAGCAACGATTCTATGCCCAAAAGGGTAAACAGCCGGTGGCGGTATGCTTCATCCCTTACCTCACCCAACTGTTGGCGGACTGTAGGCGCCTCGTCCTGGTCGTGGGCGTTCCAACGTTGCTGATAGTAGTAATTAATGTCAGCACTGCCATAAGTATCGCGGAAAGCGATGTAGCGAATGTTTTCGTAGACAGACGTAGATGCGGAAGGACGGAAATCATACACCACACGTCCCTCACGCAGTGGGCTTTTACCTGTCAGCATATCTATCAGCAGACTCTTTCCAGCCCCGTTGGGGCCATAGACAGCGATCTGTTCATCAGCCCCGAAAGCCACATTCACCGGAGCAACCAACCGAACCAAAGGGTTACGGGCTACGGCATTTTTCAATGCAATAATTTGTTGTTCAGCCATCAGTCACATAAGTATTTTTATGGGGTATTATGTACAAGACTACATAAAGCGCCACTTACATTGCTTGCAGCCGCTGCACCAACGAATCGCATACGTGTGTAAAGGCGCCCCGATTGACATCGCTGATGGGTTTCTTGGGTTGCGACTTGATAGTGAGCGGATTGATGGGTCGGCCGTTTTCATGTACCCGGAAGTCGAGATGAGGACCGGTGGAAAGTCCTGTAGAACCTACGTAGCCTATCACTTGTTTCTGCTGCACGTGGTCGCCGACCTTCAGTCCTTTGGCAAAGCGAGACAGGTGCATATAGGTGCTGACATAGACACCGTTGTGCTTTATCTTCACATAGTTACCTCCACCACCCGCCTGGTAGGCCTTGGCTATTATCTTACCACTGCCAATGGCATAAACCGGTGTGCCCGTAGGAGCTGCATAATCTACGCCGTGATGAGCTCTATAGCGTTTAAGAACAGGATGGTAACGGCTGTTGCTGAAGCGGGAGGAAATGCGGTAGAAGTCAAGCGGCGCTTTCAGAAAAGCCCCTTCCAAGCTATTACCATGCTCGTTATAATAAAGTTCCTCCCCGTCCTGCACAAAAGGGATAGCGTAGAATGTACTATCCGAGGCACGGAAAGATGCGGCCAATACGTGGAAGTTCTGTAAGGGCTTGTCATCCACAAACTCCTGTTCGTAAATGACGCGAAACTCGTCCTGTTTCTGAAGGCCGAAGAAGTCGATGCTCCACCCGAAAATGTGCGACAGTACTACGGCCAACTGGGGTGAGGTGTTACAACTCTGCATGGCTACCCACAACGAAGACTCCACCTGCCCCTTTACCTCACGCTGGCGCCACTCCACAGGGTTCTTTCCGCGGGTCACCCGGTAATCGCCCCGCAAGTCGAACACGACATAGGACTTCGGGTCTTCCTCATACACGAAGTAACACGGAGCGCCCAGGCTGTCCTCCTTGGCAAAGAATATGGCATAGGCCTGCCCGCTCCGTATCGTGCGCACATCGAACACTCCCCTAGCCTTCTCGTTCAAGTTGTGGACATCGCGTAAGGAAAGCCCATGGTCGGTCAATATGTGTGACAGGTTCTGCCGAGGCTTCACGATGCCGTATTTCACATTATAATCATCCTCCGGAATGCCATATTTGTAGGAAATGGTTTCCACTTCCACCGAATCGGTCACCGTCACTTCATCCAGCGGTTCACTTATTCCTTGATTGAAAGGTATTAACAACACGACCAGCACCACCAGCACAAACACTGGCAAAGCCACCAGCCACAGTTTCTTTTTATTGAATTTGAACACGACCATTTTCCTTACTTATATAATATCATGGCCGACTGGGCAGGCACAACTACTTCACTTCCACTCACACGCCCCATGCCTTGTTCGTTGATAAGTCCATCCTTGCACACAATAGTGTACGTACCTTGCGGAAGTGTCACGCGAGCAGGTTCACGACGGGAATTAAGCAGCACAATGATATCCTCCCATGCATCGCCTCCGGCATGTTCCTTCAAGCGCCACGCCACAAGGTTAGTACCTTCTACAGGCAGAAATTCCAAGTGCCGACGCACCGAACCGGCATCACCCAAACGGAAAGCCGGATGGTGCTTGCGCAATTGTATCAGCCCCTTGTAATAGGCAAACACGTCAGCATATAAGGCTTTGCGGCTCCAATCGATGGCATTCACCGAATCGGGACTCTGATAGCTGTTGTGCACGCCTTTCTTATCGCGCATCACTTCCTCGCCCGCCTGCATAAAAGGTATGCCTTGCGAAGTGAATACAGCCGTCTGTGCCAACTTGTCCAGCCGTACAAGTTCCTCGGGTGTAATGCCAGGAATACTGGCTTTCAAGCGGTCTACCAGGCACATGTCATCGTGGCAAGAAACGTAGCTTATCATCTGCGTAGGCTGCTCTGCCCATGGGGACTGGCTATAATTGACGGAATCATTGTTGACTTGAGGATGGCGAATGGCACCTACAATACCAAACTTGACACTTTCCTCATTCCCCGGCAACCCTGCCAGGAAAGCTCCTTGCTCATTGTTGTTGAAAGGTCCTCGTAAAGCATCGCGAAGTTCATCACTAAAAGCTGCGATACCGGACATACGGTACGTATTGGCTTTCATGGCCAGCGAATCCTGAGGCAACTGAGGCGCCTGGGCTGCCCATCCTTCGCCATAGATGTAAATAGTAGAATCTACGGCCGTGAGAGCACGACGTATCTCGTTCATCGTCTCGATATCATGTATGCCCATAAGGTCGAAACGGAATCCGTCAATATGATATTCGTTCACCCAATAAAGTACGGATTCTATCATGAACTTACGCATCATAGGGCGTTCGCTGGCCGTTTCGTTGCCACAAGCCGAAGCGTCCGCATACGTGCCATCAGGTTTCTGACGATAGAAGTAGCCAGGAGCTGTGCGTTCGAAGTTGCTTCCATCAATGTTGAACGTATGGTTATACACCACATCGAGAATTACCCGTATGCCCGCTTTATGCAACGCCTGCACCATCTGTTTGAATTCACGGATGCGGATAGTGGGGTCGTATGGGTCGGTGGAATATGAGCCATCGGGCACATTGTAGTTCAGCGGGTCATACCCCCAATTGTATTTATTCTCATCAAGTCTGGTCTCATCCACCGAAGCATAATCGTAAGAAGGAAGGATGTGGACATGAGTCACACCTAACTCTTTCAGATGGTCAATACCCGTAGCAAGCCCTTCGGGCGAACGTGTCCCCTCCTCCGTTAATGCCAAGAACTTACCTTTATGCGCGATGCCCGATGTGGGCGAAATGGAAAAATCGCGGTGGTGCATTTCGTAAATGACAATGTCTGCAGGTGACTTCAAAGGAGGACGTTGGTCTTCGGACCAACCTTCAGGATCCGTAGCGCGCATGTCTATAATGGCTGCCCTACGCCCATTTACTCCTACAGCCTTTGCATTAATACCCGGTGTGTCGCCCAGCCAACGGTCATCTTTTTTCACATTGAACGTATAAAACTTGCCTGACAAATCCCCCTCAACCCGTGCATACCAAACACCTTCTTCACCTGCCTGCATATTTACACTTTGGTAAGCGTGACCGCCTTCTCCCTCCTCGTAAAGCATCAAACGGACTTCATCCGCCGTAGGCGCCCACACGGAGAAGCGTGTAGCTTCGGAAGTATATTCCATCTCTGTCAGACTGCCCGAACGCACGGGATAAAGTTCATAAGAAGCGTATTCATTCTTCGCAGGCGCGCAGCCCACAGCCGTCGCCATGGCTACACCTACAATAACCCAATCGTTCAATTCCATAATTACACCATATTATATATTATTCTATTCATTTTTCAGAGACCTCTCACTTTATCCCGATTCTTGGCTATAAAATCTTTCCAGCCATGATAAGACTTGTCTGTCAATGGCCGTCCCATCTGAAGATAGTGACAATAGGCAGCCCCCAGCGCATCCGTAGCATCCATAAAGGTTGGCATATCGTCTTTATCAAAATGCAACATCCTTTGCAGCATGTCCGCCACTTGCTCCTTCGAAGCCTGTCCATTACCGGTAATAGCCATCTTGATTTTCAGCGGAGCATATTCGGTAATAGGGATATCCCGGCTTAAAGCTACCGCAATGGCTACTCCTTGCGCCCTGCCTAACTTCAACATCGACTGTACATTTTTACCATAGAAAGGTGCCTCAATAGCCAATTCGTCCGGCAGATAGCTCTCGATGATGCCCAGCACCCGTTCCTGGATACGTTTCAGTTTCAAGTAGGGATTGTCCACTTTGCGCAAGTCAATAATTCCCATAGCCACCAATTCTGGCTGGGTTCCTATCACACGCAACACACCATAACCCATGATAGTAGTACCCGGATCTATGCCCATGATTATCTTCTCCTTTACCGGTACTATCACGCCATCACCTCCATCAAAGTAGGAAAGCCTACCACCTTGTCTTTAAACATCTTCAACATTTCATCATTCAGCTTCACTCCCTGTTCGCAATGCCAGCGGTGCAATACGGCAGAACTTTCAACCTCAAACTGAACGGAGTAGCACTCGCTTCCCTCCTCCCGATGGCTCAATATGCGGGCTATACGTGGAGCATGCAAAACTCCGTACTTTTCCACCTCCGGCAGATAGTACTCCTGCATCCAAATTAAGAAATATTTTTCCTGCCCACCCTCCACATGATAAGTTGTATTATAAATCAACATAAAGTTTTTCTCTATTTTTTCTTGCAAACATAGCAATTATTTCAGAAATATCCATTATCTTTGCGCCATCAAAATCAAATAAACGTGCAAACGTTTACTTTTTGGGGTATTAGCTCATCTGGCTAGAGCGCGACACTGGCAGTGTCGAGGTGAGCGGTTCGAGTCCGCTATGCTCCACAAACAGATTATGTAAGTCATTGAATTTCAGCAATTCAATGACTTTTCTTTTTCTACCATCCCTCTTTACCCCCCTAACATCATAGAGAGAGCGAAGAAAATATAAAAAAGCAGCTATCGGATTTAGATAACTGCTTTACTTTCCTTGCTTAAAAAGTGGTGCCACCAGGAATCGAATTATTGATTCAAGTGACTGAATATCTTTGATTTATCTTTCTGCAAGTAGCGTAATCTCCCGCTATTGCTCCACCGGATTGTTGCAGCGTTCTGCGTCAGGTTGCGTGGAGGTTTCCTGCTGCAAAGATAAACTTTTATCCTCAAAGTCGTGCAAGCCATCATAGGTATTTTCTCCCTTGATTCTTTCAAGTTTGTCTTGAAAGCGTTCCCATGCCATCAAATCATCGTGCCAACTTTCAGATTCTTCCCAATCGTTCATAACCCTTTATTCTATAATCTGCCAATATCCTTGCTTCCTGCCTCCTACACGTTTCAGTAAGCCAAGTTCTTGAAGTCGGGAAAGATTGTACTTTACACCATCCTCTGTAATGTTAGAAAGGCTTTCGCTTATCTCTTTTCGGGTCGCTACCGGATGTCCTTTTAAGAATGACAGTATAGCTTGTTGTTGTTCCGTCAGATTTTGTATGGCCTTTTGGGTAGTCTTTTGGGTAGTCTTTTGGGTAGTTTTCTGGTCGCTTTGGGTAGTAGCTCTTTCCGGGTATTCAAACTTAAAAGTCGTCCAGATACCCGAAGCATCATAGCGGAACTCCGGTGTGGAGAAACCATCATTCTTACAAGCCGTGATGATGCGCTCAATGCCGCGTCCCCATGCCTCAATCTCACCTGCGCGGAAGAATGTGTTGGCTATATCAGGGTTGTAAGGCATACTTCGATGAGAAGACAATAAGGTTTCCACAGTCCATCCTTCGGGCAACACTCCACCGTTTATTATCTCCAGTTTGTTTTCATACACGCGAATTTGGATGGGAGAAGGTTCTGCATAGTCTTTGTTGATACAGGCATTTAATAATGCCTCACGCAGAGCCTCGCGAGGCATAGGCAATGTTTCTATCCGTTGAATGCCCTCATAGGTTATGATAGCTTTCATATATTTGGTACACAACAAGTCCATTAGCTTCACAATTTGCTGGAACAGATTATCATGCACTTCATCCTGATATACCAAATCCATGCCTTCACGGAAAAAACCGACCTTTACAAACGCTCCGGTCACATATTGTTCCGGGTCAGGATGGAACAATAAAGCAGCAGCACGTTTCAGATAATTGCCTTCATAAAGCCGCAGTTTCTCCAACAGTCCGTGATTATCATCCATCAAGTCCGCTTCC
>CASENS010000083.1 GCA_949289345.1 uncultured Bacteroides sp.
GAGATTCTCCACGGGGCAAAGCCTCGGTCTGGTACTGAAAGTAAAACCTTTCAAGATCTTCACTGCTGTACATAATTCTATAAATTTGGTTGGCAGCGAAGGTACTTATTTCAATTAATAGCCTTTTTTTGACTGCTTACATTACGCTGAGGAGCGGTAGTCGGAGGGTGAATCAAAATTCTGGTGCACCCTCCTCTGTTTAGCAACGTATTCAATTTATCATGATTTTCATAAGAAATCTATAATTTCCTGGGAAGTCCCAACGAAGGAAGCGACAAAAATGGTTTCAACTTCTCCGAATGGTCGGTGTATCAAATTACAGTTTTTGAGATGATAGATATTGTTTGCTGTATTAACTCCATTGAAACTACCGCCTAGTGCTGGTTCAAATGTTGAATTGCTGATGTATATATCTATAGCTTCCGGAGTCCAAACAGCAAGTGTTCTTACATTTATATTAGAAACAGTTACTTTTTCTACTCCTTTTTGAAAGATTATAGATAATCTCCTATCGAAATCTTGTAAATTGATTTTGTTAAATACGTTTTGGATATTGACGCTTCTTACCTTTTGCGCAAAATATACATCAGTAAGTGAGTTCCCTGATTGATCAATGTTTGCATAGTCAATAGTTCCCGTTGGATTATAATCACCGATATTCAAAAGCGCATAGTTTGCTTGAGGACTATCATAATTTTCAATAATCAACTCTCCTATCTCTTGAAAGCTTATACTGGGAAAACAATTATGGATATTATTGACGTGTAATGTTTTCACTGAAGTATTCCCGAAATCATTCCTAAGAGCTGCATAGTATCCTTCTCCATCCCAATTCTTTATATCCAGTTTATCTATTTCTAATTTATCACTTGCGACAAAATTCAAACTCTGATAAGCGATATTATAAATAGAAACATCCTTTAATTTGCCGTCATGAGCCTCTATGAGAAGAGAGGATGAATTTTCGTCACTGCATGTATTAACCACCAAGTATTCTCCTTGTCCAGGCAGGTATACAGAAGATATTCCTTGACAGTTCTCTATGGTTAAAGATTGAATGGGATTAAATGGAATACATATTCCTTCAACAAAATCCACATTCCTCAATAAAACATTTCCTGTGAGGTTATTTTCATAAAGATCTAAAATGTATGTATCATCGTAGGAAACGGGTTTAATACCGTACCAAGTCGTAATATCTTGATTCGTAAGCCATCCATCATTGTTATACCAGTTATCGCCTCCGGATGTTTCATAAAACTCCTTTAAAGCAGAATCGCTGGTTTCAATGACGGGGGTAAAGGTCGCTTCTTTAAGCAGTTCACCTGTTGAATCAAAAACTTTCGCTTTCAGTGTGGCTTTATCATTTTGCGGTGTCCATTGTACGGTTGCGTTTCCTTCCCAATCAGTTAATGTAAAGTTTTTATCAATATGACCATTCTCGGATTCGAATTTGACAACTACTCCTGGGTTAGGCTGACTTTCTCCTAACCACATTTGGGATACATTAAACGTTACGGACACAGTTTTACCCATTTGGAGTTTTGTTCCGTCAGTCGGCGTAACCAATTCTATCTTATCCGGTGCGTTAAAAATCTGCTGTTCAATTGGCTCGACAAGCGGAAGTTTTACTTCCTGTTCAAACATTCCGAGGAAATCAAGTTTGAGACCTGTATAAAATTCAAAGCCTGTGTACATTTTGTGTGTCCAACCGTAATAATCATCGCTTACGCTTCCCAACTGATTGTAGAAGCCCGCTTTCAGAGTATCTTTGAAATATGGTTTCGGTGCGAACGTGGGACCTACGAAATCATAAAGTTTCATTTCAAATTTAGGATATGCTGCAAGTTTGGCATTTATCTCAACGTCCCCCTTGGCTTCTAACGGATGGAGAGTGAAGTTGGCAGTTGGGGGCGTGTTCATCGGTTGCCAGTCAGTCTGTTTATTATATTCTATGCCTAAATTAAGATTGGCATCAAAGGTTACCCCACCTTTGATTTCTATTTCAGCTTTACCGTTAAATATACAATCTGCCAACAATTCACCGCTGAGTGTAATGGCTACCGGCACTGCTGTCGGAAAGACAAAGTAAAAACTCGGAAGCAAGTCGGGGAATAGGGGAATACCTTGTTCGTCTAAAGAATATTTGCCTTCTATTTTCATCAGTGGAATCATTTCGAGAAGTGCTTCTGCCCCAATAGAAAAATTACAGTTCTCCAGTTCGCTGACTTTCACTTTTAGGTTTTTATTTAGATATTTTTCATGTATGGGTTTGCTGAATTTGAAATGAGCTCTTGCGTATAATGCCAAGTCTATTATAAATGATTCCCAAGATAAAGTTAAATTATCATCTTTTGAGCGAGCTATAATTTCCCCGCTTAAATCTTTGCTCACAAAAGGAATTTTATATCCCAGTTCCAAGTTCGCTCTGGTCATCCGTTGTTCGTCATATAACACTGTATATGTACCATCATTATTCTTTTGAACGATTTTTGTAGGATAGATTGTGTTTTTATCTGTAGACGACTTGGTTAACGCACTTTTTTCTTTAGGAGACAATGACAAGGTAAACTCCGTATTACGGAACAATTCGTTCATTCCTGCATCCATTGTTTTTAATGTTACGCGATTGCCGTTTACAGAGCTATTCATCACACGTTTCAGGTAAGCTGAAGTGTCGGTTTGGAGGACGATGATAGAGAAACTGTCTCTAAAGGCTGGTATTTCATTGCCATTGAATGCAAGTGTGAACTCGCCGCTACTTAAATTCATGGATTCCATGTTAGTTTCCTTCCAATCAATGGGTACATAATCTGGAGTAACGGTACTTTCGCTATTGGTTTCTAAGATTGGTAGTGTTATCATCACTGCTCGTCGTACTTCTATCTCTGATATGGTTTTAGTGAAAAGTGAAGTATCGTCATCCATGATTAGGCTAACACTTAATTTGGAATATTTCCCTACCGGCATCGGGATAAAGAATGTAAGCCTTTCTTCTTTCGGACCACTATCCAAATGATAAGTCACCGTTGTATTTCCTATTCCCTTTAACGTTAGAACAGGATTTTGTGCAGTAATGTCTTTTACTTCCACTTCTCCAGCTAATCCGGGTGCATACTCTCCTTCAGATGTAATTACAAACTTAGCGGCTCCTTCTGGAGTATTATCAACTGTTATTTTTAATAATCCAGCCAGATGCTTAAACCGGAAGTTTCCGTCTTCTCCTTTCACAGCCAGCATCGGCGCATTGCTGTTACCTGTATACGTATATTCCGAAGGAAGTGTGAATGTCAGTGCATTCCCGTTCAACTCGGCATCTTGAGTATAGGGATAGTAGGCCATCCGGGCCTCCTCGCCTGCGGGCAGGTTTCCTTTGAACGTACCGGAGGTTTCTCCGATACCGCCGGTCAGTGTGAACGGTTCATTCTTTGTGTTTTGGTTGCCAAAGACGCCGATGCGGTCATCTGCAACCCAGAGCACCTGTCCGGCATCGTTCACGGTGGTACGCGAAAGAGCATTATCGCCTTCGATACTTGCTTTCAGCGTATAGTTTCCATTCACTTGGTTTAAATTCCATTCTTCTTCGTTGCTACATCCTGCCAGCAGAAACAGGACTGACAGTATGGGGTAGTACATTCGTGTTTTCATACCTTTATTTTTTTTTGATAATCCACTCAATCATCCCACGTCCCCTCTTCCTGTTCGTAGTCTTCGTTACCCGAGCTGCCGAGGCTACCTATGTAACCCGTTTCCACGGCAATTTCCATACACTCTATTTGGGGGGCGATGTAATCCCCTTTCTTTTCTGTTTGCAGTTTCATTGTTCTCATACCTTATTTGTTAATGTTTGTTTTTACGTCCTAAAGTTGGGCAAAAAAGACAAATCTTCCAAATCCGGTTTTGTCTGAATTGTAACTAAACATGCAAAATCCTGTACTAAGTGGTCGAAATTCGTGACTATCCGGTCAAAAATAATTTGGGATGCTTAAGAAAACACGAAGCGTGGAACCGCTTGTAGATACGACGTCTTAAGTTGAAGGTTCTAGGAAAAAACGAGATACGGATATGGTAATAGCACAGTCCACACTATAGTGTAAGAACTACTATGCCTTCTTTGTATCCTAAATATGTATAAGGAAACGGGCGGGGCTTGTTCGCTGCTTCTGACTCCTTTTTGCAATTAGGCTTTGAGCCATCCTTTGCCCTTTCGTCTGATTGCCATGCATTGAAGCTAAGTGGCGGAGCGTCCGTAGCCCCTGTCGCTGCTTGTGGTAAGAAAGGTAAGTGAGAGGGCGCAATTCGTTGGTATCTTTGAAAGATAACCTTTTATTTATAAGAATATTTCTTTTCTTTCGAGAGATGCTGAACCCTTACCGAAAAAACGCTTAACTATTTCCATCCGAACAGTTAAGCGTTCCGGCACAACTGGTTAAGTGTTTCAAGAGTGTGTAAGTGGTTGTAAATCAGTCTCGTTTTGAAAATGTGCCGGTTCGTGGAAAGGCTTGACCGATTGTTTTATACAAATTTTTGCATTCCGTCCGTTGAAAGATGATGGAATGTTAATGGGAACTTGTTAAAATAAATCTGGCATGCACAGGCGGATAATGAGGGCCTGTGGCGAACCACGAACGGTGGAGCCTTCCCCGCAGTTTCTTAATAAGTAAAGCTGCTTCCGCCCAAGAACTCACGCAGCAGGGAGGTGGGGGGCAGTTCCTTGTCCTGTACGGGAGTGAAGTACTTGATGAACTTCAGCAGTCGGTAAGCCTCGGCATATTCGGGACAATTGCGTGGTACGGTGTTGAGCAATGGCTCTACGTGGCAACGCAACACGGCCAGCTCGAACAGCAAGGCAGAGTTGAACATCACGTCCGCATTTTCCTGGTAAGGGAATATCCATTTATCTTCACCCGCACGTACACTTCCCCAGCGTGAGATGGTTTCTTGGGCGGAACATCCCCGATAGTTATAGTCGCGAATGATGCGGCGTATCAGTCGGTTGTCCGTTGTCGGAATCCAGTTGTGGTCATCAATGGATATGGTGGTCAGTGCGGACACATAAATCTTGTATTTCTTGTCGGCGGGAATTTGAGGTGTCAGTTCCGGATTTAAGGCATGGATACCTTCGAGAATGAGAATCGTATGTTCGTCAGCCTTTAACCGGTCTCCTTTGTATTCACGTTTTCCTTCTATGAAGTTATAAGTAGGAAGTTCTACCTCTTCTCCCCGCAACAAGGCTTGTAAGTCTTCTTCAAACTTCTTGATGTCGAGGGCGTAAAGCGACTCGTAGTCGTAGTTCCCGTTGGCATCGCGGGGAGTATCTTCCCGGTTGACAAAGTAATTGTCCATGGCGATGGGGTAGGGATGCAGCCCGTTGGTCATCAGCTGGATGGAGAGGCGTTTGCTGAACGTTGTTTTTCCGGAAGAAGAAGGACCGGATATCAATACGATTTTCACTGGATGTCCTTCCTGTCCCCGGTGGAAAATCTCGTCCGCTATTTGGGCAATTTTCTTCTCTTGCAAAGCTTCGGCCACTTTGATAAGGTCCGTGGCATGCCCTTCCAGACTGGCCAGGTTGATGTCGCCGATGTTGCTCAATCCCATGATGTGGTTCCAGCGCAGGTGCTCCTTGAACACGTCGAGCATCTTTTCCTGCTTCACCACCTCTTCCAGTACGTTCGGGTTTTCCTTGTTGGGGATGCGCAGCAACAGACCGTCGTAATACTTCACGAGGTCGAACAACTTGATAAATCCGGTGCTGGGAAGCAGGTTGCCGTAATAATAGTCCACCGTATCGCCCAATGTATAATAATAGGTATAGAGTGCGCCGGACGATTCCAGTAGCTTCACTTTGTCTTTCATGCCCCGTTCGCTGAACACGCGGACTGCCTCTGTGACGTGGCATTCGGTGCGATGGAAAGGAATGTCCTCCGCAATGATTTCCTGCATCCTTCGCTTCACAGCCAGTACGTCCTCCAGCTCGATAGGGCGCCCGATGCGTAAGTTGCAGAAATAGCCTTTAGACACGGGATGTTCCACGTATAGTTTGCCTTCCGGAAAGATTTCGCTGACGGCTTTGTAGAGGATGAAGCAGAGCGTACGGACGTAGGTACGCATGCCCGACGGATTGCGTACATCGAGAAATTCTACATCCTTATTATTATATACGCGGAAGTTCAGTCCTTCCGAGCGGTTGTTGACCCTTGCGCTGACTACCGGGTAGGGAAAATCGAGATTAAAACCAGAATAAATATCCAAAAGTGAGCTTCCTATTGGAAATTCTTTATAAATATTATTATTTTTGCAATAGATTTGTAACATGTGTTTCATAATCTTCTTTTTTAGAGTTTGATGGCAATAAAGATAGGAGTAATAACAGATGGAGCAAAGAAACCTCATAATTTATTAGAATATGGAATATTCTTTTTATGATTTATTAAAATTGTTCGGCTCGTTAGCCTTGTTTCTGTATGGTATGAAAATCATGAGCGAGGGGCTGCAGAAGTTTGCCGGAGACCGCCTCCGACGTATTTTGACCGCTATGACTACCAATCGGGTGACCGGTGTGCTGACCGGTATGCTGATTACCGCCTTGGTGCAGTCTTCGTCCGCTACCACGGTGATGGTTGTCAGTTTTGTCAATGCAGGGCTGTTGACTCTTTCTCAGTCTATCGGCGTCATTATGGGCGCCAACATCGGTACTACAGTTACCGCCTGGATTATTTCCGCATTAGGTTTTAAGGTAGACATTGCGGCTTTCGCCCTTCCTTTGTTAGCTT
Source organism: uncultured Bacteroides sp. (assembly GCA_949289345.1). Lineage (GTDB taxonomy): Bacteria > Bacteroidota > Bacteroidia > Bacteroidales > Bacteroidaceae > Bacteroides. The sequence continues at coordinate 6,777 of CASENS010000083.1, forward strand.
TCGGCATTCCACTCCTTTTCTCTCAAAAGAGCAATCGCAAGTCGATAGGTGAGTTCATTTTCGGTTTTTCCTTCCTTTTTATGGGGCTTTCCATGTTACAGGCCAATGCGCCCGACTTACAGAAAAATCCCGATATGCTGGCTTTTGTACAGAACTATACGGACATGGGCTTTTTGTCCATTCTATTGTTTGTGGCTATTGGCACCATACTGACTATGGTGGTACAAGCCTCGGCGGCCACTATGGCGATTACATTGATAATGTGCGCCAACGGTTGGATTAGCTTTGAGTTAGGGGCGGCGTTGGTGTTGGGTGAGAACATTGGTACAACCATTACTGCCAATCTTGCCGCGCTGACGGGTAATACCCAGGCGCGACGGGCTGCTATGGCACACTTGATGTTCAACGTGTTCGGTGTCATTTGGGTATTGTGCGTGTTCCCCTTTTTCACGGAAGGCGTATCCTGGTTTGTGGAGAATGTCATGGGCAGTACGGAGATGTCCGTTGCCGTGCCGTTCAAACTGTCGGCTTTCCATTCAGCCTTCAACATATGCAATGTACTTATCCTGATTTGGTTTGTGCCTTTCATTGAGCGTACGGTTTGCGCCATTATTCCGCAAAAGGAACAGGACGAAGAATATCGCCTGCGGTATATAACCGGCGGTATGTTGTCTACGTCCGAACTGTCCATCTTGCAGGCTAGTAAGGAAATCCATCTGTTTGCCGAGCGCACGCGCCGTATGTTCGGCATGGTGCGCGACCTGCTGCATACGGAAAAGGATGATGACTTCAACCGTATTTTCAGCCGGGTGGAGAAGTACGAGAACATCAGTGACAGCATGGAACTGGAGATTGCCAACTATTTGAACCAAGTGTCTGAGGGGAGGCTCAGTTCAGAGAGTAAATTGCAGATAAGGGGGATGTTGCGCGAGGTGACGGAAATAGAAAGCATAGGCGACAGTTGCTACAACCTGGCACGCACCATCAACCGCAAACGGCAATCCAATGAGGATTTTACCGAGCAGCAATATGAGCACATTCACAGCATGATGACGCTTGATGACGAAGCGCTGGCGCAAATGATAACCGTCATAGAGCACACCGATCATCCAGCCACCGATGTCAATAAGTCCTATAACCTGGAGAACGAGATAAACAATTACCGTAATCAGCTGAAAAATCAGAACATTGTGGATGTCAACAACAAGGATTACAGTTATCAGATGGGTGTTTTCTACATGGACATCATAGCCGAGTGTGAGAAACTGGGTGACTATGTGATGAATGTGGTAGAGGCGAGTTGTGACATCAAGGAGAAGAAGGCGTCGTAGAATTTCTTTTCGAATGATATTTTCCGGATTATATATCCTAAAAAAGACTTAATCGTATGAACGGTCTGAATTATTGTTGTATTTTTGCGGCAATTAACCAAAGATAACTCTAATGAAAGAAAATGTCAATCATGTAGGCCTCACCGACGAAGAGGTTCTCCGCAGTCGTGCCGAGCACGGTGTCAACCTGTTGACCCCTCCCAAACGACCTTCTTTGCTGAGGCTTTATTTGGAGAAATTTCAAGATCCTGTTGTAAAAGTGCTGCTGGTAGCGGCTTTGTTCTCGCTGGCCATCTCCATTGTGGAGAATGAATATGCTGAAACGATTGGTATCATAGCCGCCATCCTACTGGCAACCGGCATCGGTTTCTTTTTCGAATACGACGCCAACAAAAAATTCGACCTGCTGAACGCCGTCAACGAAGAGACGCGCGTAAAGGTCATCCGCAACGGACACGTGCAGGAAGTGCCCCGCAAGGAGGTCGTGGTAGACGATATAGTCATCCTGGAAACGGGCGAGGAAATGCCTGCAGACGGCGATTTGCTTGAAGCTGTTTCCCTGCAAGTGAACGAATCGAACCTGACCGGTGAGCCGGTGGTGTCGAAGACCACGGTAGAAGCTGACTTCGACCACGAAGCCACTTATGCATCCAATCGCGTATTGCGTGGTACGACGGTGGTAGACGGCCACGGCATGATGCGAGTGGACGCCGTGGGCGATGCGACTGAAATTGGTAAGGTAGCCCGTCAAAGCACCGAGCAAAGCACCGAGCCTACACCTCTTAATATACAGTTGACCAAGCTGGCCAACTTGATAGGCAAAATCGGCTTTACGGCCGCAGGCCTGGCTTTCGCCATTTTCTTTATTAAAGATGTAATACTCTTCTATGATTTTGGCTCATTCCATACATTCTCCGACTGGCTGCCCGCCTTACAGGCCACACTGAAGTACTTCATGATGGCTGTAACGCTGATAGTCGTGGCAGTGCCCGAAGGACTTCCGATGAGCGTTACCCTGAGTCTGGCCTTGAATATGCGCCGTATGCTTTCCACCAACAATCTGGTGCGCAAGATGCACGCTTGTGAGACGATGGGCGCCATTACCGTCATCTGCACAGACAAGACGGGTACGCTGACTCAAAATCAGATGCAGGTACACGAAGCCAGCTTCTATGGGTTGAAGAACAGGAATGAATTGGCGGACGATGAACTAAGCCGCTTGGTAAAGGAAGGCATCAGCGCCAATTCCACTGCATTTCTAGAAGAAACCGCTCCGGGCGAAAAAACCAAAGGCGTGGGCAATCCGACAGAAGTAGCCCTGTTGCTTTGGCTCAACAAGCAGGGACAGGATTATCTGAAGATGCGTGAGGAAGCGCAGGTCATCGACCAGTTGACCTTCTCCACTGAACGCAAGTTCATGGCGACCTTGGTGCAGTCGCCTCTGACAGGCAAGCGCGTGTTGTACGTAAAAGGCGCTCCCGAAATCGTGTTGGGCAAGTGTAAGGACGTGGTGCTGGAAGGCAAGCGCGTATCAGCCACGGAATATCGTCCGACTGTGGACACCCAGTTACTGGCCTATCAGAACATGGCTATGCGTACGTTGGGCTTTGCTTATAAAATAGTCGATGAGAACGAGACGCGAGACTGTGCCGCCTTGGTTTCCGACAACGACCTTTCTTTTGTGGGTGTAGTGGCCATCAGCGACCCCATCCGTCCCGATGTGCCTGCCGCTGTGCAGAAATGTCAGTCTGCCGGCATCAGTGTGAAGATTGTAACAGGTGACACGCCGGGTACGGCTACCGAAATAGCCCGTCAGATAGGACTTTGGAAGCCTGAAGATACAGATCGTAACCGCATTACCGGTGCAGACTTTGCCGCCTTGAGTGACGAAGAGGCATTGGACCGCGTGATGGATTTGAAAATCATGTCGCGTGCCCGTCCTACGGACAAACAACGTTTGGTGCAACTTCTTCAGCAGAAAGGTGCCGTTGTAGCAGTGACGGGTGACGGTACAAATGATGCCCCCGCTTTGAATCATGCGCAGGTGGGCCTTTCGATGGGAACAGGTACGTCTGTAGCCAAGGAAGCGAGTGACATAACTTTGTTGGATGACTCGTTCAACAGTATCGGTACGGCGGTCATGTGGGGACGTTCGCTCTATAAAAATATACAGCGGTTCATTGTCTTCCAGTTGACGATTAATTTTGTGGCCTTGTTTATTGTGCTGTTGGGTTCGTTGATTGGCACCGAATTGCCACTCACTGTGACGCAGATGCTTTGGGTGAACCTCATTATGGACACCTTTGCTGCTTTGGCGTTGGCTTCCATTCCTCCCAGCGAGAGTGTGATGAAGGAAAAACCTCGTAAACGTACAGACTTTATCATAACCAAAGGAATGCGTGAAATGATATTTGGTGTAGGCTTGCTCTTCGCCATAGTATTGTTAGGCCTGCTGTTCTATTTTGAACGGGGAGGAATGAGCGTGCGTGAATTGACTGTCTTCTTCACCTTCTTCGTGATGCTTCAATTCTGGAATTTATTCAATGCACGCGTGTTCGGTACGACTGATCCCGCCTTCAAAGGTATTTCCAAGTCCTATGGCATGGAGTTCATTGTATTGGCTATCTTAGGCGGACAGTTCCTCATTGTACAGTTTGGTGGAGCTGTGTTCCGCACCGAGCCGCTTGATTGGCAAACTTGGTTGCTCATTATCGTATCTTCTTCGTTCGTGCTGTGGATAGGTGAGGTTGCGCGTTGGATACAGCGGATTCGTCAAAAGTAAGCTATGGATTTGCAAGGCATAAAGACACTGATTATCGATTTTGGCGGGGTGTTGATAGACCTCGACCGCCAACGATGCATAGACAGTTTTGTAGAGCTTGGGCTTCCCGATGTGGAGTCCATGCTCGACATGTGTCATCAGCACGGCTTCTTTCTGCAACATGAAAAGGGGCTGTTGACGGATGCGGAATTTCGTGCGGAAATACATAAGCGCATTCCTCATCCTGTGACTGATGAGCAGATAGACGAAGCGTGGAATCGATTTCTAGTCGGTGTCCCTGCCTACAAATTGGACTTCCTGCTTCAACTGCGTCAGCGTTATACCTTATATCTGTTGAGCAATACCAACGGCATCCATTGGCAATGGGCACTCGAACATGTGTTTAGCTACAACAATCATCGGGTGGAAGATTTTTTCGACGATATTTTCCTGTCTTTTGAGATGAAGATGATTAAGCCTGAACCTGAAATCTTTCATCAGGTAATAGCTGACACAGGTTTGAATCCGGCTGAAACATTATTCATTGACGATGCGGAAAGCAATTGTCGCACCGCTCGTTCGTTGGGCATCCGTACTTACACTCCTCAACTCCGGGAGGACTGGCGTACCATCTTTAAAGCGGAGGTAACGTGCGGCTAGTCAAAAATATAGCGACAAAGCAACCTTTAAATCCAGCGGTAGCTACCATCGGATTCTTCGATGGCGTACACTGCGGACATCGTTTCTTGATAGAACAAGTACAGAAAGCTGCCATATCGCGTGGACTGGCATCGGCGGTGATAACGTTTCCCGAACATCCTCGTGCCGTGATGCATCCGGATTTCCATCCTGAATTGTTGACCACCTGCGATGAGAAGCTGGAATTACTGGCACAAACAGGTATAGACAGTTGTATTCTGCTGGATTTCACGCCGGAGTTGGCTGCTTTGTCGGCCCGTCAGTTCATGGAGAGGCTGCACAGACAATACGCCATACAAGCTTTGGTCATAGGTTACGACCATCGTTTCGGCCATGGGCGAAGTGAAGGATTTGAGGATTACGTACGTTACGGACGCGACTTAGGTATGGAAGTGTTGCCGGCCGAAGCCTATCATCTGCCTGCTGCCTGCTGCCGTCTGCCTGTATGTTCTTCCAGTATCCGCCGCTTGTTGCACGAAGGTGATGTGTCATCGGCAGCCCAATACTTAGGTTACGCCTATTTTCTGGGCGGTACGGTGGTGAGTGGTTTTCAGGTGGGACATCGCATCGGTTATCCTACGGCCAATCTCCGGGTGAACGATGACCGTAAGATTGTGCCAGCCCGAGGCGTTTATGCCGTCCGTGTGGAGGTAGATGGCGATGTTTATGGTGGCATGCTCAACATTGGCTGCCGCCCTACGCTTGGTAATGGCGATAACACCACTATCGAGGTTCACATCTTCGATTTTGATGCCGACATTTACGACCATTCTTTACGTCTTTCCTTTTTGCGGCGTATCCGTCCCGAGCGGAAGTTTGCTTCAGTAGAGGAACTGGCAGCCCAGTTGCATAAGGATGCGGAAGAAGTGAAAGCGACATTGCGGCTTTGATTTGCGCTGAAAACAGTATAAATAATACAGGGGCGCAGAGACTCGGATTTCTTGATAAGTTAATAGACAAAGTTCCGTGTCTCTGCGCCCCTGCTGTCGCGCTTCCCTGTTTGCTTGGGAAGTTTATTTCACAATCTTGTTAGTAGTCGGGTCGGGGAATACTACTGTCGGCTTGAAAGATTTGGCTTCTTCAAAATCCATCCATGCATACGACATGATAATGATAATATCGTCCGGTTGTACGCGGCGGGCAGCGGCTCCGTTGAGGCAGATTTTTCCAGACCCGCGTTCACCTTTAATGATGTAGGTCTCAAAACGTTCGCCATTGTTGTTGTCGGCAATATGAACTTTTTCACCGGCAATCATGTTGGCTGCATCCATCAGGTCTTCGTCAATCGTGATGCTTCCCATGTAGTTCAGGTTGGCTTCCGTTACACGGGCGCAGTGGATTTTTGACTTTAAAACTTCAATCATCATAGCTGTTTTTTTATTTATGTCAACCTTTATATTTGATGTTGTCTATCAAACGGACCTCGCCGCAAAATACGGTAATGCAGCCTACGGCATATTCCGTCTCTTCCCAGTCAGCTATTTTCTGTAGCGTGTTTCCATCAACCAGTTCAAAATATTCCAATCGCAAACCGGGTGCGGCGGCTATCGCGTCTTCCACGAATTTCTGAGTCTCGGCTACAGTATGCGTGGTGGCAAACTCACGGCTTTCGAACAGGACTTTGGAAATTTGCAATGCTTGCTGGCGTTCGTCGGCGGACAAGCGTGCGTTGCGGCTGCTCAAGGCAAGTCCGTCTTCTTCGCGTACAATGGGACAGCCGACAATTTCCAGCGGGAAATTCATTTGGCGAACCATTTCGCGGATAATGGCCAGTTGCTGGAAATCTTTTTCGCCAAAATAAGCCCGGTCGGGTTTTACGATGTCAAACAGCTTGCTTACCACTTGGCATACACCATTGAAGTGTCCCGGACGGAAAATTCCTTCCATTACTGTGTCGAGCGGTGGGTAGCTGAATTGCCGTGTGTCCGGTTCCGGATACATTTCTTCGACGGACGGGGCAAAAGCGAACGTAACTCCGCAGGCTTCGAGCAGCCGGCAGTCGGCTTCGAGCGTACGTGGATATTTGACCAAATCGTTTTTGTCGTTAAATTGTGTCGGATTTACAAAAACGCTGACTACCGCAACATCGTTTTCCGCTACACAGCGTTTCACCAACGAGGCATGGCCGGCATGCAAAGCCCCCATTGTGGGTACCAGCCCTACCGTTTTACCCTGGGCGCGCAAGGCCGTAAGGCCGGCTTGCAAGTCCTTGATAGTATGTACTATATTCATTACTTTGAAGTTTGATTAATACAGGGTTGTTTAAAAACGGGTGCAAAATAAGCTATTATTTACCACATAACGAAAAAATATCTGCTTTTTTGTGTCTTTCCCTCGATTTTCGGGATTAAAACTGGCCGAAAGGTTTCTTGAAACACAAGTACTTAACAAATCATAAGGTTTTATAGCCAACCCTATTTGCCGTAATCATCGTTTTTTTTTGTATCTTTGCAAAATAATTGAGAACATTGATTATGACAAAGGCTAACAAGGTTTTATTCATTACACAAGAAATTACTCCTTACGTACCGGAAACAGAAATGTCGCTTACCGGCCGGCATTTGCCACAAGACATTCAGGAAAGAGGCAGGGAAATCAGGACGTTTATGCCTAAATGGGGCAATATCAACGAACGTCGTAACCAACTGCATGAAGTGATACGTCTTTCAGGAATGAACTTGATTATCGATGATACCGATCATCCGCTTATAATTAAGGTAGCCTCTATTCAGTCTGCCCGTATGCAGGTTTATTTCATTGATAACGATGATTATTTCCAAAACCGTTTACTGACCGCTGATGAGAATGGGGTGGAATACGAGGACAATGATGCCCGTACCATTTTCTATGCACGGGGTGTGTTGGAAACGGTGAAGAAGTTGAGGTGGTGTCCTGACATTATCCACTGTCACGGATGGATCAGTGCGCTGGCACCTCTTTATATTAAAAAAGCCTATAAGGATGAACCTTCATTCAGAGATGCCAAAGTGGTGTTCTCGCTCTATGAGGAAGATTTTAAGCAACCGTTTCATCCCGACTATCCGACCAAACTTTTGCTGAAAGGTATCAACAAGAAAGATATAGCGGTTTTGAAGGAGCCTATTGACTATACTGCCGTGTGCAAACTGGCGGTAGAATATTCTGATGGGGTTGTCCAGCAAAGTCGAAATGTCAATCCTGAAATCTTGGAATATGCCAGAAGCATAGGTAAGCCGGTACTTGAATATCAACAGCCGGATGCCTTTGCGGATGCCTGCAATGGCTTTTACGACTTGGTTGCGGGAGAGGAACAAGAATAAACTGTATTGAAACTATGAAAGTGAAACTATTGGGGGCACTGCTTGGTGCGTCCCTGTTTTTTGGAGCCTGCGATGACACGACCAATACATTGGGGATGGGCATGCTTCCCGGGAGTGATGCGGTAGTGGCTCATACGACAACATTTGATGTAACGACACAGTCGGTTGAGGCTGATGCGGTGTACGCTAAAACAAGTATCGGATATGTAGGAAAATTTACTGATCCGGATTTTGGAGATTATACTGCGAGTTTCCTGACGGAGTTGAACTGCACGGAAGACTTCAAGTTCTCGGAGATATTGCCAGATGTGTATGAAGAGTATTGGGATGGCGATACGCTGAAAGGAAGGGGGACACTGGTTGATGATAAGGTCGCGGGAATCCGCCTTTTGGTTTACTACAACGATTGGTTTGGCGATTCCTTGAATGCTTGTAGGATGAGTGTTTACGAACTTAATGACCAATGGGTCAAAGAACGGCACGACGAAAACATGCAATACCGCTATACAAATATTGATACGGAAAAATACAAGGGAAGATTGTTGGGTCGTAAGGCTTATACCGCATATGATGCTTCCGTACCTGACTCTGTGAGAAATGCAACCGATGCTAACGGCAACAGAACTTATTATCCGGTCATTTCCTTTGAACTTGATACTCAAATAGGCGAGGACATCTTGGAACTGAACAGGGCTTACGAAAGAGGAGAAAACAACTATTTTGATGATGCCGACCATTTCATCGACAATGTATTCAAGGGCGTATATGTTAAGAATGACTTTGGGGATGGAACTATTTTGTATGTAGATCGTGTGGACTTGGAATTCCGGTTCCGGTTCCATTATGTGGACAGCCTGGGATTGGCCTTGAAAAAGAAAGTGAACGATGAAAACGGAGACATAGGCGATGATTCCATTTATTATGGCCGCCAGACATTGTTCGCTTCAACAAAGGAGGTTATTCAGGCCAATCAATTCGCCAGTTCTGAAAGGCTGACCGCCAAGGTGAATGAAAAGGAGTGGACCTACATTAAGTCACCGGCGGGTATTTTTACAGAGGCAGCTTTGCCGTGTGATGAGATTTATCAGCAACTTTCCGGTGATACGCTGAACGCTGTTAAACTGACATTTACCAACTATGAAGATAGGAATAACCAGACGTTCAGCATGGGAGCGCCGGAGGAAGTATTACTGATACGTAAACAGAATGTCAAGGAGTTTTTTGAAGAAAACCAAATCAACGACAACCTGACTTCATTTGTGACAACGCATAATAGTAATGAGGTTAATCAATACCATTTCCCGAATATTGCCCGTCTGGTGACGACTTGCATTAACGAAAAGAATGCCGCGCGTGCGGAAGCTGAGAAAGAAGCGGGAGCATCGTGGAATGAGGAGGAATGGAACGCGCAATGGAATAAGGAAAACCCGGACTGGAACAAAGTGTTGTTGATACCGGTGCAGATTACAACCCAGCAGACAAGTTCCAGTACGACAGTTACAACTGCGGTTCAGCATGATTTGCAGCCGGGATTTGCCAAATTGCAGGGAGGAGATCCGGAGCAAGGAGGGCAGAAGTTGACATTGGAAGTAACTTATACCAGTTTCCCTAAAGACTGATTTTGAACTTTCATAATAGGCTTACGTATGGTATCATAAAAAATGCCGCTCACTGTGTGCGTCACAGGAGCGGCTTTCTTTGTTGGCAGTGCGATTGGTGTCAGTCAATAATTTCAAATCCACAATAAGGAACCAGTGCCTTCGGTATGCGGATGCCTTCAGGTGTTTGGTTGTTTTCCAACAAAGCGGCAACAATGCGTGGCAATGCCAGGGCCGAGCCGTTCAAGGTATGGCAAAGCTCAATCTTTTTGTCGGCATTGCGGTAACGGCATTTCAAACGATTGGCCTGATAGGTGTCAAAGTTGGAAACGGAACTTACTTCCAGCCAGCGTTTCTGTGCTTCGCTATAAACTTCAAAATCATAGCAGATGGCGGCAGTGAAGCTCATGTCGCCACCGCAAAGACGCAGAATGCGGTAGGGCAATTCCAACTTCTGTAACAAACCTTCTACATGGTCTAACATTTCCTGATGTGACTGGCGGCTGTGTTCAGGCTTGTCGATGCGCACCAATTCTACTTTGGAGAATTCATGCAGGCGGTTTAAGCCGCGCACATCCTTGCCATACGAACCGGCTTCGCGACGGAAACATTCGGTGTAAGCGCAATTCTTGATAGGGAGGTCTTTTTCGTCCAAAATAACGTCCCGATAGATATTGGTTACAGGAACTTCTGCGGTAGGTATTAAGTAGAGGTCGTCCACTTCGCAGTGGTACATCTGTCCTTCTTTATCGGGCAACTGACCTGTCCCATAGCCTGATGCGGCGTTTACCACCGTAGGAGGCATCACTTCCGTGTAGCCTGAAGCGCGTGCTTCGTCCAGGAAAAAGTTGATAAGGGCACGTTGCAGACGGGCACCTTTGCCTTTGTAAACAGGGAAACCGGCACCGGTGATTTTTACGCCTAAGTCGAAATCAATGATATCATACTTCTTTGCCAGTTCCCAGTGAGGGAGGGCATCCTTAGGAAGTTCGGTTTCCATGCCACCCATTTTTACAACGAGGTTGTCTTCCGCTCCTACGCCTTCGGGCACTTCTTCATAAGGAACGTTAGGGATGGTATAAAGCAGTGCCTGCAAGTCATTGGCGGCTTTGTCCATATCAGCTTGCAAGGATTTGTTCGCTTCTTTTAGTTCGGCCACCCGTGCTTTTGCCGTTTCCGCCTCTTCTTTTTTCCCTTCCTTCATCAGCATGCCGATGGATTTGGAAAGCGAGTTCACCTCAGCCAGGTTGTTATCCAGTTGGGATTGTGTACTTCTGCGTTTGTTGTTCAGAGCCAGCACCTGTTCGATGGCTTCTTTGGCATTGTTGAAATGCTTCTTCTCCAAACCGCGCACTACGGCGTCGGTGTTTTCAGTAATTTGTTTGATGGTAAGCATGTTCGTGTATATTTAATGATATTCTGTCTTCGTTTGCGTTTGCAAAGATACGGAAAAAACAAATAACGTGGTATGTGAACGCAAAAAAGTAAAGGGATGTCGCCTCTCTTTAAGCGACATCCCTTCTCTTTGTAAGGATATGTCAGAATACTTATGCTTCTGCTGTGCTTTCTGCCGGAATGACGGAAACATAACGTCTGTCTTCGCGGCCTACTTTGAACTGTACGGTTCCGTCTATCAAGGCGTAGAGAGTGTGGTCACTACCCATACCGATGTTTCTGCCCGGGTGGAATTCTGTACCTCTCTGACGAACGATGATGTTACCTGCTTTGCAAGCCTCACCACCGAATATCTTAACGCCTAATCTCTTACTTGCTGACTCACGGCCGTTCTTTGAACTACCTACACCTTTTTTATGTGCCATTTCTCTTTACTTTTTTTTAATTGATTAAGCTACTACTTCTTTGATTGTCAACTCTGTGAATTGCTGGCGGTGTCCTTTCAGTTTGCGGTAACCTTTTCTTCTCTTCTTGTGGAAGACGAGAACTTTGTCGCCTTTTACCAACGGAGATACGATTTCACAAACCACTTTCGCACCTTCTACAGTAGGCAAACCTACAGTGATGTTTCCGTCTTGGTCAATTAACAATACTTTCTCAAATTCAACTGTCGCACCTGCTTCAGCGTCTTGAATGTGGTGAACAAACAGCTTCTTGCCAGCTTCTGCTTTGAATTGCTGACCCTGGATTTCTACAATTGCGTACATCTTATATTAATATAGTATAAGTTAGCTCCGCCGGGTGGCTCCTAATCATTTAGGAAACTCTTTGTTAAACCCGGTTGGGAATAATCGGGCGCAAAGGTACGTTTTTAAATTGAAATGACCAAATGGTGGCCGGGTTATTTTTAGGACGTGCAGATTAATCCATCATCTTGCCATGGTTGGCCGCCAATTGTATCATGCGGTCATAGTCTTCCGCACTGAGGTCCATAAAGTAGTAGTTGACAGGATTTACGACTTTGCCTTTGACATGCACCTCATAATGCAGATGCGGTCCGGTGCTTTTCCCGGTATTGCCTACGGCGCCTATCACCTCGCCACGCACCACCTTGCGTCCTACTTTCGTATGGTAGTCGCTCAGATGGGCATATACGGTCTGATAACCAAAGCCATGGTCAATGACGATGGTCTTTCCATAGCCGGTCTGCCATCCCACCTTTATCACTTTGCCATCGCCTGTGGCATATACATCTGTGCCGATGGATGCCGAGAAATCCATGCCTGCGTGAAACTTGGTCGTTCCATAAATGGGGTCTACACGCGTGCCGTAACCGGAAGCTGTTTTCTTCAGGTCCTTGTTGGAGATAGGCTGTATGGCGGGAATACACCGTAGCATCTCGTCATGATTCTTGCACAGCTCCACTACCTCGTCAAAAGAGTTGGATTGGATGTAGAGTTGCTTCGTGAGTACGTCCAGTTTTTGTGTCGTGTTTATGACAAGGTCGGCATTGGCCATATCCACTAAATGTTCATAACGGTTGGTGCCGCCATAGCCCGCCTGACGAATGGCAGAGGGAATGGGATCGGCCATAAAAATGACCCGATAGAGATTGTCATCGCGCTGCTGAATGTCTTGCAACACTTTCATCGCTTCGTCCATACGGTGTGAAAGTACGTTGTACTGGGCTTGCAACTGGCTGTTTTCCATCCGTAATTCCTTCTCCGAAGGGGAACCGAATATCAGCAAAAGCACAATGACGCTGCCCGCCCATAAGCCCATACCTATGAACAGTTTGCGCAAATAACTCATGATGCGCTGGCGTACAGTGGGGTAGATACGGTCGTATGTCTGAGTCTGAGGATTATAGATATAGTAAACTTTACGCATGTTTTTGGAAATATTTCGGTGGTCGATGCGGCAAAAGTAATAAAAACAAGCTATCTTTGCACAGTTTTTTGAGTTTTTAAGTTATTGATAGTATATATGTTGACTGCAAACGAAATCAGAGACTCGTTCAAGAGTTTCTTCGAGAGCAAAGGACACCACATCGTCCCCTCGGCTCCCATGGTTATTAAAGACGACCCGACGCTGATGTTCACCAACGCGGGTATGAACCAGTTTAAGGACATCATCTTGGGTAATCATCCGGCCCAATATAAACGGGTGGCCGACTCACAGAAGTGCCTGCGCGTAAGCGGCAAGCACAACGATTTGGAGGAAGTGGGACACGACACCTATCATCATACGATGTTTGAGATGTTAGGCAACTGGTCCTTTGGCGATTACTTCAAGAAAGAAGCCATCTCCTGGGCATGGGAGTATTTGGTAGATGTATTGAAAATCAATCCTGCCAACCTATATGCCACGGTGTTTGAAGGCAGTCCCGAGGAAGGCTTGAAGCGTGACGATGAAGCCGCCTCTTACTGGGAACAGTTTTTGCCCAAAGACCATATTATTAATGGTAACAAGCACGACAATTTCTGGGAAATGGGCGATACGGGACCCTGTGGCCCTTGCTCGGAGATTCATATAGACCTCCGTCCCGAAGAAGAGAAGGAGCAGATACCCGGTCGCGACATGGTGAATCATGACCATCCGCAAGTCATTGAGATATGGAACTTGGTGTTCATGCAGTACAATCGCAAGGCCGATGGCTCATTAGAGCCGCTGCCCGCCAAGGTGATAGACACCGGTATGGGTTTCGAACGCCTCTGCATGGCTTTGCAAGGCAAGACGTCCAATTACGATACCGATGTTTTCCAGCCGCTCATTCAGGCTATTGCCATCCTGTCTGGCACCAAGTATGGCGAAGACCCGCAAAAGGATGTGGCCATGCGTGTCATTGCCGATCACATCCGCACTATCGCTTTCTCTATCACCGATGGCCAGTTGCCCAGCAATGCCAAGGCTGGTTACGTCATCCGTCGTATTTTGCGTCGTGCCGTCCGCTATGGCTATACGTTCTTGGGTCAGAAACAAGCTTTCATGTATAAGTTGTTGCCGGTGCTGATTGAGGATATGGGTGCTGCCTATCCTGAACTGAACGCACAAAAGGAACTGATATCCAAGGTTATCAAAGAGGAAGAAGAAGCTTTCCTCCGCACATTGGAGACGGGCATCCGCCTGTTGGAAAAGACCATGGCCGATACCAAGGCTGCCGGCAAGACTGAAATCACTGGCAAGGATGCTTTCACGTTATACGATACGTTCGGTTTCCCTTTGGATTTGACCGAGTTAATCCTTCGCGAAAACGGTATGACCGCGAACACAAAGGATTTCGATATCGAGATGCAGCAACAGAAGCAACGTGCGCGTAATGCCGCTGCTGTTGAGACAGGCGATTGGATAACCTTGAAGGAAGGCACTACAGAGTTTGTGGGCTACGACTATACAGAGTATGAGACGAGTATCCTGCGCTATCGCCAGGTGAAGCAGAAAAACCAAACTTTGTATCAGATTGTATTGGACAAGACCCCGTTCTATGCCGAAAGTGGTGGTCAGGTAGGTGACACGGGTGTGTTGGTCAGTGAGTTCGAGACTGTTGAAGTGATTGATACCAAGAAGGAAAACAACCTTCCCATTCACTTGACTAAAAAACTGCCCGAACATTTGGAGGCTCCGATGATGGCCTGCGTGGATACGGACAAGCGTGCCGCCTGTGCCGCCAACCATTCGTGTACGCATTTGCTTGACGAGGCTTTACGTACTGTGCTAGGTGACCATGTGGAACAGAAAGGTTCGCTCGTTACACCCGACTCGTTGCGTTTCGACTTTTCCCACTTCCAGAAGGTGACAGATGAAGAACTTCGCAAGGTGGAGCATTTGGTTAATGCCAAAATTCGCGCTAACATTCCTTTGCAGGAGTATCGCAATATCCCCATTGAAGAAGCCAAGCGATTGGGAGCCATAGCCCTCTTTGGCGAGAAGTACGGCGACCACGTACGTGTTATCCAGTTCGGCTCTTCTATTGAATTTTGTGGAGGTACTCATGTGGCCGCTACGGGTAATATTGGTATGGTGAAAATCATATCAGAAAGCTCTGTTGCCGCAGGTGTACGCCGTATCGAGGCTTATACCGGTGCTAAGGTAGAGGAAATGATGGACAGTTTGCAGGATTCCTTGCGTGACTTGAAAGCTCTCTTCAACAATGCTCCCGACTTGAGCGGCGCCATCCGCCGATACATTGAGGAGAATGCCGGACTGAAAAAGCAGGTGGAAGAATTCATGAAGGAAAAGGAAGCTCAACTGAAAGACAAACTTCTGCAAGGAATCAAGGAAGTGAACGGACTGAAACTCATCAAGTTCTGCGCTCCTTTGCCCCCAGAAACCGTTAAGAACATAGCTTTCCAGCTTCGCGGGCAGGTATCGGAAAATCTCTTCTTTGTAGCGGGTACTGTGTTCGAAGGTAAACCCATGCTGACCGTAATGTTGAGCGATAACCTCGTTGCAACTGGATTGAAAGCAGGTGCTTTGGTGAAAGAAGCCGCCAAATTGATACAGGGTGGTGGAGGTGGACAGCCTCACTTCGCTACAGCCGGTGGCAAGAATCCCGACGGCTTGAATGCTGCCGTAGACAAAATTGTTGAGTTGGCAGGCATCTGATAATGTGATTTACAGAAAAGGCTCAGAGTGATAAAGAGGCTCTGAGCCTTTTTTTGATGGCATTACTTCTGAATAATGATGGGAGTTGTCGTCAATTGCTTATTTCTTTAAGTAGATGACAGTAGGCAAGTGGTCGCTATATCCGTTGAGCCAAGTACGGCCGCCATGAGTGCGTAAGGGATAACCTTCATATTTCCCGTCCTTTTGAAAGAGGTAGTCGCGACTGAACACTTCGTGACTGTCGTAACGAAGTCCCCGGCGTTTTTTTAATAAAGGTTTGGACAATACAATTTGGTCGAACAGGTTCCATTTGCCACGATAGAGCAGTGTGCCTTTTTCCTTATCTTCCAGTACTTCCCACCAAGGATTGAAGAATTGGTCTTTTTTCACTTCTTTTTTCCATTTGCGGGCACCTAATGCGCGCATGCTTTCGTCCATAGGGTCATCGTTCATGTCTCCCATAATGATGAGTTTCAGCTTGCGGTCTTTCCGGCGCAGAGAGTCGGCTAATATCTTTACTTGGTTGGCGGCATGTACACGCACTGGCGATTTGGCTCCGCGCGACGGCCAGTGATTTACAATGACACACACACGCTCATCTGCCATACGTCCGTCCACAACCAGGAAACCGCGGGTAGGATGGAGCGTGTCGCCTTGAAAAGGTTGTGAAAGTATCAGTTTCGACGCTTTTACTTCAAACTGTGCCGGGTCGTAAAGCAGGGCACAATCAATGCCTCGTTTGTCCGGTCCTTCATAATGTACGTATTTGTAATTCGCGATAGACGGCTGTTCCACCAAATCATCCAGTACCCGATTGTTTTCCACTTCAGCTACACCGATAAAAGCCGGTCCTTGCGGCACCCTTTCGCGCGAAAGTGATGACAGTACCTGTGCCATATTTTTGAGCTTGGCCTCGTATTTGGGGGTGTCCCACTGGTATTTCCCATCGGGGAGGAAATCATAATCATTTTTCCCATTGTCATGAATGGTGTCAAACAGATTTTCCAAGTTGTAAAAAGCTACGCTGTATAAACGCTGCTTCGAGTTGCGTTGCGCCACAACCATAACAGTGGCACACAGACAAAGAATTAACAGGAGTAACGGTTTCTTCATAATCATATGCTCTATTTTCTTCTGCAAAAGTCCGAAATAAAATGCGATAAACCTATTTTTTTACCGAACTTTTTTCTATTTCAAATAAATAGGCTATCTTTGCAGCCTGAAAATGAGTAAAGACCATTACACAGCTAGTTTGTTACCAAACAAATAGTAACCGAATATAAGAATTAAAAAAAAATAGCGAAATGAAAAAAGGTATTCATCCCGAAAATTATCGTCCGGTAGTATTCAAAGACATGTCTAATGGTGACATGTTCTTATCACGCTCTACTGCGGCAACGAAAGAAACCATCGAGTTTGAAGGCGAAACTTATCCGTTGATCAAGTTGGAAATCTCCAGTTCGTCACACCCCTTCTACACCGGTAAATCGAAGCTGGTAGACACGGCCGGTCGTGTGGATAAGTTCATGAGCCGCTACGGCAATCATCAGAAGAAATGATTTCTTAGAGCGAGTAGCAGCTTAAAAAGGAAATAGGAGGGTGCACATCAAGATGATGCACCCTCTTTTCGTTTTCACTCACTGCGTTTTCAAGTGGAAGCGGTGGTGAAGTTTACCATCTGCGTATTTCCGGGTCAGTCGGAAAACCGGGTTGCAAAAGTATCCAAGGATAAATAGCAAAATATCGTTGAATAAACAACAAAGTATCCAATCATACTTGGGAGGATAACCAATGATATGTCAGACGGCTGACGTAAGTTTATGGCTGTATCAATATTCATTCACAACCGGGATTCTCGGATTGACCCGCATTTTCCGAAAGAGCCTATATTTTGATTACTCCAATTCCCGGTAAGTCGGGTAATGTTATTTTCCCCTTTATAACTTCTACACCCCGGAAACGGTCATTGGCTATCAAAAGGTTACCGTCTAAGTCAGCAAAGTCTACCGCAGGAGAGAATTGGGCGGCGGCCGATATGCCACACGAAGTCTCGGTCATACATCCAACCATGACCTTCATGTCCAGCGCACGTGCCAAAGTCACCATCTTCCATGCCTCACGCATACCGGTGCACTTCATCAACTTAATGTTGATACCCGTATATACATCCTTTAAGGGGGGGATGTCTTTCAGACGCTGGATGGCTTCATCGGCAAAAACCGGCAAAGGGCTTTGGGAGGTTATCCAGGCAATGTCATCCATGCGTTCCTTGGGCATAGGTTGCTCTATCATGACCACTCCTTGCTCCTTCAGCCAATGAATCATGTCCAACGCATAAATTCTGTCCGTCCAACCTTGATTGGCGTCCACGGCTATGGGCAGATGGGTCACAGAACGGATGGTTTGTATCATTTCCTTGTCATTGTCACGCCCTAACTTCACTTTCAGAATGTTGAATCGTTCGGCACATTCGGTTGTCTTTTGACGCACAACCTCGGGTGTGTCGATGCCGATTGTATAGGTGGTATCGGGCGCTTTCCCTTTGTCCAGCCCCCAAAGTTTATGCCAAGGGGCTTGAAGCAACTTGCCTGTCAAGTCGTGTAAAGCGATGTCCACCGCAGCCTTTGCCGCCGAGTCACCCGGAGAAAGACTATCCACATAGGCCAGGATGTCTTCCATCTGAAAAGGATCGGAAAAACGGCCGATGGTGTCCTGCACACGTTTTAAGAAACTCATCACACTCTCCATTGTGCCCAATTCTTTTTGCAGATAGGGGGGCATGGAAGCTTCTCCATAGCCAATTACCCCATCATATTCCAACTCCACTTGGACATCGGGTGTCGTGCTTCGTGAATAGGAAGCCACCGTAAATACATGGTTCAGCTTGAGCTCGTAAGGGAAAAAACGGAGACGCATGACGGGGCTGACACCCGCTTTGCGGTTGATACGAAACAAGGAAGGTTTGCGCTTCTCATCCGCCAGCGCATCTTGTACAAGCAATCCGGTACCCATAGTAGCCAAGACGGCGGTCTTCAGGAAATCACGTCTATTTTGCATCTTGTAGAAATGTCGGTTGATAATAAGGATTGGTCAGCGTCGTATTCACTTCTTTTACCTTATCTATATAAGGCAACACACGTGTGGCGAAAAGCAAGCGTCCCCGATTGAATGCATCGTATAATGTATCCTTCGGGTCGAAGCTACTGACGTGTACATCGCCCTGCGAATGAATGTAGCGCTTAGCTCCGGCGTAAATGCCTACATGGACGACTTTTTGCGAAACATTGTCTGTGGCTTTGCGACCGAAAAATACCAGGTCACCCGGAAGGAGGTTCCCGAAGTCCGGCTCAATCTGAATATGCTCTCCTACAAGGGCTTGCTGGGAAGCGTCGCGGGGGATGATGATGTCGTGCATGAAGAACACTGTGCGCACGAAGCCGCTACAATCCATGCCTTTGGTCGAAGTGCCTGCCCAGATGTAGGGAATACCCATCAGAGTGTATGCTGTTTGGAGGATGCTTTCCGCATCCTGCTTCACACCGGCGCGCCATTCGCCTTCGGGCAGGGAGATAGCCTTCTCAATATAGCCTGTCCGCCCGTCCGGATAGGACACTTTATAGAATGTGCCTTCCTCCCTTTCATGTTTCAAACGGTTTCCGGCCACCACGTCCGAAACGGTCTGCGAACGCCTGTCCGGCTGGGAATATACGAAACCATAAAGGGAAGTGACCACTATTTTTTCAGCCTCATTCCATGCTTTCAGCTCTTCCGGAGTGGTCAGATAGACACCTGCACGGTGCACCCATGCCACGTAATCATCGGGCGTCTGTATGCGGTGCCAGTCGCCTTTGTACAACACCTTTACGGGCATGCCAAGCAGGGCTTGCGTCATCATTTCCGAAGCGAAGTCGGGTTTCTCGCACAAAGTGGCCACCGAAAGGTTTATGATGCCACAGGTTTTTTCCTTTTCATCGGCCTGCAAAGGAAAGGCTAAGGAGAAAAACAGTGTCGCTAAAACTCCTATGTGTATGAAAATATTCATTCTGATTGGTCGTTTGATAAGTATTTGTTCTGACAAAACTACGAAATATTTCCATATAGTTTATCTTTTTCCTGTGAAAATTGTACCTTTGCACGCATAAAGCAGCAGGTCGGCTTGTCGCTCGCGTTTCAAGCGCGGGAGGAAAGTCCGGGCAACGCAGAGCATCCTACTTCCTAACAGAAAGCTGTTCGCAAGGGCAGAGTAACGCAGAAGAAAACAACCGCCGGCTTCCGGGCCGGTAAGGGTGAGAAGGCGGGGTAAGAGCCCACCAGCCTTGTGGTGACACAAGGGCTGTGCGTCTTAGGAGTTGTAAGGTCATGTAAACCGGCGCAAGAAGGGTGGCTCGCCCAATGTCGGAGGGTAGACCGCTAAAGCCGTATGGTGACATGCGGCGCAGATAAATGACAGGCGCTTCGCTTACGGCGGAGAACAGAACCCGGCTTATAGGCCGGCTGCTTTTTTATAATTAACCTATTAGCACAGCACATTGCTCCCATGAACAAACGAATTGCGGCTCTTTGGAATTTCCTCACTTACGACATTTGGCGTATCACCGAGGACGAGGTCACTAAAACTACGTTCTCCCTTTATAACATCATTAAGACCATCTATCTATGTGTCACCCGCTTCACCAAAGACAGACTGGCCAATAAGGCGGCCGCATTGACTTATAGTACGCTGATTGCCATCATCCCCATCTTGGCTTTGGTCTTTGCCATTGCGCGCGGCTTTGGGTTCGACAACATCATTGAGCAACAGCTTCAGGAAGGATTGGGAGGCATGGGTGAGGCAAGCACGGTCATCCTGGAAACGGTCAACACGTATTTGGCTCAAACCAAGAACGGTGTGTTCATCGGTGTCGGCCTTATCCTTTTGCTTTATTCGGTGCTCAATTTGATCAACAGCATGGAAATCACCTTCAACCGTATCTGGCAGGTAAAGAAGGCGCGAAGCATGTATCGGCGCATCACCGACTATTGCTCCATGCTTCTCCTCATCCCTGTTTTGCTGGTGCTTTCAGGAGGTCTTTCCATTTTTACCACCACTGTGTTGAAGCACATTGACGACTATGCTCTGTTGGCGCCTGTCGGCAAGTTCTTCATACGGCTCATACCTTTTGTGCTTACCTGGTGCATGTTCACTGCCCTCTATATCTTTATGCCCAACACAAAGGTGAAGTTCAAGCATGCGCTGGTGTCGGGCGTCTTGGCAGGTACCGCCTATCAGTTCTTTCAGTTCCTTTACATCAATGGCCAGTTATGGGTGTCGCGCTACAATGCCATCTACGGTAGCTTTGCCGCCCTACCATTGTTGTTACTATGGTTGCAGATATCATGGACTATCTGCCTTTTTGGCGCCCAGTTGACATACGCCGGGCAAAACATCCGCAACTTTAGTTTCGATGCCGATACACGTAACATCAGCAGGCGTTATCATGACTTTGTGGCCGTGCTTGTCATGTCCCTCATTGCGAAACGTTTCGCAGCCGGTATTTCCCCTTATACGGCTGAGGAATTATCAGAGGAAGGGGAAATTCCAATCCGTCTGACCCGACGCATCTTGGACGAATTGGAGGAGGTCGGTTTGGTGCACGAAGTCAGTACGGACGAAAAAAGTGAATCGATTTCTTATCAACCTTCAATAGATATTAACCAACTGAATGCAGCTGTGCTTTTCGACCGATTGGACACGCATGGATCCGAGGACTTCAAAATAGACAAGGAACACGTCTACAGCAGTCAGTGGCAGATGTTGGTGAATGCTAAGGCGGACTATTATCGCAATGCGGGACAGGTGTTGCTAAAAGACTTGTAACTTGTGGAAAGATGGAAAGTAGCTTGCGGTATTCCGATTATTGTTCGAGAGACAGGAGCTTCATGGCCATGGATGGGCGTATTGGATGCAGCATAGGTGCATCAGTTAATCCTGTGTAATATTTTTCCTTTCCCTTGCTCATTTCGCGCATATTTCTCATCTTTGCACACGAATGAAGCAAAAAAAATATGAAGAAACTGATTATAGGATTGGCTCTTGCCTTTATGGGAGGGGGCATGACTGTTTGGGGGCAAACAGCTAAGGAGTGTTTTAAGTCGATGCCTGACAGTCTGATGCCCCTGCTAACACCGGTAAATAAAGCAGACTTTATTGATTTCCTAGAGAGTGATATGCGTGCTGAGGTCACTAATCGTTTTAACCGGAAGTCGGAGATGACATGCCTGACGGATGATTATATACGGATACAGATAACGGAACGTAGTGCGTGGCAGATGAAAGTGCTTCCGCTGAACGACTCTGTGCGGGTGGTGTGTACGGTAGCTACTGTGCAAGGACCGGTAGCGGACAGCGATGTGCTGTTTTACAGTACGGATTGGAAACCTCTTCCTGCCGATTCCTTCCTGCATAGGCCATATATGAAAGATTTTGTAGCTGTCTCTGATACGTTGTGGGGCAACCGAATACGCTCAGCTTTGGCAAAGTTGGATATGTGTCTGATATCGGCCGAACTTTCCGGTTCGGACGATACGTTGAAACTGTCCTTCACTACTCCCCGATACCTTGATGCGGAGACGGCTGGCCTCTTGAGGCCTTATATTCGTCCGTTGAGGAAATATGTGTGGCGTGACGGACGTTATCGGTCAGTTACTTCCCTTTAATGCGGTCGAAACCTTCGCCATACACACCGATGACAGCGCTCTGCGATACGAACGCGTGCGGGTCAATCTCTTTGATTAAGTGGAAGATGATGCCGGACTCACGTTTCTTGGCCAAGATGAACAGCATCTTGATTTCTTTCCCTGTATAGAAACCGGATGCGTTGATAACTGTCACGCCTCGGTGAGGGTATACGTTGATGTGGTGGCCTATTTCCTCATATTTGTCGCTGATGATGAAGAACTGCACCGACTGACGCGCGCTGTTCACCACTTGGTCGAGTACAAAACTGCTGATGAAAAGCGTTACGTAGCCATATAGCACTTTTTCCCAATCGTGCAACGCAAAATAGCTGCAGGTGATGATGATGAGATCCGTAATGCGTATGACTTGTCCCAATGTAACATCGCGATACTTGTTGATGACGGCGGCAATGATGTCCGTACCTCCCGTACTGCCATTGGATGAAAACGCTAACCCTATGCCGCTGCCACAAAAGCAGGCACCCAACACGCAGGCTAAGAATGGTTGGTCCTGTAACAGTTGCGTTTCTCCGATGAATTGCTGGATGACGGACAGAAATAATGTCAGAATGATGACTGCAAATATGGTTTTGAGGCTGAACTTCCAACCCAATTGCCAGATGGCTAACATAAGCAGTAGTGCGTTGATACTGAAATAGACATACTGCACGGGCAGTCCGATGGCAAAATACACAATGGAGGCAATGCCCGGCACACCGCTTGCAGTAATGTCCTGCGGCAACAGAAAAACGGTCCATCCGATGCCATACAGTATCATGCCCAAGGCAATCATTACATAGTCTTTTACTTCATGAATAGCTGCCTTCTTGGATGGTAGCTTGAATTTCGTTCCCATAATAGTGTTCTTAACTGAAAATATAATATGTAAAATCGGCCGTAAAATTACTTCTTCTTTTGTTCACAAACAACAAAGTAAGGTGGATTTTAATTTTCATGATTGAAGTTGATGTTGTTGGGATTGCTATATATTTGATTTGGTTACTAAAACAGATAACCATTGCATGTTCCTTCTTTAAAGATTGTTGTTTTTGTTCCGGAAATCTGTATTCCGTTCCGTAGTTTTGCCGTCTTCATTGTTTAGGGTCGGAGAAATCCCTTCTTTTTGTCATCTGTCTGCATTTGTGTTTTTTGTCCGTCCGTTTTCCGCGTCCATGTCTTGGAACACGTCTTGCTTCTGTCCGTGAAAGTCAGAGTCATGTCCCCTCTATGTCAGCGGCATGAAAAATGGTTTTCCTGGTGATTGCCGTTTTTGTATATGTTCTTATTGCTTTTTGGGAAGGCGGTTTGCCGCAATCCTCGATATTTGCATGTTTCCGGCAATTCCCCGAAAGATGCCGGTATTCCCGCCATCACCGCCGTCTTCTTTGTCCCGTCCGGCTTCCGGCTTTAGTCCTTTCCTCCCTTCTTTCCTCCCTTTATATATATAATATGGTGTATTCCTTTTCCCCAGTTCCCTTCCCTCGTGAGAATTCCCTTCTTTCATGGCATTGGAAATCAATGGATTGTAAAAATCTCGAAGAAAATTGTCGAAAAAAGTCTGTGATAAGTTTGCGGTTGTGTTTAAAGTGCGTACTTTTGC
>CASENS010000084.1 GCA_949289345.1 uncultured Bacteroides sp.
GAGATTCTCCACGGGGCAAAGCCTCGGTCTGGTACTGAAAGTAAAACCTTTCAAGATCTTCACTGCTGTACATAATTCTATAAATTTGGTTGGCAGCGAAGGTACTTATTTCAATTAATAGCCTTTTTTTGACTGCTTACAAACGTATTTCTTGATTTTGGGTCTTGACGCAACTGCTATCAATTCATCTACTAATTCACGGCATACAAAAATCTGTATTCCTTTCCGTATTAGCAAATTTTTGAGTCTGACTGTTGCTTTCCGATAAGGAACGAAATCCATAAATTGGTGTCGATTATGATTTTCATCGATTGTAACGCACCTTGTTCACCTCTTCTAAAATCTCATCTTCCGATAGCTCTACATTTTTGGGCCTAGAATCAATGTAAGCTTTCAATAAGCTTTCAGGAGAATAGATTTCCCAACCCATTTTTTTTGCTAATCGCCGGAAAAATTGCATTTCAGACTTGGGTATACCCACATTTACATTTTGTATTACCGCATCCATATATTACTTTGTTTTTGTATTTGCGAATATACAGAATTTATTCTGAATAACAAAGGCCGATGACTAAATCTTGTAAGGTAAGCACTCAATTTAGGGCATCTTCCTTTTGAATTTGATTAATAGGCATATTTAGTCAGAAACTCATCCGGGGTCATGACCGGAATATTGGAGAAGCTGAAATCTTTTTTGTTGCGGGTGATGATGCAATCAACTTGTGTATTAAACGCAGATTTAAATTGTGTCGCATCTTCATAATCATTCCAATTGCATGTCAATGCCCATGTTACGACATCACCAGTCAAGTCTGCAATCTCAATAAATGAGGCTAATTTTGATAAACTTTCTTTTATTTCCAGGGATGAGAATTTATATTTGCGGCTAATATAAACGGTGTTCACAAAAGAAAGTGCTGATAGTACTAAATGAACTTTCCTGGCATAACCCAAACTAAATAGTAGTTGCGCTTCCGGAAGGTATTCTTCGCGACTACAAACTAAATCAATCAATATGTTTGTGTCTATATAAACTTTCATCAATCACCATATTTCTCGTTTAACAGTGCTGATATCCCTTTTTCATCTGTAGGGACTTTCATTTTCCCCTGTTTAGAGAGCGTCTTTACAAACTGTAAAGCTTCTGCGAGTTCAACTTTTCCCATGGTATTCCTCTTTCTTATAGAATGTGTCATACTTTCCGCTAAGATGTCAATAAGCTTCTGTTTTACTTCATCGTTTTGTTGCAGAAGCTCATCCATCGTCTTCGAAGATATTCCCGTAACGCTTTTGGGGGAGGAAACTCCATACGCTACGGCAGGTTCTTGAACCTTTTCCGTATTTTCTTCCGGCATTCGCTTATATTCTTTCATCAGATTTTTTATTCGTTGTTCTAGAATACAAAGCTAATAAATTAGTAGGATATATGCAATATTTTATAAGCACTCAATTTAGGGCATCCCTTTTGAGGGTGTGTCAAAATAGAAACTTTTCATCCGCTTGCAGAGACGCATGTCATCCCGTTTAACCCGGACATTGCGCAACACATCCTAAGGGTTCATCTATCGCGTCAATCTGCGCCATGATGACATTAAAATCATCATCTTCGGCAAGATGGGGAGTCTTTTCAAAACAATAAGCAATCTCGTTACAGACGGTTTTCTCATGCCATCCCATAGATTGATGGTAGTCGGAAATAGCTTTGGCTATATCTTCCGGCTGTGAAGCACTCCGAATGACATCTTCATTCTGTCGTTTTATCTGACAGGCAATGCCTTCCATAATGGGAGCAATGGAAGCAAAAAGGGTATGTCCTTGCAGCAATTTCCAATAATCCGCCTCCTGCTTGCCATGATTGTCGCGCAATTCTATCCTCATCGCCTCCATCTCCACCCGGTATCTCGCATAAAGAGACCCATACTTCCTGTCAAGTTCCTGCCGGACGGACTCGAAATCATTGCGGTAAGTATTGAGTTTCACCGGAATACCTGTAATAATTCCCCGAAGGCCACGAATGGTTATTTCCGGATGCTGCGGGTCGGGAATGTTTCCTGAAACCCGTCTGCGTTCATACACAAGAAGAAGCAAAAGTGCATCCGCTATCTTTTGAGAGAACAACTCTAAAGCTTCCTTGAAGTTGAACGTGCAGGGAACATGCATGACATCTTCCACATACCGACAAGCGATACCCGGTTGCAGTTTATGGTTTTCAATGGAATAAAAGCGGGTATGCAACACATACTTGTCTGTATCTATACGGTTCGAATAAACATGGTAACCGGGAACCAAGGTGTCATAATCCCTATCCACGGCTATCACCTTGGAAGGTCCCAATCCTCCCACCTTCATCAATGCGTCTTTCCCTTTTTCTTCCTTTTCCTCATCGCTGTCTTCTACCCTCACTTTCAGCGTAGTAATGGTGATGCGCGCATAGCGTTCCTTCACCTTTCCGAAAAAGATGTTCCAAAACGGCTTGTCGTCATCGCTTTCCACCAGAACCAACAAATCCCTTTTCGCCACACGCGGACGAAAATGACGAGTCAATTCTATCAGTTGCGAAGTGTTGCTGTCCTCTAATCGTGTGCTCATTATTTCAGCAAATCCTCCATATTGACAATGCAACCCTCCCACCCTTCGTAAATAATTGAAGGCGAATGAGTAGCGATGATAAACTGACCTTTGGGATTTAATTCTCTTGCCTTACGTATGAGCACCCGTTGCCAATCAATGTGCAGGGATATTTCCGGTTCGTCCCAAAATGTGATATTCTCAAAGACACTTGACACCAGACTGCTTATCAGAATCATCAGCAACTGTTTTTCACCGGAAGAAAGTTCCTGCGGTTTTAACTGCATATTTTTCCCTTTCAAGCGAAAAAGAATCTCGCTCCCGTTTTCATCCCATTCTTTCTGAGTTGAAGTAAACAGCTCGTTTACAGTCTTGATAAAAAGATTTTTATTGTCATAATAGGGAGAAAGCATGGCATTGGGTTTCTGCTCACTGACTGCTGTTTCTACCAATTTGGATATATAGGCCAGATATTTATAATAGGCGTTGAAAGCTTGGTTTAAGTTATAATCAAGCTCAGTGCGGATGTTCGGCATCAATAACATCCTTTTGAAATCCTCTTCTTGAGGAATACGGGTGTCAAATGTAGAGATTGCCATCAAAAGACAGGCGCGTGTAAACTCCTCTTTCGTAATGGACTGACCCTGATGAAAGTAATGTGTTTCCCTTCCTTGCGGGTTACGGTCACTCGAAAGATGGTAGCCATCACTCAATTGGATTCTTACAGACTGAATTTTGTTTTCAAGAAACGGATACAACGCCCCTTTGGATAAAAGGGAATAAAGCGTATCAAACAATGTCGTTTTCCCGGATCCATTAATTCCTGAAAGCAAATTAACGTCCGGTTGCAGTTCCCAATCCAATGAATACTCGTTCCAGAATCCTTGTATATATATGTGCTCAATAATCATATTCCCGCAAAATTTATGTTATTTGCAAATATACGAACTATTCCGTAAACCGCAAAGCATTTCCGGTTCGTCCGACAAATTCGCAGATGGTAAATGAGAACTTAGCGCATGTCACTGAAGATAACGGCAAAAGCCCTTTTTTAAGCAAGCAAGGATACTTGGCCATTTATCATTGCTTACTTGGGCATTTATCCTTGCTTACTTGCCCGCTTATCCAAGGTCAGGCTTTTCCTTCCTGTTTTTCCGGTAGGCCGCCCATGCGTCATCGATGTTGATGCGCAGGTTATCAATCCCCTTGCCTTTGCTGACGCCGGTGAGAAAAGGGAGGATGACCCGGATGAACTTTTCCGTTGAGACGAGCCGGGCGTCGAGCTTGGGGTCGTCGGCGCACATCAAGGCCACCGCCTCACCCACTTCCTTTGCCGTCCTGCAGGCGGCGAGCGTGGCGATGTAGGCAGGCAGCTCTTCCTTCCGACCGATGTAAAGCGAGAAACGCTTTTCATCATCGGGCGTCCAACCGGACGGCAACAAAGGCTGTTCCGCCGGCCGGGTCTCTGCGGACGCATCATAGAAATACTGTTCGGCCTTGGTGGCGTTCGGCAGTATCTGGTTGTTGCCTCCGTATATATTAATATGGATAACAGGGTATGTCGATTCTTCCATGTCCAGTTGTATTTTCAAGATTTTCTCCACCGTTTTTCCATCCTTTTTAAACGGTTTTTAAAAGGCTTTCCGCAGAATTGTTTCCGCTTGCCGGGCGCCGTATCTTTGCACCGTCATCGGAAACGAAAGGCAAGAATGAAGAATGAAGGAGCGGCGCTTCCCCATTCGCATCCCGGGACATTCGCATGCTGCAGTCCATGATGGCAAAGTAATAAAAATGTTTCACACTAAATTTACAAACGTATGATCAACTATTCTGTTTTCATGATGACGCCCACTTACAGTAAGGACGAAACTCCGAAGGCGTATGCCAAAAACCAGGTCTCTGAAATCTGGTCGCTGGAAAAATTCTCCAAGCATATCTCCGACCACAACGGCGTGTATTCGCGCGGTACGGTCAAGGGCGTTATCTCGGACATGTGCGAATGCCTGGTGGAGCAACTGCTCAACGGGCACAAAATCCAACTGGGCGAACTGGGCACGTTCGGCATTTCCATCAGCAGTACCGGTGCGGAAAGCATCGAAAAGTTCACCTCGAAAAACATCAAAGCCGTGAACATCCTGTTCGCACCCGGAGAGGAGTTCGAGAACCTGCTGAACCGGGCGGAATTCAACCTGGTGGCAAGCCGCACCGCACAAGCCGCTACGCTGAAAGCGGAAAAGGCGGGCGAAACCACCGTGGACCTGGCGGCCGCCAAGGGTGGAGCCACGACCACACCGGACGATTCCGGCCAGGATTCAGGCTCTACGGAAACCGGCGGCAACAACGAGGATGACACCAATAACCCGTTAGCCTAAACGGCGAGGGTGTATCAAAAAAATGCAAGAACGCTTTCCTATTGTCAGACCGCACATTGCTCTCCCCCGATAACGGGGGAGGCAACATTCTATGAACCGTCATCAGCGGATGGGTTTTCCGCAGGAAACGGGCACCCAGGATGACAGCGCATAAAGAAAGTTATTTCACCATTTGATACACCCTCTGCCTCAACCCCTACCCTTCATGAGATTTATCGTATTCATCTATCTAAAAACCAAATGTATGAAAACAATCTGGAAAAAAGTCGTACTTTATGTCGTAAGAATCATCGAAATGCTCGTCAGCGGCGCCGCCGGCGGGGCATTGGGAAGCAGCCTGTAGCATCAATTATCCAAACTGAAAGAATATGCGAAAAATCACATTAATCATCGTCCACTGCTCCGCCAACAAGGCGGGCAGTGCCTTACGCATGGCCGACATTGACCGCTATCACCGCTCACTCGGATGGATGGGCTGTGGCTATCACTACGTCATCCCTACAGACGGGACCGTGGAACCGGGCAGACCAGAAGAAATGACCGGAGCACATTGCAGGAACCACAACAAGCATTCGATCGGGGTGTGTTACATCGGCGGATTATCCGAGAACGGCGCGCCAACAGACACACGAACCGAAGCGCAACGCGCCTCCTTGCGTTCCTTACTCGAGGAGCTGCGCCGGAGATATCCCCAAGCCCTTATTGTGGGACATCGGGACCTGGACCCACGCAAGGCGTGCCCCTGCTTCGATGCCGTAAGTGAGTATAGGGATTTGAATCATTAAATGATAATTTAGCCCCCTCCCTCCTCCCCCCGCAGGGGAGGCGACCCGCCCGAATCCATTTATGAGCAAGCAGAATGCGCTGCCCCCTCCCTTTGGGGGAGGGATGGGGAGGGGCTTTAAATTCCCACTTCGCACATACGCATTGGACATGCCCGCCCTCTTCCCACGCTCAACCCGCCTTATCCAAATGGTTCAGCAAGATTTCCAGCCGGTGCAGGTCCGTTCCTGTATAATCATACATTCCCTCTTTCCGCAACCAAGCGGCCTTTTTCCGGACTTCCTTCCCATAAAGGCCGTATAGTGAGAACAGATTGAGCTGAAAACAAACCGCCATGGACTTTAACCGGCGGTATTCGGCTTCGTCCATATACATATAGCGTTCGGGATGTGCCAAGACGGGATAGTAACCCTTTGCCTTGACGCGGAGCAGGATGTTGTGCAAGCCCATGGGAGGACTGAAGTAGGAGGTCTCCACCAACAGGTGCCTGCCTTCCTCCCCTATGGGCAAGAGGTCGTTTTTCTCCAACCGTTCCTCAAACAAGTTGTCGAGCATATTTTCGGAAGCAAGACGCAACGCCACATCCCCCTGCCAGGCCGCCTGCAGTTCCGCAAAACGTTGGCGCAGACGTCCGGTGGTGTTGGGCATGTCCTCCATGATGTGCGGCGTAAGCCACACCTCCCTGACGCCCAGCCTTTCATACACGGCAAGGATCCGGAGAGCTTCCTCCAGGGTCTGTACCCCATCGTCCACCCCGGGAAGGATGTGGCAATGCCAGTCGGTGAAACCTCGGAAAAAGCCGCTTTCCTCCAAGGTCGGTTTCTTATGAAACGGCCACATGAACGTTGACGCAAATTCCCATCCTACTTTCCGTAATAGCTCTTGTTGCCGTACCCGTAGTGGTAACCGTACTTGTAGCCATAACGATATCCATAGCGGCCGCTGCCTCCATCCGTACCATTCAGGATGACAGCCATGTTCTTGTACCGCTTTGTCTCATAAGCGCGCTGGAGTTCGGGCAACATGTCGCGTTCCAGCAATCCCGCACGTACCACAAAGAGGGTACGGTCCGCCTGTTTTTCGATGATTTGCGTATCCGCCACAATGTCCACCGGCGGACAGTCGATGAAGATGCAGTCGAATTCCTGCCGCATTCTTCCGACAAGCTCACCAAAGCGGGGTTCGGCAAGAAGCTCGGTAGGATTGGGAGGAAGGGTGCCGACGGGCAACACATACAGCCCCTTAAAGTCCTGCATTTCCACCACGAGCCGCATCGGGTCATCCTCCTGCCTGCCCAAGTAATTGCTGAGCCCCCTATGGGGAGAACCGACATAATGGGAGACGGAAGCACGCCGCAAGTCGCCATCGATGACCAGCACCCGTTTGCCCTTTAAAGCCAGGCTGGCGGCAGTGTTGATGGCCAAGAACGTTTTGCCGCTGCCCGGATTGAACGAGGTGAACAGAAGGACACTGACGTTCCCTTCCCGGCCGGCATCCATCATAAACTCCAAATTGGTGCGCAGCACACGGAAAGCCTCGTTGATGATGTCGCGGCTGCCCTGCTTGATGACAACAGGCTGAATGCCGGACGAATGCCGGGCCTCCTTTTTGGCAGACGCCAGCGGAATTTCACCGGCAAAAGGCAGAGACAGGTTCTCCAGGTCCTTCCGCCCGCGCAACCTGGTATTCAGACTCTCGTGCAGGTAAATGACACCTACCGGAATGAACAGGGCCAGAGCCAAAGCCACCATCAAGTACTTTTTCTTGTCGGGAGCGGTTGGCTCCATGCTGCCGGTGGGCGGCATGATGACCCGCGTATTATACGCCGTAAAGGCTTGTGAGAGTTCGTTCTCCTCACGCTTCTGCAACAGGAAGAGGTAGAGGGCTTCCTTTACCTTCTGCTGGCGTTCCACCGACAACAGGTATTTGCCCTGGGCAGGATTGGCGGCGATGCGTTCCGTAGTCTGCTGTTCGCTTTGCCGCAAAGTCCGCAACTGGGTGTTGAGCGTGACGATGTGATTGTCGATGGATGAAATGATGGCACGGCGCATGTTCCGCAAGGATTGGTCCAGGTCAATCACCAAAGGATTCTTTTCGCTGCTGTTCGCCACGAGGTTGTTGCGCTGCAACTGCATGGCGTTGTATTCGGAAATTTGCCTTTCGATGCCGGAACTCTCGATGCCGGAGTTGGCGGGCAGCAACTGGTTTTGATGGGTGGTATTGGTCAGGTAGTTGCGCACATAGCGTGTCATGGCAAGCTGGGTGTTGAGCGCCAGTATCTGCGCATTCGTCTCGCTGCTCTGCGACATGTACATGCTGGCCGCCGCCTGCACGTCGGGCAACAGGTGCTCACTCTTGTAAGAGGAGATGTTCTCGTCCACATGTCCCAGTTCCTGCTCGATGACGGCCAGGCGTTCGTTGATGAACAGGGAGGTGCTGACGGCTATCTGGTTCTTGTCCTTCACCCAATTCTCGTTGTAGACCGCTATCACCGTGTTCAGCACATCTTCGGCCCGCTGGATACACACATCCTGAAACGAAAGATTGACCACAGAGGATTTTTCATCATTCAATTCCACAGCCAGCCGGGAAGCATACGCTTGGGTCGCGTCTTGCAAAGGTGCGCAAGAGACATAAACCGCACGTTCCAGCGCAAGGGTGTCCGCCGTCATGCTGACCACCAGACGGCCTATCGGAGAAGAGACCGTATCGCCGGGCAGGGCTTCGACAATCTGTCCGAGCTCGTCCTCGCCATATGTGAAATCCGTCAGCAAGACGCCTTTCCCCTCCGGACGGGGTTGCAGGGTGAAAGAAGCCGCCGCCTGGTCCGGGAAATCAATGAGTTCCACCCGGCAAGGGAGCGTATTGCCATAAAGCACTTCCCGATAGAAGCGTCCGTCCGTGGTGTAGTTCATGTTCAGGTGCAGGCGTCTCACCACATCGTACATGACGGAAGGAGACTGGATGGCCTGCATCTCGTTGTTGACATTCGTGCTGGTCTGGAAGATGTCCATGTTGCCCAACACGCCGGTGGCGTCCGTCATGGAATTGCCTTTGCTGTCTTC
Organism: uncultured Bacteroides sp.; assembly: GCA_949289345.1. Taxonomy (GTDB): domain Bacteria; phylum Bacteroidota; class Bacteroidia; order Bacteroidales; family Bacteroidaceae; genus Bacteroides. The sequence continues at coordinate 8,789 of CASENS010000084.1, forward strand.
CTTGATCAGCAGCGAAGCCGAGCGGGTGTAGACAGGAGGCGTGGTAAGCAGGTAGAGGGCGGCAGCGCCCACCACAACCACTACCGAAACGACAAACCAATACCACTTGGCCAGGCAAAGGTAAGCCAGGTCTTTTACATTGATGCCACCACTTGCGTGCTGCAACTCTTCCATAAACAGTTCTGTTTCTTTATCGCTATATCCGGACATATGTGTGTTTTTAATTGAATGATAATTTAGAAGCCCCCACCAGACCTCCCCCCGTGGGGGAGCTATTGTATTCTACTTAGTATTCAAAGCCTCCCCCACGGGGGGAGGTCTGGTGGGGGCTAAATTCCCATTTCTATTAATTGAATATCAAAATACCAATAGAAGTCAGCAACGACGCCAATGAAATCCAGAACGAAGTGGAACGCACATTGTTGCCGTTGACAGTGGACTGACGGGCCTTCACATCATTCGGTTCGACATACACCACATCGTTCTGCCGCAGGTAATAGGCAGGAGAGGAATAAACATGCTCACCCGAAGTCAGGTTGACCCCATAAACCCGTTGTCTGCCTTCTTCCTCACGCAAGACCAACACCTTGTAACGGTTTCCGTAAATGGTCAGGTCGCCTGCCATGCTGATGGCGTCGAGCAGCGTCAGGCAATCGCGGTCGATGCTGAAACGGCCCGGATTGTTCACCTCGCCCAATACCGAGACGCACAAGTTCATGAACTCCACCGTCACCACGGGGTCTTTCACCAAGTCCCTTGTCACCAGTTCGTTCTTGATATGTTCGGCTATCTCCTCCCGCTTCATGCCCGCCACGTGTATTTTTCCTATCACAGGAAAGTCGATGTCGCCATCCGCATTGACCGTATAACCAGAGACGCCCTGAGAAGTTCCGGTTGAAACATACCCTGTACGCAAGGACTGACCTAACTGCCGGGATACATACGGCAGATTGAACAAGTCTGTCAGTTGCGGGTCACGGCTGTTCACAATGATGGAAATCTTGTCCTCCGGCTGTACGGTAATGGCCTGCACGGCAGGCAAGGTAATCTCACTTTCCCCCGGCTTCAGGTCCTGGAAGTAGACTACATCCTTGGACGAGCCGCAGGAGCTCAGTAAAACCGCACCCCATACACACAGGCAAAGGGTACACGCTGCTATTGCTTTTCTTCTCATAAAGGAATTCTATTTGACAGGCCCCTATGCCGCACAACGGCATCTGTGACCTATCTCTATTTTTATCTTAAGTTACTGAATTCTCCTCCTTCCGGAAGGAGGAGTACCCGTAGGGGGAGGTGGTAGGAGAAACATGCCGCGTAAGCGACTCCTATTCCTATATAATGCAAATAGGTCGAACCATTCTTGTCCTACCACCCCGCCCGGTGGGCACCCCTCCTTCCGGAAGGAGGGGAGTTTGTTATCATTCACTTTAGGGCTTTAAATTCCCCTTTATCATATAAGCCCATTCCGCTCACTTACTTATCACACCAGCTGGATGTATTCGGCTTCCACCTCTACGGTAGCCGCCAACATCATAGGCAATTCCACCAGCAGCCGCTTCACCTTTGAACCACGGGTAGTCACCAACGTGCCTTCGTATCCGTCCAAACGTCCGCCAAAGATGCGTATTTTACGCTTGCGCATGTCGGGCGTGATTTCTTCCGGACGGTAGTATTGGGGGTTCTCAGCAGACCGCACCGCATACATGAAGCGCTCCATGTCAAGAGCCGGAACGACAATCGGCGTATGCTGCGCACCCAACTTATAACGGTATTGCAGCGTAGGAATGTCTTCGATAATGGGATCCAGCCTTGCCCGGGTCTCTTTTACAAACAGCAAATCCTGCATAAAAGGCACTTCCCGACTGACATGTCTGCCTTTGACAAGAAACAGCCGACGCACCATCGGCGTGAACCATTCCATCCCCCACGTCTCAAAAAGCAGGTAGGCAGGCTGTTTGGCATTCCTTCGCTTCAAATCGCGCAAAGCAAACCATTGCCGGGTGTCCGGTGCTTCGTCCATATATACCTATATTATATATATACTCATGTTCCTATCGGGTTGTGCGTGGCCATCCACACTCCGTCTTATGCCTTACAAGCAATACCCGGAGTCCTGCTAATGTTCATTATTTACTGAAACACAAGCAGTTATAGAGGCTATCACCAAAAGTTCGGGAAAAAATCCCGCTGTTTCATCCGCTTTTCTTGCCATACAAAGACAACGTTCGGTCAAGTGACAGGCGCAAAAGGAATACCCCTATTGCGCACGCATCTCTTTGTAAGAGATGTA
>CASENS010000085.1 GCA_949289345.1 uncultured Bacteroides sp.
TACAAATCAAGAAAAAACAACGCCCTCTCTTTGAAAGCCGCCTGAAAAAGTTCATCGACAATACCCGTCTCGGCATCATGTACGGTGAATGGAATGACAACGGGAGATTAATCGAATAAAGAATAGAAACGCCCTTGCCCACGTCAAAATTTCTTCCTATCTTGCGCTCGTTCCCAGCCGGAGGGGAAGGTCTCCGGCATAGTCACTAAATAGGAACGCCGACCGAGCCAGGCTCATACGCCGTTTGAGGGTATCTCATACGCCGTAAGAGGGTACCTCATACGCCGTCTGTGCTCCGAGGCCTCGGAAAGCGGAAAAACGCGACAGGATATGGCATTTTTCAAGAAACAACAACTGAAGTCGAACGGGAAGTGGTATCCCCGTTCCGTCACCGTGGGCAAGCCGGTGACAACTGATGAAGTGGCTGCCCGTTTGTCACAAATTTCTACCGTCAGCCGTGCCGACACCTACGCCGTGCTGAAGGACCTCGGCCTCGTGCTGGGCGACTACATGGCGCAGGGGCGCACCGTCAAGCTGGACGGCGTGGGCACGTTCTACTTCACCGCCAACGCCACGAAGCAGGGCGTGGACTCGGCCGACGAGGTGAGCGCCAAGCAGATAAGCGGCGTGCGCGTGCGCTTCATCCCCGAGACGGGGCGCAGCGTGAACAACCAGGTGGTGACCCGCTCGCTCGTCCCCGGCAACATCTTCTGGGAGGAATGGGGCGGCTCGTCCAGCTCCTCGGGTGGAAACAGCGAGGATGATTCGGATGAAGGACAGACGGAAAATCCGCTGGAATGACCGATGAAAGCGGAAAACGTCAAGAAGCACTGTCGGCCTGTCCGGCGGTGCTTCTTTTATGGATTTCCTCTTTTATAATTAAAGGATTATAGCTACCTTCGCAAGCAGAAAAACAACATTGCCATGAGTCCTAAGTTCAGACAAGAAGACGGATTTACATTCAAGATATATTCCAACGAGGAAGAGCGGATGCATATCCACGTGGTCAAGGCGGAATGTGAAGCCAAGTTTTGGCTGGAGCCACAGATTGAGTTAGCCTCTAATTTCGGCTTCGGCAATAAAGATTTGAAAAAGATAACCCAATTAGTAGAACGATATGGAGACGAATTTAAGCAACAGTTTGCAGCCCACATCGGTAAGCGTGTTGATGATTAACGCGCAGGGCATGATGCTGTCCGTGTTGGGGCAGGATTATTTCGTGTCGTACAACCGGGTGCCGTGGCTGCGCGATGCCCGTGTCAGCAGTGCGCTCAACGTCCGCATGGCAGGCCCGAACGCCATCGAATGGCCGGAACTGGACATCGACCTGGAGATTGAGAGCCTGAAACATCCGGAGCGTTACCCGCTGGTGATGAAGCGGTCGCCGCTGGACATAGTATGAGCCTCATCTTTAGAGGAAGATTCCTTTAGAAACATCAAGAAGCACTGTCGGCATTTCCGATGGTGCTTCTTCTGCAAAAGAAGCCGTGTGGAAGGCATGGAAAGCGCTTCTTTTCCTCAAGAAGCGGTGTGGAAGGCGTAGACGGTGCTTCTTTTCGTCAAGAAGCGGCGTGGAAGGCGTAGACAGCGGTTCTTGGGCAAAAGCAGGGGTGTGGAAGAGATTTCCGGCGTTTCTGCTTGATTTTTAACGCCAAAAGCCTATCTTTGCGCTACGTGCAACCCAAAACTAACAGATTATGAAAAAGATTAAATCCTTCGGCATCTCTGCCCTCCGCAACGAAGAATCGTTTGGTTTCCTGAAACTTGTCGTGGCCGAAACCGACAACCTGCCCTCCGAGGAAACGACGCCCGTCGGTCTCACCAACGCCGTCGCCGCCCTCGAAACGGCTTACAACCAGTTCGACATCGCCCTCGAAAGTGCGGCTGCCAACCCTGATGTGGCCACCGCTGCCGCCGCCGACACCGCCCGAGACCAGGCTTGGCGCGGCGTGAACAACTACCTCACCGCCATGTTGGCGCATCCCGACGAGGAGAAACGGACGCTCGCCCGCATGTTCAAGGACGAGTTCGACAAGTACGGCGACCCCACCAACCTGTCGCAGACCGAGGAGAGCGGCGTGCTGCACAACCTCCTGCAAGACACCCAGTCCTACGCCTCGCACCTGAAGGAGCCTATCTACCTGGATGCCTGGCTGAGCGACCTCAATGCCAAAGAGGAAGCCTTCCTCGAAGCCGTCGAGGCGCGCAACCGCAGCGAAGCCTCCCGCGCCGCCCGCATCGGCCAGGTGAAGGAGACCCGCACCGCCGCCGAGACCACCTACCGCACGCTGGTGGACACGGTGAACGCCCTCGCCCTGCTGAACGGCGATGCGGATTATGCCGACTTCATCGACCACGTGAACGCGATGATAGACCGACAGAAGCAAGTGATAAAGACGCGGGCGACCAACCATGCGAAGAAGAAGGAGGACGAGAAGCCGGGCGAACTTTCATGACGGACGATGAACTGAAAGTTCTAAAAGCCACAAGGTCTATGAGAAAATGCCGGTCTCTATTTCATGCTCCAGAAAATCATAGACGTAGAGCGGGCTTTGGAAATAAAGCCCCGTGCGGCTGTCGTTCAATTTAGCGAATGTATCCGAAGTGTACAAGGTGTCGAGCGCCGTTTCCATATCCATGTGGCGGCGCTCCATCAACAAAAGTACCAAGTCTTTCGTCAGGCACTCTTTCATATATTCTGTCCCAGTCATAGCTTTCTTAATAATTTGATGGCACGTTCTGTCCCGAAGAAATATTGGAAGGTTATTCCCCGCATGTATTTCAAACGTTCGAGAAACGTGGGTAGGTCGATGTTATGTTCTATATAATTTCGTATTTGCAATCCCACACGGTCATTGGCGATGGGACCATATACAATGTCATAATCGTGTACAGGCGTATTGGGATTAGGATTGTTACGGTTGGCGAATATAAACTCAGCCCATTCTTCATTATATGCCGCAAAGTACTTGGTCCGGAGTGAGGCGGAGGCTTGTTCGTCAAACTCAAAGACATTCACCACCGGTTCCATGTCCAATTGTATGGCTTTATAGGAAGCCATCTCGAATGCCTGCTGCCTGTCTTCCGAAAGGTAGAAGCCTTTGCCGAAGTCCTTGTTAGGCTTCGAACGGGACAAGTCGATTTCCGTTATCTCCATTGTGGAGCCATGGTACAAGAGCTTCATGCGATGGCCCCTCCCTGGCGGCGGCAATAGGCTGTAAGGTCATCCAGCACGTCTTCCATTCGCAGCGTGTGCATAATATTATAATGTAGGTTGATGAGGCTGATGCCTTTAAACCGTCGTAAATAACGGAACGCCTGGCTTTGCGTCAGGTGTTTGGCTTTAGCAAATTCCGAAATAATGGCAACGACGTATTCTACTTTATTGTGAATTTCTTTATCCATGCTACATGCTGATTTCGTGTTCTGTGCACAAAAATACACAAAAGAAATGAAACGGAAACAGTTTTCTAATTGTATTTTAGAAGAGCAGCTTGTGATACCGATGAATTATGGGGTCTCTTCAAAATTCCTACAAAATCCGCTCCTACCTTTGCGTAGATACAATAACTTTGCATCCGACTTAAAAACAGGAAAGCGATTATGTGGAAATACTATGCACTGCTGTCCGCCCTCTTTGCCGCGCTGACCGCCATCTTCGCCAAGGTGGGCGTGAA
>CASENS010000086.1 GCA_949289345.1 uncultured Bacteroides sp.
CATTTAATACACATTGTTCGCATTCCGATGGTGATACTTGATAAACACCATAACCCAATTGCGGCATCTTTACGCCGTTATTCAATGTTACATATTCCATAAATACTTTCTTTGTTTAGTTCTTTTTCAGATGCAAAATTATTTCGCGCAAATCTTTTGTTCTATACACAGATTACGGATTAAAGCACCCATATCAACGAAAGACACACCCTGCCAGCCGTTACTGACGAAACAACATTATTTATTCCTACGGTAACATTATATCGGTTCCTACAAGAACTCAGCCTTCTTGCAGAAAAGGACTCCGGTTTCCTTAACCGAAGCCCTTTTTCCTATACCTTGTTATATGGCCGCATTTACAGCCGGTTCTCTCTTACCATCCGCCGTACCCCTTCTTCCGGCATATTGAAGAAGCGCTGCTCCTTATTGAGCGAACGCATCTGTTGCATTTCTTCATCGGAGAGGGCGAAGTCGAATATCTGGATGTTCTCTTTGATGTAGTCGGGATTGGTAGCGCCGGGGATGACGGAGAAGCCTTCCTGGATGTGCCAACGCAGGATGATCTGCGCAGGCGACTTGCCATGCGCCTCAGCAATCTTCTTGATGACGGGGTCTTTCAGCAGTGCCCCGTTGCTCATTGCGCCACCCAACGGGAACCAGCATTCCACCTGTATGCCTGCAGCGGCAGCTTTCTTGCGCATCTCCAGACGTTGAGCGTAGGGGTGACATTCCATCTGGAGTACGGCAGGCTTGATGGTGGCACTGTCCATAATGGTATTCCACACCTCGTCGTTCGCATCGAAGTTACTGATGCCGAGCGCGCGCACTTTACCCATCTTCACAGCCTTTTCCATATCTTTCCACGCTCCCACGAAGTCGCCGAAAGGCTGGTGGACGTAGAGCAGGTCGATGTAGTCTAATTGGAGACGTTTCAGCATTTCGTCGATGGCTTTCAGCGTCTTGCCTTCGCCATATTCGTTGGGCCAGAGCTTGCTCGTTATCCAGATTTCCTCACGCGGGATGCCGCTTTCCTTGACGGCCTGACCCACGCCTTCTTCATCGTTGTAGGCATGTGCCGTGTCGATGTGGCGGTAGCCTGCTTTCAATGCGGTGAGGCACGATTGCCTGCAAATCTCGTTGGAGCCTTGCAGGAAGGTTCCCAGCCCGAAACGGGGCATCTCCACGCCGTTGTTCAACGTTACCAGCGGTACTCCCGCCGTAGTGGTTTTCTCTTGTGCGCTGAGGGCACATACGCTGCCGCAAACAAGTAGTGCGGACAGCAGAAGTTTCTTGAATGTGTTCATACTTATTTGATTTTAGTTGGTCTATTGTCTATTGCTTTCTTTGATGCTCCACAGCGACACGTGCTCGTTGCGGTAACGGGCGTTGGGGTTCACTTCGCCTCGCGCCAATAGCGGATCATCGGGCAAAGACCGGAACTGTATCGCTTTCTGCGGACAATTCTGGATGCAGGCAAAACAGAAGTCGCAGTCGCCTTCGGTTTTTACTCCTGTTGAAGTCAGTTCATAGTTGCCTCTCGGACAGACTTCGGTGCAGACGCCACAGCCGATGCAGGCATCCGTCACCCGGAAATATTTTTCACTACGTTTCAAGAAACCCACATCCGGGTCAAGACGTGAGAAGAACATGAATCCGTCATGATTGCGACGGTCGTCGTCGGTGGCGGGCTTTATCCATTTCCGCTGCCTGTCCAAATCTGCCTTTATCTTCTCCACCTGTTCGGGGATATGCTTGTCCATCTTCATCTGCTCGTTCATGTCGAAGTTAGGCAACCAGTTGTCCACCATCACAAGGGTGTTGATGTAATCGAACTTCGTGCCTGCCTTTCGGGATATGCCATCCCACAGTTCGGCGGCGTTGAAGTCGAGCATCCCATAGGTAAGGATGGCGAACTTATAATTTGCCTTGATGCGTGCCTGTTTGATGAAGTTGCGCACCATGTTGGGCGGCATATGCCCGTATATAGGATAGACGATGCCTATTTCCTCCGCCTCGAAGTCGTGCCGACCCTGCTTCACCATTTGGGGAATGCTCAGCAACTCGGTGTTTTCGTCAGACAGCTGGCGCGCAATATAGAGACTGTTGCCCGTGGCTGTAAAATAGAGAATGATTCTTTTCTTCTTTCCATTGCTGCACGAGGTTAGTGCGGTAGGCATTCCCAGTGCGGCGGCACCTGCTACCAATAATCCCATCCGTTTCAGTGCGTCGCGGCGGGA
>CASENS010000087.1 GCA_949289345.1 uncultured Bacteroides sp.
ACTCAAATCTACACAAAAAAATCTATAACAATAGGTGAGCTAAGTGGTCAATACTATTTTGGCCAAAAGGGTCAATCATATTGTAGCCAAAGGGGGCAATCCTGTTTGGCCAAAAGGGTCAAAGTCGCGTGGCTTTTCCACCTAAGCCTGTTTGCGGATATGCTCTACAAGGCAAGCGAGGTATTCAGGCGAGCCATAGATGCGATTATCCATTTCGGCACGGAGCAGCACAAGTCCATCTTCGCACCCTCCGAAGCCGCCGACATCAAGAGTGTGATGCAGGAGTACGGGGAAACGATCGAACAGCAGAATATGGTCGGCGCATGGCTCTGTGACTATGCGGAGAGCCGACAGCCGTTTGACGAAATAAAACATCGCCATACACTCAAAGAGGTTGGCGATGTGGCAGAGGGACGGTATGATTGGAAAATTGAACGAGAAGAAAGAAACCTTGACCTATAATTTATTTTCCCAAAAGCGCGTTTGTTTCTACAACAGTGCTATGAGTTGTTTTCATTGTCACTCGCCTTAGTGACAAAATCGATTTGAATATTTCAAAAAAAACGAGAAGAAATATACCATTATCAAATATTGTATTATCTTAGTATCTAAAGCAATAGTATGATGCTCTTGCTATTAATCATTTAAATCATATTTGTATGAAAGAAAACAGTTTTCAAATGTGTATAGATTGTGCTAATAAGCAATCTAACCCCCAATTACCCGAGGGTATGTATTATTGTCCTTATGTACAAGATATTTTTTCTAATGGTATTATACATTATAGCATAGATGCTATAGAATGTGTTCGGAATGGTGTTTTTAGAGAAAAAGAATCTCAAGAAGATGAGTACCCACAATAACTAAAAATGGAACTAATAACTAATTGGGATCAACAAAATTGACTTATGATAAGAGACTGGTTCAAATTTGAACAGTCTCTTATTACACTATAAGTGACATTGTTGTCAGTAACAAACCATTCATACTTAGGAACGCATTATATTCTTCCTCCTTGTAGTCTAGACTGTAAATCGCCAAGGATTATTTGAAGTAATTGAGTAATTACAGAACCATTATTCAATAGCGCAAACGGATTGTCACTACATAACTTAGATATCAGTTCGTCCGTATTTTCCTTTATTTTTGCTATAAACATATGATACGGTAACATATTCTCACCTTCAACCCATACTTCCTCATCTCTTCCGAACTTATACTTTTGCCAAATATAATAAAGAGGATATTTGTAACTATTGAATGTAGACTCGATATGCTTTGCAACCTGATGTACTCCACGGCTATAAGCCTGTGAAACTATAGCATTTTTAATACGCTCAATAGAATGAATTAAGTGGTACAATTCGTCTCTTGTAAATGGAGCATCATCTTTAGGAGGAAAGGCTTTTCTTATGTTGTTTGTGCTGATATAACTCAAAACGTAATTTTCCATTAGGCGAGACCCCGCGCCTATACTTATATTACGCTTTACAGCTTCAATCATTTTATCACATTCCTCCTCTCCCAACATTTTTCTTGTAAAAGAATCGTCAAATGCGAATTCAATATATTCATCTATTTTCTCTTTAGCAATCACAGCACAGTTATACGCATGAAGAAAATTGCCCATCAAGTAGTTGCAGGAAGCCATTCCAATTATAATTTTAATTTTTAATGGTGTAATTTCCGACTCCAATTTATTAGCTTCAACTAGAATTTGAAGCGCACGTACAATATTCCAAGCTTCTTCACTGTTACGTAATGCATCATTTCTCTGAATGAGTGCAGATGCTTGTTCAAATAGTTTTTCAGAAGTCATTGTTATTGAGTTTAATTGATACGTTTAAATATCCCAGAGAACTCTACAAGCCGTAGAGGATTAGGTGTAGCAAAACGGAGAATTCCATTTTGAGGAAAGATGTTGCAGACAATAGGCTTTGATGAAACTCCATTAGTATTATCTATGGGGCGGAGCCTACCATACTGCACTCTGTCTTCAAGTAAATCCTCGGAAGAAGTAGCAAGTGAAAACTTATCATCAATGTAAGTTGGATTATTTATTATTCTAAACCTCATCCCTATGTATATTGAATGCTCCGTGAATATATATGTATTGCATGTTTCATGCCGGATACAACATCCACTCTCATAAATTTCATAACTTGTTGCATTAAATTCGAAAGATTTATGCAAGATTGATTTCAGTAAATCGTCAGTATTGTTAAAATGTAAATTGCCAGAAAGCAAGTTCTTAAGTAGATGACGATAGGCAATTAACATTTTCTCTAATATCTTTTCAGAATTTGGAATAACTCCATAAAAATTAAACGGATTTTCAGCGGTATAGCCTGTTATCATTTTATTTAAAGTGTCTATTGTATCTACTTTAAAAGCCCGATAATACAATAAAGGAGTTGTTGGAAGCGAAATGTCCTCAACCTTACCAAATCCATAATGTTCCCAAATTGCCATTAGTGGGTATTTTAAACTCTGATAACCTTTCAGTATCTGCAGAGATTGTGCCGAAGGATATTTTGAAGATGCTTTGTGAAACACTTCCATTATTAGAGTATCTACGGTAGCACATAAATCGTGAAATTCTTCCTTTGAATAAGGAAAACCATCTAAGATAAGTTTGTTCATATTCCCATAACCCTTCCAGTTCCTAAAGGACTTTTAATTATACGTTAAAGCGTGGAACTGCATGCCACACTTCTTAATGTACAGGCCCTGAGAAAACCTTTGGAAACAGATGTGGGAATAACAGCCCCACGCATATGCGTGGAGACCATTATATCATCTCTTGTTTCCATTGTTTGAAGGTTCTCAGGCTTCGTACATACAAGAAGAAGACATAACGCCTCTTATTTTCAAAATGTCTTGGCAATAGTTACTTCCAGCCAAATACAAAGGTAGTAAATTTCTGAAATAAGCTACATTATTTTGGCAAAAATCAGCAATTTAAGGTTCATTTTATTTCCTGTTTGTACTTTTATTGGCTTGTAACCCATGTAGTGTATTGATTTTTATAGGCAGTTAATAATTCCCGTACAAGTTTGTTGTGACACAGTTTTATCTTATACTCTAAGGTTGTAATTACAGGGTTATAGTCAATCAGAATTGATTTGCAAAAAAACAGCTATAAAGTCTATTGGTATTCAAGCAGTTACGTTTAGAATTTTTCGCAATATATTTCTGTTTTACTATAAATTAAAAAAGCGACTGATTTTTACCATTTAAAAATCCATAAGAATTGTCTGCAATCCGATGGAATTTCAAAAGGTCACGGGGATAGAGTTTCGCTTTGAAAAGGTCACCTGAGGGTCACCAATAAAAGAAAAAGCACCTACAAAATCTTTGTAAGTGCTTGATTCTTAATGTGGACCAGCCAGGGCTTGAACCTGGGACCTCCAGATTATGAGTCTGTTGCTCTAACCAACTGAGCTACAAGTCCGGCGTATCCTTTTCGTGGATAGCGGTGCAAAAGTAGTGCTTTCCGCTGAATTATGCAAGAGTTTGGGAAAATACTTTTTTAGAACTTGTACTTTCGCTTAGGATTTTTAGGGAACCAGCCTTTGCGAACGCGTTCTTCCTGCTCAAAGATTTCCTTGATACTCCAAAAGGAGGAAAATGCGAAGACTCCTAAAAGAGAAGCTACCAGAATGTTTTCTACACATACTGAAGCGACGATGCCCGATATGCCCAATAGCAGAAAGAGCCACCAGCATTTGGTACCCCAATAATATTCGGATTTTATCACTACGGGGTGAAACATTCCTATAATGAGAAATGTACACACGCCTATCACCAAGCCCGCAAGGTGGTATTCGTTTAAAAACTCCATGTGTTTTGGCTTTGTTTGGTAAAATGGAGTCAAGCCCCGGCCCGTCTGCCGAAGCCTTGACTCGCCTGTTTTTCTTATTCCGGTTGGATAGGTATCTCCTTCTTGATGCTTTGTTCCAATGAAATCAATGTCTCAGTGGCCGTTACGCCCGATATTTGTTGCATCTTGTTATTGAGCAAGTCCATCAGATGTTCATTGTCACGGGCATATACTTTGGTCAGCATAGTGTACGGGCCTGTGGTGAAATGACATTCCACCACTTCGGGAATTTTATTCAGTTCGGCTACAACGTTTTTGTACATTGAGCCTTTCTCCAGGTTAATCCCTACATACGTACAGGTTCTGTAACCCAAGGATTTGGGATTTACATGGTAACCGGAACCGATGATAACTCCCAAGTCAATCAGACGCTGTACGCGCTGGTGGATAGCGGCGCGCGACACGCCACACTCGGCTGCAACATCCTTAAAAGGAATACGGGCATTCTGAGAAATTATTTCCAGAATTTGCCTGTCAAGACTATCTATTTTTTCCATAATATAACAAATGTGAGTTTCGTATGATTGTCAAATAGTAAGCAAATGTAGGGAAATATTTTAATTTATCTATGAAACAGACAAAAAAAATAGAGGATAAGCATAAAAAAACGGATAAGACTTGTGCCAAATGGCGTTTGTCTTATCCGCAAGAACTTACGTTTTGACAGGGGGACGGGTTTATTTCTTTTTGTCGATGCCCACCAATTCTACTTCAAATATCAAGGTAGAGAACGGTTTGATATGTGCGCCGGTAGCTCGTGAGCCATATGCCAGGCTGTAAGGGATGTAGAGTTCCCATTTAGAGCCTACAGGCATCATGGTCAGTGCTTCGGTCCAACCTTTGATGACACGGTCAGCACGGAAAGTAGCGGGTTGCGTTTTCCCGTTTTTGTCTTTACGTTTGTAAGAGCTGTCAAACTCAGTGCCGTCTATCAGAGTACCTCTATAGTTCACCTTTACGAAGCTGGTGTCCGCAGGAATTTCACCTGTACCTTTTTCCAGGATTTTATATTGCAGGCCACTTTCGGTCGTTATCACGCCTTCTTTCTTCTTGTTCTCTTCCAAGAATTTTTCGCCTTCAGCAATTTGATCCGCATATTGTTCTTTCAAAGCCTCTTCACGGAACATTTCCATCTTCTGTTGCATATAAGTTTGTGCGTACAGCTTATCCATGGAATTGCCCTTTTTGGCTACGCCTGCCACAAAACCCGCCAACATGTTTTCGCGGCTGATGCTCTTGGTCGAATCCTTTCCGAAGATTTGTTGATTGAAACCTTCTACCCAGTTTTTGCTTACCATCTGGCCTACTTGCAATCCCACCATGTAAGCCACGTCCTTTTGGCTGATTTTGGAAGCGCCTTCGTTAAAACCTTTCAGGAATTCAGGCATCATAGTCGTATCTACGCCCTGTTGCAACAGGAATTGTTCCAAGCCTTCGGTGCGTGCCATACCGATGGCGTACGATAAAGAGTCAATGTCATTTTGCAAGTTGGCTTTCGGAGCCTGCCCGCCGCAGGATGCCAATGTGGCGGCAGCTGCCAGAGCCATCATAAATTTTACTGTTTTCATTTTGCTTTAATTGTTTATTTATTCAGATAGTATTTTCAAAAGTTCTACTTCGAATATCAGTGTGCTGTGTGGTGGTATCATTTCGCCCGCGCCTTGCGCACCATAACCTAATTCGCTGGGAATGTACAGTTTCCACTTGGATCCTTCGGGCATCAGCTGCAAAGCTTCCACCCATCCGGGTATCACTTGGCCGACTCCGAAGGTAGCCGGCTGCCCGCGCTTGATGGAGCTGTCGAAAAGGGTGCCGTCTATCAGTGTCCCTTCGTAATGGCATTGCACCCGGTCGGTGACCTTGGCGTAACGTCCCACGTTGCCTTCCTTGACAACCTCGTATTGCAGGCCACTGGGCAAAGTCACCACGCCCGGACGCTGTTTGTTTTCTTCCAGGAAACGTTTGCCCTTTTCGATGTTTTCGGCATTGACGCGCGCTTCCATTTCCTCGAAGTAGTGATTAACGATGGTGCGGGCTTCCACATGTGTGATGGCGGTAGGATTGCCTTCCAGCACATCGCGGACGGCTTGCGCGAAATCATCCACCGAAATGTCCTTTGCGCCCATGCTTAAAAGATTCTGACCTATACCCAGGCCGATTGCATAACTGAATTTGTCCATATCGTTTTTAAAATGAGTCGCAAAAGTACGTGTTTTATTTGAATGCCCCATGTTTAGGACATTAAAAATTCTTATTTATGCCTGTTATCGTTCAATCAGCTACAACTTTGCGAAAGAAAGAAGACGTCTCCGCAAGGAAAAGTCCGTGCCTTTGCGAAAGAAAGGCAATGGCCGTTCCCCCTCCTCCATCGTTATCATTGTCCACAAAACGGATGTCGAAGCGTCCTTCCGTGACATTTCCACCTTGAAAAGTGCCGCTGATTACCTTCCCGTCATTGCGAGTGATGAAGGCTTCCCCATCACCTAAGGTTTCGGAGCTTGTATAGGCACAGGCGGAATGGGCAACGGGATTCGTCAGCGTAAGCGTGAATGTACGGAACAAATCCACCGGAGCGGTGATGATAACCTTATAACCGGACTCATCTGTCTGAGAAACAGCTTGCGGAAGGCCGAAGCGTCCGCTTGTGTACACCCAACCTTCCAAAAGGCATCCAAATGTGTTCCGTCCTTCCGTGGTAGCTTCGGGCATCAGGGTAGGGTCAATGGATGTGTCTTCCGTGCAAGAGGCGCAGGCCAGAATTAATAATAGGAATAGAAATTTCTTCATGGTCATATGATATTGCAGATATGAGAGAAAGTGTTAAAAATGATAGTCCACACCGAAAAGCAAAGACAACTGTCCGAAGTAGCCTCCGCCCGTCTGCGGATCGTCCACTTGCCAACGCTTCCCGTGATAGCCCACTGAATAGGCATTGGAAGAAGATAAAATCCAGTTGAGCCTGGCGGAAATCCCCCAATGCCGTGAGAGGAAATATTCTCCTCCACCGGAAAGATTGAAGGCAAGCTTATTCATGGACACGTCGCGCGGTTTCCCATACACCACACTTTTGTCCTTATAGATTTGATAGCCCGGGCCGGCGGCCACTTGCCATAAACCATGTTTGTGGAAGAAAAACACACCCACCTGCAAAGCCAAGTAGTGCATGCCTATTTTATCCGCACCTTCTTCGTGAACGGCTTTGTATAAGCCTCCCTGATAGATAATGCCGGGACCTACCTTCACAGCTTTTTCGGAAGAGCGTGAGCCGGTATACCAATAATCGGCTTCCCAAGCGATGCCTTTACGCAAATCATTCCGATAAGTATCCGCCTGGCGAGTAATGCCAAGCAGCTTTCCGACATACCACGATGGGCCTGCATATAGGGAAAAGGTGGAAGTGGGAAATGTTTCTTCTTGTGCCGTCGAGGGCATCCGTCCCAGTAAGAGCGCAAGAACCAGCCAGACATAGCGCAGATGCTTCATACCGTTTTAATATTTTATATAATGATTTCACATATAAAATGCAAAATTAAGCCAAATACTGCACACATCCAAAGGATTTTGTTGATAAACAGAAGACGGAGTGTGCTTCTATTCAATCGAAATGTTTATTTTTGCAGGTTCATTAATAAAGGAGGAGTCTATTATGAAAAACTTGGTAGTTTTGTCCGGTGCCGGCATGAGCGCTGAGAGTGGTATCAGTACGTTCCGCGATGCAGGAGGCTTGTGGGACCAATATCCCGTTGAGCAGGTAGCTACGCCCGAAGGTTATGCCCGCAATCCAGAACTGGTTATCAACTTTTATAACGAACGCCGCAAACAGCTCTTGGAAGTGGAGCCGAACGAAGGGCATCGCGGAGTGGCCGCTTTGGAGAAGGATTTCAATGTGACGGTAGTAACCCAGAATATTGATGACTTGCACGAACGTGCGGGAAGTACTCACGTCATTCACCTACATGGAGAGCTGATGAAAATGTGTTCCAGCCGCGACCCCTACAATCCGCACTACATCAAGACTTTAACGCCTGCCTCTATTGAAACCCATGCCACGGACAAAGCTGCGGACGGAAGTCCTTTGCGTCCGTTTATCGTATGGTTTGGCGAAGCTGTTCCCCAGATAGAGGTAGCCATAGAATATGCAGAGAAGGCGGACATTTTTGTTATCATCGGCACTTCGCTGAATGTTTATCCGGCCGCCGGATTGTTGCATTATGTTCCTCGCAAAGCGGAAGTCTATCTCATCGACCCTAAGCCGGTAGATGCGCATACTTCACGCCCCATCCATATTATTCAGAAAGGCGCATCGGAAGGGGTGAAGGAATTGCGCGGGTTACTTCTTAGTAAGTAAACGCAAGACAAACCACGCATGATGGGCCAGTGTGCTGAACCATCCGTAATGCTTTACCATGATGCGGAAACGTTCTTTCAACGAAGCATAGCGGTTGCGTGTAGTCATGCCTTCCGACAGATAGTCGATAAGCGTCAGATGGGTGTTATGCAGCACCACAGACTGCTTCATGATACGGATGCACCAGTCAAAGTCGGCCGAATAACGGTAGCTCAAGTCATAGGGAACCACACGGTCGCGCCTGGGGAAGAATGCCTGGTGGCACACTAACATGCCTTGACGGAAGCTCTTCCATGTAAGCGTTTCGGGAGCGGAAAGACGCCGCATGCGCAGGAAGTGCCCTTCATGATCAACCAGTTCCGTCTCACCATAGAGAACATCAGGCAGTTGAGACTCGTGAATGGAGTGTGCCATCCGCAACAGGGTGTCGTCTTCATGGAAGCTGTCTCCTGCGTTGAGAAAGCAGAGATAATCACCGGTGGCCAACCGGATGCCCTTGTTCATGGCGTCATACAACCCCTTGTCCGGTTCGCTCACCACAATCGCTATCCGGTCGCGGTAACGGTTGACAATACTCATAGTATGGTCTTTCGAAGCACCGTCTATGAGGATATATTCCACGTGGTGGTAGGTTTGCGAGATGACACTTTGTATCGTGTCTTCAATCACTGCCTGTGCATTGTAGCACACAGTGATGACGCTAAACTTTGGTGTAAGGCGGTGGAGCATGGCGATATCAACTTTCAGTCAACCTGTTATATAAGTCAATGTACCGTTTGGCCACGCTGTCTTCCGAGTAATGGCTGACGGCTTTACGGCAGGCTTGTTCACATAAGCTGGTGTATCCCGGGTCGGTCAGTGCCCAGTAAATGCCGTTGGCAAAATCATCCACGGCTTTATAACGGGCTACGTAACCGTTGTGCAGATGGTCAATCATCTCCGGAATACCTCCCACATTGAATCCCACACAAGGTGTACCGCATGCCATGGCCTCCATAATGGTGTTGGGCAGGTTCTCCTCCAATGAAGGCGTGACAAAAAGGTCTACGGCATTATACATGTCTACCAAGCGGTGTTCATTGTTCACGTAATCCAACGGATACACTTTAAAAGGTAACATTTCGGCCAATTGAGCCGATTGCCTGCCGAAGGTCACCACAGCCATCTGTTCTTTCAGTTCAGGGTGTTGTCCAGCTAAAAGTTTGCAGGCATCTACCAGATAGTCAATGCCTTTTCGCTTATCTGTAATTTTAAATGCGCCAAAGAGTATGAGCCTCCGATTCGTAGGAAGTTGAAGCCGCAGGCGAGCTTCCCGTTTGTTGTGCGGCCGGAAAAGATTGGTGTTCAGCGGATTGGGTATACACACAATCTGTTGTCCGATGGCAAGGGCGCTTTGGCGCGTCTGTTCCTCCAGCCAATGACTGCATGTGACGAAGGTAATGGAATGACGTGCATAAATTTCCTGCTTTTGGCGGAAGATGCGATTGGCAAGGTCGTGCTTGCGTTTCTTTCCATAGAGGAAGGGGCATTCGCCACACTCCTGCCGATAGCGGCTACATTGGCGTGCATGGTGACAGATGCCCGTACAGGGCCACATGTCGTGCATGGTCCATACAACCGGTTTGCCCGACTCCAATATCTTGCGGATGTTCTTCAGCGATAGCATGCCTTGGTTAATCCAATGCAGGTGAATCACATCGGCCTGCTGGAATTCGGGCAGCGAGGTGATGTCAATCCCCGTATTGGCTATGTCTACGGCAAACAGATTGTGCTTCTTGAAGTGGTTGGCGTGCCATATCACGATGCGTTCCCAGACGAACTTCCACACCATGCGCCAATTGTGTTGCAAGGCCACTACGGTAATCTGATCCGTCTGCTTGTCTCGGACCAGCAACTTAGCTTTTATGCCGTGATTCTTCAAGGCATCCATCAGGCGACTGGCCGCTACGGCAGCCCCCCCCATACGTTCGGAAGTATTTATCAACAAGACTCTCATGGTTTTGTCTGGCATATATCGTGAATGACGGAGCAAAATTACAGTTTTTAGGCCGATTTTTTGGCACAAAAGCCTTTGTTTTTTGCCCGTCCCCCATAAACTCTTTATCTTTGCCGCAAATTTGTGTACAGATGGGAGACAAGATAATGAAACGTATGGGCTTGCTGTGGCAAACCTTTTTGAGCGTGGTGAAAATAGTGTGCCAATCCCGCCAGGCTACCCGGTTGCCTTCGGATTTCGCCAATAAAGATGAGCTGTTGATATTGGCCAACGGGCCTTCGCTTCAGCAGACGGTAGACCATGCGCCAAACTTTGTGGCGGACAAGACTTTGCTGGCAGTTAACTTCTGCGTGACTTCGCCACTGTTCGAGCGTTTGCGCCCCCAACTCTACCTGATAGCCGACCCACTTTTTTGGATTGTGCCCGAGAAACGGCAACAATTATTCGGTACATTGGCCAAGAAGACCACGTGGGATATGCACCTCTTTGTACCCGCCCGTGCCTTGAAGAATAAAGAATGGAAACCTTTGCTGGCCGACAACCCGCACATCAAACTCTGCATCTACAACACGACTCCCATCGAAGGTTTCCAAGGATTTTGCAACTGGGTCTTCCGTCATGGCTGGGGCGTGCCCCGTCCTCACAATGTGCTGATACCATCCATTGCCATTGCCTTGCGCCTGCCTTTCCGGAGCATTTACTTGGCCGGTGCCGACCATTCATGGCTGCCTGAAATACGGGTGACAGATGACAACATCGTGTTAATGCATCAAAAACATTTCTACGACCAAGGCACTTCGCAAGCGGCCACCGTAACTCAAGAAGATCTGCATAGCGCCCGCCTTTATACCATATTATATCATATGTATGTAGCCTTCAAATCCTATTTCGTGCTCGATGCCTACGCCCGGAGTTTGGGCAAAGAGGTTATCAACATCACGCCCGGCAGTTACATTGATGCGTTCAAGCGGATGCGGGTTTGAATAATTTGCATAAAAATTCCAAGCAGGCTTGATTGTTCTGCACTCAAATTACATTATCTTTGTCCCCGGATTACGATAAAATCAACCCTATTAAAATAAAGTAATTATGGCAACACCCGAGTTCAAGTATGCGCCCATGTTTCAATTGGGCAAGGACGACACTGAGTACTATCTTCTGAGTAAGGACGGCGTGTCGGTAAGCGAATTTGAAGGGAAACCTATCTTGAAGGTAAGCCCTGAAGCGTTGACAATGCTGGCCAATGCGGCTTTCCGCGATGTCAACTTCCTATTGCGCCGCTCGCACAACGAACAGGTTGCAAAAATCCTGTCCGACCCCGAAGCAAGCGACAATGACAAGTATGTAGCATTGACTTTCCTGCGCAATGCAGAAGTGGCCAGCAAGGGGCAGTTGCCTTTTTGCCAAGACACCGGCACCGCTATTATCCACGGCGAGAAAGGACAGCAGGTGTGGACCGGTTTTTGCGATGAAAAAGCCTTGTCATTAGGTGTATACAAGACTTACACTGAAGAGAACCTGCGCTATTCGCAGAACGCGCCCCTCACGATGTACGAGGAAGTGAACACGCGCTGTAATCTGCCTGCCCAAATAGACATCGAGGCGACGGAAGGCGATGAATACAAATTCCTGTGCGTAGTAAAAGGCGGTGGCTCAGCCAACAAGACTTATTTCTACCAGGAAACTAAAGCCCGTATCCAGAACCCCGGTACGCTGGTACCTTTCTTGGTTGAGAAAATGAAGACATTGGGAACGGCCGCCTGTCCGCCTTATCACATCGCCTTCGTTATCGGTGGCACATCAGCCGAGAAAAACCTGCTGACCGTGAAACTCGCTTCCACTCATTATTATGACAACCTGCCTACAACGGGTGATGAGACCGGACGCGCTTTCCGTGATGTGGAATTGGAGAAAAAATTGCTGGAGGAAGCCCATAACATCGGACTTGGCGCACAATTTGGCGGGAAGTATTTCGCCCACGACATCCGCGTCATCCGTTTGCCTCGTCACGGCGCTTCTTGCCCGATAGGATTGGGCGTAAGCTGCTCGGCTGACCGCAACATCAAAGCTAAAATCAACAAAGATGGCATTTGGATTGAAAAACTGGACGACAATCCCGGAGAACTGATACCGGAAGAATTGCGTAACGCAGGTGAAGGCAATGCAGTCCGCATTGATTTGAACCAACCGATGAGCGAAATATGCAAGATTTTATCCCAGTATCCGGTAGCTACCCGTGTCAGTTTGAACGGCACCATAATTGTGGCACGTGACATTGCACATGCCAAACTGAAAGCCCGTCTGGATGCCGGTGAGGACTTGCCGCAATACTTTAAAGACCATCCCGTGCTCTATGCAGGTCCGGCCAAAACTCCGGAAGGCATGCCTTGCGGTTCTATGGGACCAACAACGGCCAACCGCATGGATCCCTATGTGGACGAATTCCAAGACCACGGCGGCTCCATGGTAATGATAGCCAAAGGAAACCGTACGCAAGTGGTTACCGACGCCTGTCAGAAACACGGCGGTTTCTACTTAGGCAGTATCGGAGGGCCGGCAGCCGTTCTGTCAATGAACAGCATCAAGAGCATTGAATGTGTAGAATACCCCGAATTGGGCATGGAAGCTATCTGGAAGATTAATGTGGTAGATTTTCCCGCCTTCATCCTGGTAGACGATAAAGGCAACGATTTCTTCAAGCAATTGAAGCCCCGTTGCAATTGTAAATAAGGGTATCTCATAACAAGTGAGATTTAAGGTCAGGCCGTTTTGCATGTGAATGCAGAACGGCTTTTTCATACAATCGTGCCACTCTACGGGAATAAAAAAGGCTCATCCGGTAAATGCATAGGTAGAAGACAAGGATTAATCTTTATCTTCTACCTACGCATTTACCGGATGAACCATAAAAAAGACACATTTGCTCTTATTGTAGTATAGGTTACCCGTAACCGTTATAGATTATCCGCCAAACGCAATATTGAAACCGAAGCTGATATTCATGTTGGCATTGCTTACGGGGATAAATTGCGGGCTGACCTTACCCATCAAGTGATCCATTCCTATGAAGAAGTTCAATCCTTTAGGATGAAAATTCAGCAACCAGCCGAATGAAGACCCGAATGAGGATAAAGCGTAGTTTACACTGGCGTCGAACCATTTGACCGGAGCCACGTTGGCGGAAATACGTCCTTCGGACCAACTATACTGTCCGTTAATACGGGTAGACGACAAAAAGCCGAAGCGCAATCTGTCATAGAAGGGGAAAACATATTCAGCGCCAATATTCAATGTAGCGGCCAGTACGGTGGAACGTTTGGTTCCGTTTTCGGTGCGGTGGAAACTTGCATAGTCTTCCAATTCATCACCGATGGCTTCCAACTGGCTGTCCAACGAATTGGGGTCATCATCTCCTGTTTCCGGATCGACCGCAATGTTATGGAAACCGTCAAACTCCCATGCACTGTTGCTCGTGACGGCTTTGACGTTATTGTTCCATGAAATGAAGCCTAAATCAAGAATAGCAGCCGAGAGGGTTAAATCATCCAATATTCTATAGGTGGCTCCCAGGTCGACAGCCATACCGAAACCTCCCAGTCCCGGGCTGTCTACGTCGATTTCGTCCCAGTCTATCAAGTCGTGCTGACTGGGATTAGTCACTTCTTTGCCACTTTCACCTTTGGTAGGCATTACCAGACCTTTTAAGGAAGCATTCATTTCACCGTTGGCTTTCACCATCCATTTGTCTTGTGACAAGGTTACGTCCATGTCGGTCATCCTCATGCTTAGGTTTGCGCCGCCAAATAGGAATTTCAATTTACCACCCACATTCAGCCTGTCATTCACTTTGTGTGAATGTCCCAATGCCAATTCTACGTAGTTGTTCGACTGAATGCCCAAATTTTCCATGTGATAATGAGTTTCGGGGCTGCTCATCCCCATCTTCATGAATGCGAACAAGTCGTAGGGAATAGCCATGCTCGTGTTTGAACGTAAGCCAAGATCTATTGTGTTGAAACCGCCCCAAGCTTTAAATCCTGCGGACAACAGTGTCAGGTTGATGTTAGCGTTGATACGGTTGTTGTTCTTCAGTCCGTCCAGAAAATCTTGTCCGTCAACGCTGGAATGCATGAAAGTGACAAGCTGGTCGTTCTGCGGATACAGGAAAGTACCCAAACCGATATTGCCTTGCGTACCGATGTTGATGTTACCCAGCAGGGGAATGCTGACGTAACTGCGTTCACCGGAGAATGCCGGATTGAGTTGGTGGCGGAAGTTGTACCCTTCCAGAAAATAGCCGGAATGCAAAGCTTGCGCAGAAACCGTCATGCAGGTTCCAGTCAAGGCAAGCGTAGCTAAGAGAGTATATATTTTTGTTCTCATACTTATTAATGTATAGGATGTGGATGTTCTTAATTCAGGTCAACGGTTATGCCGCCTTTAACAGTGATAATTACGTTATCAAGCAGCAAAGTCTGTTTCTCATTTAGTATTGTTCCTTCGAATTCTGTCGGAACGGTCGCTCTTACTTCGTAAGCGATGCCATCCATTTCCCTCAATGCATCGTCCGAGTTGGTTTGCAGGCGGATAGTCAATGGATTGACGGAAGGAGTGGCTGAACTGCCGGCACTGATGTCCCCCTCAACGGTTGCCGTGATTTCGCTCATGACATTACCATAGCTGTCGATAGCGTTTACTGACATTTCCATGGACAGGGGAATGGTGTTCGTAGCGCTCAGTGCGACCTCGGCATGACGCACGTTCAAGTCCTTCATGTCGCTGTTCCATCCGTCCATCCGGTCGTTGTAGATAATTTCAGTCCCGTTGTTAAACTGTAGCGGAGCCACTACGTTGTAACCGGTTTCCACATCATAATCCTTGCCAAGTTGCAGGATAACAGGTTCCTGAACGGCTTGGGCGTTGATGTTTTCCGTCCGGATTTCATCGGGAATGGTCGCTATCAAGTCATTAATGGTCGGTACGGTAATGATTTTGTCGGCCACAATGCCATCGGCACTCTGTTGACGGTGCAGGCAGACTACATAATCGGACGTGTTAGCCGGAATAACAATGGCTTCCGTGCCTCCTGCTTTATCGCCTATGGCAACCGTATTCAACTGTTGCCCGTCTTTATAAGGTATCATGTCGGCGCTGAAGTCGACGGCAACCGGAGCCCCGTTCGTGATGTATAAATAGATTTTCGGGTCCGTCATGTCTATTTTAACTTCTTCGTTTCGCAGGAATTCCGGCAAATCGTTAATCGCTACCGGATCGATGGTGATATCAATTTGCGGGTCTACCATGGCAGTCACCTCCGTCAGACGGATGGCATTAAAATTCAAATCAGTGTTCAGCGTCAGTCGGACGTCTTGCTGGGAGATGAAATCATCCGCATTCAGATAGGTGCGACCTGCAACCGGAATGGAACCGTTGATAATCAAGTGACCACGTTCTACCAATCCTTCCCCATGCCCCATCAGTCCAAAGTCGATGGCCGAAATGGTAAGCGGGATTGACAAGATGTCGCCTCTGGGAATGGCCACGTCCTCGGCAAAGGTCAGTACATGGCCGTCCATGTAGAATCGGGAGTCGTTACATTGGATAGTCATATAAGCAGGAAAGGAGATTTGGAAACCTTGCGCCAAATGCAGTTGACGGACACTACCGTTGAAACTCAAGTCCAACGTAGCTGTCGAAACAACCTGGGCTTGGTATAACGCCACCAAATCCTCGGTCACATCCGTCTTATCAACGACAAAGGAAGTCCGGTCGTCCACGTTTGCTTCGGTTGCCTGTGCCGAGGCATATCGGAAGTACAGTTCCGAAGAGGAAGGCTCCGTTTCAATCTGGTTCTGCTCGATGGTTACATCCTCAATTCTCACCGTCGTCTCATTCCCCGTACCGTTTACAGTCAATGCGTAGTCTCCATTCACATCGGCCTGTACATCGCTTTCCGGGTCAAGATCAAAGATTTTGGCCAAAGTAATGGAGTCTGTGTTACTTCCCGGAATGCTCAGGTTTTCCCCACCTACCGTAATGGTCATGTCTACATCCTTACTCAAGTCATAGTCATTGTCCACACATGCGGCCATGCCCAGCAGCGACAATAACAACAGTCCTTGAAGCACTCTGTTTTTAAGCTTTTTGTTCATGATAACTTTTATTGATAGTTTGACGCTGCAAAGATATAAAAGATTATTATTGAAAGTCCTAAAAGTCGCAAGAAATATTCCAAGTTTCCGTTATACTGTTTGTCTACCGGCTTATGAGGCAAAAGATGAAGCGGGTTAAACTATCATATTTTTCATCTTTCACCTTTGCTACAGCGTTTAATCCTTAGAATTTCACCATAATAACAAGACATTCAACTGTTTGCGGAGAAAGATAGTCGGGCCGTTTACAGACCGGGATGTCAAACCTCCGTACCTTTACGTTTCCGTGTTCCAATTCACGCTGCGGACTTGTAAACAAAAAAACATACGGACTTTTACCTCAAACCATACAATCTTTTGAAGCAAAACTAACTATCTTTTGAGGCAAAACTAACTATGATTTCGACAGGTTCATACGGTGCCTGGAAACAACGTACACCCGCAAAAAAGCCCTGCTTCCCTCCCCGAAAGAGGAGAAAAAACAGGGCAAAACTATCGGCTACAGAGAGGGTTACTTCACTTCCCACGTATCGTTGGTCATCAGCAGTTCCTCGAAGTTGTGGTACTTCTTCTGCGCGCTGACTTCCTCTATCTGGGCATGTACGGCCTCGTCATAGGTGGGCGCTTCCACGTCGCGGATGACGCCGAGAGCTACGGGGAAGTCCGGTCCTTCCATCAGAGCGAGCTTCAGTTGCAGGGTGTTGTCCTGGCAGTGGGCGTCATGGATGAGGATGTCTTTCTCCGTGATGCCATTCTCGCCCAGCTTCACCACTTTCAGGCCGAAACCTTCCTGCATCAGACCGTATTCCTTATTCTCGCCGAAGAGCATAGGCTTGCCGTGCTCCAGGTAGATAGCGTTGCGGGCACGGTCTTCCTTCTTATAGACAGAGGCATGCGTGCCGTCGTTGAAGATAACACAGTTCTGCAATATCTCGCACACGGCGGCGCCTTTGTGGCGGTAGGCAGCTTTCAGAATCTCCACCGTACCGGCGGCATCGGTAGCCACGGCGCGGGCAAAGAAACGTCCGCGGGCGCCGAAACAAAGCTCTGCAGGATGGAAGGGGTCTTCCACTGTACCGTAGGGTGATGACTTGCTGACGAAACCGCGCGGCGAAGTAGGTGAATACTGCCCTTTGGTCAGACCGTAGATACGGTTATTGAGCAATATCATATTGATGTCGATGTTGCGGCGTACGGCATGGATAAAATGGTTGCCACCAATAGCCAATCCGTCACCATCACCCGATATTTGCCAGACAGCCAGATTGGGATTGACCACCTTAGCGCCGGTAGAGATAGCCGCCGCACGGCCATGTATAGTCTGCATGGCATAGGTGTTCATGTAATAAGGCAATCGGCTGGAGCATCCGATACCGGATATGACAGCCGTCTGCCAGGGAGCCACGCCTATTTCAGCCATCGCCTTGTGCAGGGAGGCCAAGAAGAAATGGTCACCGCAGCCCGGACACCAGCGAGGTTGTCCTTTCTTGAAATCTTGTGCTGTATATGTAGTGTTTTCGCTCATGATGTATCCTCCTTTTATTGGTTGATGATTTCGGTGAATGCTTTTACCAGTTCGCTGATAACGAACGGCTGGCCTTTGACTTCGTTGTACTGGTAGGGCGTGAAGTTGTCTACCTTCATGCGCAGATAGGCTGCAAACTGTCCAAGGTTCTGCTCGGCTACGACCACCTTTTTATAACGCTTCAGTACGTAGGGCGTGTTCTTGGGTAGCGGATTCAAGTAGCTGAAGTGAGCCAAGGCCACTTTCTGTCCTTGCTGTATCATCGTAGTCATGGCTGAGTGCAAGTGACCGTACGTACCTCCGAAGCCTACGATAAGCAGGTCCGCATCGTTCACATGTCCTTCTACCTGTACATCGGGCACAGGTATTCTGGCCACCTTCTCGGCACGCAAGCGGCACATAAGGTTGTGGTTCTCCGGATCGGTAGAGATAGCGCCCGTCCAGCTATCCTTCTCCAGCCCGCCCAAAATGTGCGTGAAGCCTTCTTGCCCGGGGATAGCCCAGTAGCGCACACCGGTCTCGCCGTTACGCAGGTAGGGGGCATAGTGTCCCTTCATGGCCTCAGTAACGTAGGGAGGTTTGATGGCAGGATACTCTGCCAGTTTAGGCAAACGCCAAGCGCCCGAACCGTTGGCCACGTAACCATCGGTGAGCAGTACCACCGGAGTCATGTGCTCCAAAGCAATCTTGCTGGCCATGTAAGCGGCATCGAAGCAATTGGTGGGTGAGGTAGCGGCAATCACCGGCATAGGGCTTTCGCCGTTACGTCCGAAAAGTGCCTGCAAAAGGTCAGTCTGTTCCGACTTAGTAGGCAAGCCCGTAGAAGGTCCACCGCGTTGCACATCGAGCACCACCAGCGGGAGTTCGGTAATGACAGCCAGGTTCATGGCTTCCGACTTCAGACAGACACCGGGACCGGAAGTGGACGTAACCGCTAATGCTCCGGCAAACGAAGCGCCAATTGCAGTGGCACAACCGGAGATTTCGTCTTCGCACTGCACGGTCATGACGCCCAGAGACTTGTGCTTGGACAACTCGTGCAGCACATCAGTAGCGGGAGTAATCGGGTAAGAGCCGAGGAAAAGTTTCAATCCTGCCTTCTCGGCAGCAGCTATGAAGCCATATGCCGTAGCCTTGTTGCCCGTGATATCCATATAGCGTCCGGGCACTTTCTCCTTGCTCTCAATGCGGCACGTAGCGTGGGATATGCTGGCATGCGTATTGTGTCCGTAATCCCAGCCGGCATGAATAACACGGATATTGGCTTCAGCCACACCAGGTTTCTTAGCGAACTTCTCGCGGATGAAGTCTTCAGCAATCTTCAGGTCGCGGTCGAACAGCCAGCACACCAAGCCTACAGCAAACATGTTGCGGCATTTCAGCATGGCTTTGTTGTCCATGCCCGTATCGGCCAGGCAGTCTTTCACCATCGTAGTGATGGAAGCGGCTATTACTTCCTGCTTGATTCCCATTTCCTCAATGGGGTTGTCCGTGTGGAAAGCAGCCTTCTCCAAGTCAGATTTCTGGAAAGCGTCCGTATCAATAATAATAGTGCCGTTCGGCTTTACAAACTTGTATTGTGTTTTCAAGGCCGCAGCGTTCATAGCCACCAACACATCGCACAGGTCACCTGGCGTATAGACTTTCTTTGCGCCAACATGCACCTGAAATCCTGACACACCCGTCAACGAGCCTTGCGGAGCACGGATATCGGCCGGATAATCGGGAAATGTGCTGATGTCGTTACCCACCGTGGCCGAAACTGTAGAAAAGATGTTACCGGCCAATTGCATACCATCGCCGGAATCGCCCGAGAAACGAACAACCGCTTCCTCCAGGTCTTTTACCATCATGTCGTTTGCCATAACTTACGATTTTCTATTGATTAATTGTTCCTATTATTGTCATGTCTTTCACAGATTAAGGCCTACAAATGTCGTAAAGTTAATCGGATTAACAAAACTTTTTCTTGAAAATCGGCAAAATATGTGTATATTTGCAGCCAAAATAAAGGGAGATACCTATTCCCCCTATTTCAAGGCCTTGTAGTTCAACGGATAGAATAGAAGTTTCCTAAACTTTAGATAGGGGTTCGATTCCCCTCGGGGCTACCACAAAACAATAGCGACTGCAACTATCAGGTTCATAGTGACAGCCGCTATTGTCGCATATAAATTTAAGGTCAATCCTAAGACACGGTTGCAAGTCCATTGATTGATATAGCCATAAACTTGTGCCAGCGGATTTCCAAGTATCTCTGGTTGCCTGCCGAAATATTATTGAATACTTTGCCATTTATCCAACGATACTTTATTATTTATCCTTGGATACTTTTGCGACAAAGGTTGAGGCTTACGCGCAAACAAAAAGGACACATCGCTTTGACATATCCTCTTTTATATCCAATTAATGCCAGAGTACAAATCCACAATCAAATGTTCCTTAATATTCTCAGGGATGTCAGTTCTTTCAGGTACATGCGACAACTTACCAACTGACGGACAACGGCACGCGTCGGAGCAATTCCCAAACGGGAAACGACATTATCAAGACAACGTTCCAACAACTACAGCAGAATCTCACCAGTTATTTTGAGAGCAGAAGCCTAAAGAATGTTAATTAAGTCCTAGAAATCTAATATCCGTGTGTATAATGAATAGAGAACCTTAAAAACATGTTTAACTAAAATGTAATCTTATGAAAGCAGAGACCTGAATATTTTTGTAACATAGAGGCAGCTATAGAAGCCACCCCTATGCGAGTTGCGACATTCCCCGAATCTCCATTCGTTTCGACCCGCTTGCAGGTTCTGGGACATGCCTGATTCGACTCTTGTTTCTAATAATTTATCTTAATTACTAAAAACGCACAAAGTTATGAATTATCTTTCTAAGCTAAGGAAGAAAAGTAAAAATGTAAACTCATTTTTAGTTTTTTTGCTATTCGTATGTATGTCAGCCATGCCTATATGGGTTCAGGCTCAGCAGAATGAAAACGTCACATTGAATGTAAGGGATGAAAAAGTGGAGATTGTTTTGCAGGAAATAAACAAACAGACCAACTTAAAGTTCTTTTACGACCAAGAATTGGTAGACCGTGCCCCCCGTGTAACCATTCAGGCGAACAATACTCCTCTAAACTCTGTTTTGGACGAGATTTCAGCTCAATCACAATTAAGTTTCAATAGGGATAATAATACGATTACAATAGGAAAATCAGCCAATAAGGACAAGCAGCCAAAAATAAAAACGATCAGAGGTACAGTGTCTGATTCTAACGGATTTTCAATCATTGGTGCCAATATATTAGTTAAAGGGACCTCAAACGGTGTCATTACCGATGTGAACGGAAACTATGTATTGCCCAATGTACCTGAAGATGCAACTATACAGATTTCTTATATAGGCTATCAGACTGTGGAGTTTGCAGCCAATGATTCACAACTAGCCAATGTAACATTGACTGAAGATACTGAAATATTAGATGAAGTAGTAGTAGTCGGTTATGGAGTGCAGTCGCAAAAGCTTGTTACGACGTCAATTAGCAAAGTAAAAATGGACGACATAGAGCAAGGTAATGATTTTAACCCTATCAAGATGTTACAGGGACGTGTCTCCGGCGTAAATGTTTCCAATGCTTCCGGACAACCCGGCGAAGCACCGAATGTAACGGTTCGTGGTATAGGGTCTATCAGTGGCGGCAGTTCTCCTTTATATGTAGTAGACGGAATACCCAGTGAAAAATATCCGAATATAAATCCCAATGACATTGAGAGTATGGAAGTATTGAAGGATGCTTCGGCTGCGGCTATTTATGGCTCACGCGCAAATTCCGGTGTTGTTATCATCACGACAAAATCGGGGAAAAGCGGAAAAACGAATATTGATTTCGCGGCCAGATATGGCTTTATGAAAATGGGAAGAGATATTGAAATGGCCAATGCAACAGAATACATGAATACAATGCAAGCGGCAATTGATAACTATAATGTACAGATGGGGACAAATTTGTCTCTTTACGTTCCTTCTGTCATACAAGAGACAAACTGGGTTGATGAAATCTCACGTTCCACCGCAATGACGGCCACCGGATCGTTAAGTGTATCAGGCGGTAACGAGAAAACGACTTTCTTTACCTCTATTGCTGCCAATACACAAGAGGGCTATCTAAAGAAAAGCCAATATGACCAATATAATTTCCGTGCGAAGTTTTCACATAAAATCAATAAAATCTTTCGTCTGAACATGAACTTAGCAGCCGCGGTAAGCAGTACTGATAAATTGGAGGAAAATAGTACAAGCTTAAAGGTGTTAAGAACTGCACGTGAAGAACAGCCCTGGTATTCTCCTTATAATGAAGATGGTACTTACAAGGTCAATGGAACAGAGATATTGCGACATAACCCCGTTATGTTGATTAAAGAAGAAGATTGGACTTTAAACAAATACCAATTATCCGGTATATTCAGTGTTGAAGTTACGCCTTTTAAAGGTTTTAAATACACTCCTACCGTAAGTGTTTATGGAATTCTGGATAATGAGAAAAAGAAATTGTCTGATAAACACGATGCACGTAAAAACAGTAGCGGATGGGGAGCCTTAACCGAACAACGGGATCAGAGTTTGCGCTACGTGATAGATAACATATTTTCGTATAATAATGAATGGGAACAGCTTACCTATTCTGTCATGTTAGGTCATTCTTTTGAGAAATATACATATAGCCAGTTTGGAGCCATGAGCGATAATTATGCCAATGGGGCTTATCCGTCATCCAGCTTTGATTTGATTAATGTCGGACCGAATATCTATCCGGCTGATATTGATTATACGTCTTATGCGTTGGAATCCTATTTTGGCAGAATTGCATTAAACTGGGACAACCGTTATATTCTGAACGCTTCTCTGCGTAGTGACGGTTCCTCCCGTTTTGCCAAAAGTAAAAGGTATGGTTATTTCCCCTCCGCTTCTTTCGCATGGAGAGTTTCCAATGAAAAGTTCTTCCCCCAAAATAAATATGTTAATGATGCAAAATTGCGACTTAGCTGGGGACAGACGGGAAGTATGGCTGGTGTAAGCAATTATGCTCCGCTTTCATTGATTAGTGCCAGCGGAGGCTCGTATAATGGTGCTGCCGGTTTTCAGCTTTCGCAGGACGCAAGAGAGTTGACATGGGAAAAAGCGAGCCAATTCAATGTAGGTTTAGATGTTGAAATGTTCAATTCCCGCATGAATCTTTCTTTTGACGCTTTTTATCAGAAGACTACAGACTTGTTGTTTAGCAAACCTGTCAATGCGACAACTGGTTATACTACTCTGCAATCCAATATTGGTTCTTTGGAAAATAAAGGTGTTGAATTGTCTTTAGGCGGCAAGATTTTTGATGGTGACTTTAAATGGGAACTGAACGGAAACATTTCATTTGTGAAGAACAAACTATTGTCACTCATTGAGAATACGGACATGTATATTGTTCCGAGCAGTGGAAGTAACTTATTGGGAGGCAGTATGCATGCTCTTATTAACGGAGAGCCTATAAGTACTTACTATATGCTTGACATGATTGGAATTTATCAGAGAGACTCCGATGTTCCTGAAAAATTATATGCCAAAGGGGTAAGAGCCGGTGATGTCCAATATCGTGATGTTAACAATGATGGTGACATATCTGACGCAGACCGAATGAATGTAGGTAAGGCAACCCCGGATTTTTACGGTGGTATAACTTCGAACTTCTCATACAAAGGCTTTGATCTTTCTTTGTTTGGCCAATTTTCTGTAGGCGGCAAGGTTGTCGCGGCATGGAGAGGTATGAATGGAACGGAAGGTACCGACCATTTAGGATTGGCTTTGTCGAACGTAAAAGTTAATGACCGCGGCGAATCGGTTGAACAATTCTTTAATATTAGTAAGGAAGTCGCCAATGGCTATTGGAGAGGCGAAGGAACCAGCAATACAATTCCTCGTCCTGTCCGTTTAGGCGTGCATACCGGTTATAGTTATGATTACAATGTTCAAACATCCACCCGTTATTTGGAAGATGCTTCTTATTTTAAATTAAAGACGGTTACATTAGGGTATACGTTGCCGGAACAGGTAGCCAAACGTCTTAAACTTAACTCATTGAGGTTATATGCTTCAGTGGACAACCTGTTGACTTTTACCAAATATTCAGGATATGACCCTGAAACCTCTTTTTCAGGAAGTCCGGGTGATTCCAACTATGGAGTTGATTTTGGATTACAACCCGTCTTAAGAACTTTTATTTTTGGAGTGAATGTTAATTTCTAATAGAAAATGATTATGAAAAAGTTATCTATCTTTATTATAGGGTTTACCATGTCGCTGGCATTTTCCGGTTGTTCAGGCATGTTGGATGAAATGATACCTAAAGATGCAATACCCCAAAGCGAACTAAGCGACTCTGACATGGAGAAACTGATTAATGGTGTATATGCAGATATGGAAGAGTTTGTTTTTGATTTTTATATGGACGGTGATGTAAAAGGCGAAAATTTTAAGGCCGGACCCGGATTTTCATTAAACGACCCTATGCTGATGGCACCTAGTACAAGTGAGGTATTAGACAAATGGCAAAAGGCATATACGACATTGAAGCAAGTAAATTTCTTAGTTGAAACTTATGAAACTCTTGAAAACAAAGAAACAAGTATTGCCAAGAAAGCCGGAGGTACAGCATACTATTTTAGAGCATTGATTTATTACAACCTGGTCATACGCTGGGGAGGAGTTCCTATTTTGAAAAAACGGACTTATGACACAGTACCTATTTCACCGGAAACGGACGTTTGGAACTTTATTACGGAAGATTTGTCAAACGCAGAAGCTTTGCTATCAGATTTTACGGATAAATATTATGTTTCGTTGGCAGCGTGCAATGCTTTGCAAGCAAGAGTTTTTCTATCATTAGAACGTTATGACGAAGCTATTCAGTATGCAGACAAAGTCATTAATAACGCCAATTTTACATTAAGTACAAGTTCTGTGGAATATGCAGACATGTTCATTTACAATTCGAATAGTAAAGAACTGATACTGACCTTGGCCAACAAACGCACATCAAGCTTGCTGCTCTTTTACCAAAAAATTAATGACATAGATCCCACATGGGATTACTCTCCGGCAGATGATTGCTACGAGAGTCTGTACGCAAATACCTCTGAGAAAGAGGGAGATTTGCGAAGACCAGCTGTATTTAATGAAGATAATAGCCGGATATTAAAAATCCCGAATGGTTCTGACGGGCAATTCGTTGTCAATGAACAACCCTCTCAGACTCCTATTA
This sequence comes from uncultured Bacteroides sp., assembly GCA_949289345.1. Taxonomy (GTDB): domain Bacteria; phylum Bacteroidota; class Bacteroidia; order Bacteroidales; family Bacteroidaceae; genus Bacteroides. The sequence continues at coordinate 25,210 of CASENS010000087.1, forward strand.
TAGTAGCTCGTCTTTCTGAGATGTATTTGATTAAAGCCGAAGCATTGGGTAATGTGAGCGGTCTGGGTGTTTTGCGTGATTTCATGTCACACCGTTATGAGAAAATCAATCTTCCAACGTCAATGAATGAGACCGATTTTCAAAATCAAATTCTGGATGAACGCCACCGGGAATTCTATGCGGAAGGTCAAAGATGGTATGATTTGAAACGCACAAACCGTTTGGATTTATTTAAATCTTTAAATGGCCGTGATTATCTGATGTATTTTCCGATACCGCAAACCGAAATCGACTTGGCCGGAACGGAAAACTATCCTCAAAACCCTGGTTACTAATTTTATAAAGTGAGATTATGAAAGCTAATATATTTCCTGTTAGACAAAGTGTCTACGCAACGGTTTGTTTATTCCTGCTATTGTTTGCTTCAGCATGTACTAATGATATAAAAGAAAACGCATTACTTTCAAAATTCAGTTTTGGCAAATCATTATATTATGCGGGTGATCAGGTTGAGTTCATCAATGAATCAGTAGGAGGAAGTGGAGGATATACTTTCCAATGGGATTTTGGAAACGGACAAACATCCACAGAAGAAAATCCGACATTAGCATATGAGACTAATGGCGCATATATCGTTACATTGACCGTAAAGGATTCGGATGGGAGTATGGCTATGTCACAAAAACTGTTGACTATAGAACAACCACCGTTACCGGAGGTCGGTAATATGAAACTGAAATGGATTGCTTCTGAATATTTGGGCGATATTCGTTCCACATCACCGGCTATCAGCCATGACAATTATATCTATATGACATCCAATGATCATATGCTTCGTAAATTTTCAGCAGAAGACGGTTCGCAGATCTGGGCCTTTGATTTGTGGACAAGTGCAGATGGAGCATCACCGGAAGGTAATACGCATACTACACCAAGCATTGATGAAGATGGAACAATCTACGTAGGCAGTGGGGATAAGAGTGGAAGTATCGGACGTGTATATGCCATCCATCCTGATGGTACAAAAAAATGGGTCGTTGCAGGAGATGCGGGAACAGGGTTCTGGAATAAAGGTGAAGCCTCAACTCCGAGAATAAATTATCTTACTTGCGCCATTGGTCAGGAACATGTATACATGGGCAATGGAGGTTCTACAGGATCAGTTCTTGCAGTAGACAAACAGACCGGTTACAGAGTAGGTTATGTTTCAAATTCCGACAACACGGGAGGTCCATCTGGTGGAGTATCAGGAGGATTGGTTTTGACACAGGACCAAACCATCATCTGGTCTGGAGGTAAGAACGGATTGTTCGGTGCGTCTGCCGCTACATTAAATGCAGGAGGAAATGTCATGTGGTCATGGCAAATATTCAATTCTGGAGATGACAAACCCTCGGAAAATATGAATGCTTCTTTGGCTATTGGTTCAGATGGCACAATTTATGGTATAGGAACTTTTGGAATAGGTACAATGGCCTATGCAATAGGCAGCGACGGACTTGAAAAATGGCGTACGGAATTAGGTAATGTCGGTACGCAAGATCAAGGAGGAGTTGTGATTGGAGTAGATGGAAGTGTAATTGTAACAGTGAAACGCGCTTCGGGTGAAGCTACAGGAGGTATCATCGCATTAGATTCCAATAGCGGTAGCATTAAATGGCGTTATGGCATACCTGAAGACGTAAGTGGATGTGCCGCTGTGGATCAAGCCGGAAATATTCATTTTGGGACTCAATCAGGTAATTACTACATTATTAAATCGGACGGTTCGGAAGATCCGCTTATTTTAAAACGAGATTTAGCAGCTTTGATAGCTGAGAGCGGTTCTTCTATGAATAACGGATGGGAAGCCGGTGCCGGAAAAATCTGGAGTTCGCCGGTCATCGGTACAGATGGTAGTATTTATATCGGCGTAACCAACACAAATAACTCATCACAAAGTGTGTTAATAGCTTTAGAGGATGAAGGTGTAGTAGGACCTGCACAATCAGCATGGCCGATGAAAGGGAAAAATGCACAACACATTTCAGCTCAAAATTAATTTATCATGAGAAGAATTGTATTCTATATTTTATTTTGCACACTTCTGCCATGCTGCATGACATCGTGTGAAGATACTGAAGGAACTTCGGGCATACCGCCCGAAGTTCCTTCAGAAAAACTGTCATTAAAAGATGCAATACACGAATTATTAAATGCTCCTTCATTTAACATATGGTTGTGTGCTCATCGGGGTAATACAAAAATAGGAATAGAAGAAAACATTCCGGAAAATTCATTATCAGCGATACGTAGATCCATTCATACAGGGGTTGACATGATAGAATTAGATGTACGAATGACTTCGGACGGAATATTAGTACTGATGCACGATGAGAGCATTGACCGTACAACAGACGGTAGTGGAAATGTATCAACTATGACATATGAGGCATTGAAATGCTATCATTTGAAATCCGGAAATGTATCTTCCAATGAAACAGTTCCTACTTTAGAGGAAGCGTTAGCGGAAGCAAAAGGGAATATATTCCTAAATTTAGACATTGCAAATAAAGACATTCCTGCCCATAAAGTAGCCGCACTATTGGATGATGCAGAAATGTCTGACCAAGTGATGTTGTATATATCTACGGATAGAAACTATGCAACGGATTTGATTCAGGCAAATGCCGACCTGTTGCTTCATCCCATGATTGAGAGTTCTGCGGATATAGAGTTTTACTCATCCCGTTTTCCGGAAAAATGTATCGTGATGCAATTGTCCACGGAAGATGCAATGGAAGGTGTCTTGTCTAAGGAAATATCAAATGCAGGCTTTCCTGTTTTTTCAAATATAGTAGGAAGATATGACGAATATACATTACAAGGGAACTTCTCTGGATTAGTAAGCATGATAAATAAGCGCAATCATATCGTGCAGACTGATTACTTTGAGATTGCAGATGAATATTTGAAATCAAAAGGTTATCGCTAATAGAAAAAAAATAAAAGATTATGATGAAAATAATACTAATAGGGGTTATTCTGCTTTCAACATTAAGCAGTTATGCCCAACAAAGATTTGAAGATATTTATAAGAGAATTACAGACCCTCAAAACAAAGAAGTAATTGTAGTTGCCCATCGTGCGGACTGGCGTTATGCTCCAGAAAATTCATTGGCAGCCATTGAACACTCTATCAGGCAAGGAGCAGATGTTGTGGAATTGGATGTGCAAAAAACGAAAGACGGAAAATTGATTTTGATGCATGACAAGACTCTGGATAGGACAACAACCGGTCATGGAAAGATTGCCGATTGGACTTTGGACAGCATTAAAACTTTATATTTGAAAAACGGCGCTTCCCTAAAAACGAAACATCGTGTTCCAACTCTTGAAGAAGCGTTATTGTTGACAAAAGGACGAGTCTTAGTGAACTTAGATAAAGCCTATCCCATTTTTGATGAAATATTCCCTATTCTTGAAAAAACAGGAACTACCAAGCAGGTTATCATGAAAGGGAACCAACCTGTCGCAGAAGTAAAGCGCGATTTAGGCAAGTATTTAGATAAAATTCTATACATGCCCATTGTGCATATAGATAAACCCGGAGCAATTCAAGATATAGAAAACTTTATGAAAAAGTTAAAGCCTGTAGCTTTTGAACTGTTATTTGTAAGTGATACCTGTCAAGCTCCTTTGGTTGTAAAAGACTTACTGGAAGGCAAAAGTAAAATATGGTATAATACATTATGGGACACGATGGCCGGAGGCCATGACGATGATATGTCATTAGAAAATCCAGATGCAGGCTATGGATACTTAATAGATAAATTGGGTGCTACTATTATTCAAACAGACCGAACGGATTATTTATTGGAATATTTGAGACAAAGAGGAATTCATAAATAATAGAGTTTATACAGAATAAAAAAACAGGGCTTATGATTATCACTACCCTCAGACCTTATTCGATATAATGTCTAATATATAGAATGACAACAAATCCAAATATGCAGTTTACATGCATTTATAGAATATGTTAAGTTCAAATGAATTTGAATTAATTAATTGAATGACAAGATGGATTTCATAAAAAAAATAATTCGTTTTTATAAGGTCTCTTCTCCTGTTGCTGTAAATTATACAGAAGATACTCAACGTAGGCTTATGAATTTTCAATGGTCTACCTTTCTTTCTGCCACGATAGGTTACGGACTTTACTATGTGTGTAGACTGAGTCTGAACGTGGTAAAGAAACCTATTGTAGAGGAAGGTATCTTCTCGGAAACGGAGTTGGGAATTATTGGGTCGGTTTTATTCTTTACGTATGCGATAGGGAAACTGACCAACGGTTTCTTGGCAGACCGTAGCAATATTAACCGTTTTATGTCTACAGGTTTACTTGTAACGGCATTGGTCAACTTGTGTTTAGGTTTCATCCATTCGTTTATTCTTTTTGCGATTCTGTGGGGAATAAGCGGATGGTTTCAGTCGATGGGAGCAGCCTCTTGTGTGGTGGGACTTTCACGTTGGTTTGATGACAAAAAGCGAGGCTCTTTTTACGGTTTCTGGAGTGCCAGCCATAACATCGGCGAGGCATTGACATTTATTGTCATAGCTTCCATCGTGAGCGCTTTGGGCTGGAGGTACGGATTCCTGGGAGCCGGACTCATCGGCATTGCCGGTGCATTCATCGTGTGGCGTTTTTTTCACGATTCTCCACAAAGTAAAGGATTGCCAGCCGTAAATGTTTCCAAAGAACAACAATCGGAAAGCACATCCGATTCCGAGGAATTCAACCGTGCGCAGAAAGCGGTACTTCGCAATCCTGCCATTTGGATTCTGGCTCTTAACAGTGCTTTTATGTACATTAGCCGTTATGCGGTAAACAGTTGGGGGGTATTTTATCTGGAAGCGCAAAAGGGGTATGATACACTGGATGCCAGTTTTATTATCTCGATCAGTTCGGTATGTGGCATCATCGGAACGATGTTTTCAGGTGTCATTTCAGACCGTTTTTTTAGCGGTCGACGGAATGTACCTGCATTGATTTTCGGGCTGATGAATGTAGTGGCACTTTGCCTCTTCCTGTTGGTTCCCGGTGTACATTTCTGGCTGGATATCCTCGCAATGGTGTTATTTGGCTCCGGTATAGGAGTATTACTCTGTTTTTTAGGAGGACTGATGGCGGTAGACATCGCTCCACGAAACGCATCGGGTGCCGCTTTGGGTATTGTAGGCATTGCCAGCTATATAGGTGCTGGAGTGCAAGACATTATGAGCGGAATATTGATTGAAGGAAATAAACGGATGATTAACGGAGTAGAAGTCTACGACTTTACCTATATTAATTGGTTCTGGATAGGTGCCGCATTATTATCCGTCATATTGGCTATACTTGTATGGAATTCGGGAAAGAAGAATTGTTAATTTAAAGAAGAGAATGGGATTTTATTGGAATGGTGTATTTATCGTGTTGGCCGTTTGCCTGATGGGAACAGCTTATAAAGCCCGCGCACAAACGGTGGATTATACAACGTGGCTAAAAATGGGCATGCAATATGAAGTGAACAAACGTCTGGAACTTTCCAGCGGATTAGAATGGCGTACGAAAGGAGACGTCAGCATGACAGACCGTCTGGGACTGGACATCGCAGCTAAATACGAGTTTTTTTCTTTCTTCAGAATAGGTGCCGGATATGAGGTGCATTACCGCAACCGCGGAGAAGACGGATGGAAATTCAGGCACCGCTATCATGCGGATGGTACACTTTCGGCCAAATGGATGCGAATGAAAGTCGATTTGCGTGAACGTTTTCAACATACATGGAACAAGGAAGAAAAAGAGTTCCGGCTCCGTTCACGCTTAAAAATAGCGTACGACATTCGCCGTTGTAAAATGGAGCCTTATGCCTCTGTAGAAATGTATAACGGATTGGGGAAGCATGATAATTTTGACATTATGCGTATGCGCTATAGAGTCGGGATGAAGACGCCGCTTTTCTCGGAGCGTTGGGAAGCGGATATTTTCTATTGCCGGCAATGGGAAGCTGACGGACGGAAAAATATCTTTGGCATAGATTGTGCATACAAGTTTTAAAAAAACCAAGCCCTAAAAGAAGTAGCCGGAGACATGATTTCCTATCTTTTAGGGCTTTTCATGAATAGGACATAAAACGACCTAACGATACGAATAGAATAATAATTGCTCCTATTGTTTCATATTTTCCAGTCTTTTTCATACATTTGTCACATCCAAAAGATACTTTTGCAATCTGTAAATACCATATGTGATGAATGTGGTCGAAAAACAAATAGATGAACGCGAATTGGTTCTTCGCCTGATAGAAGGAGATGAAGATGCCTTTTGCGAACTGTATGCCTCTTACAAGAGCAGACTGATGTATTTTGCCATGCGTTTCCTTAAATCGCAAGAGTATGCCGAAGACATCTTTCAAGACACTTTCGCCCTCATTTGGCAAAGCCGACGTTTCATCAATCCCAATACATCTTTCTCTTCGTATCTGTATACAATAGTCCGCAACCGGGTACTCAACCAGCTACGCGACCTGGAACATCAAGGCAAACTAAAGGAACAGATTCTGGCACAGGCTGTGGACTATACGGATGATACCAGAGAGCGCATCTTGGCCAACGATTTGCGCCGCCTGATAGCCAGTGGCATGCAACAACTTACAGAACGTCAACGTGAAATATTCCGCATGAGCCGCGAGGAACAGATGTCACACCGAGAAATAGCCGAAGCCTTGGGCATATCTGTCAACACTGTTCAGGAGCACATATCTTCTTCCCTTCGCATTCTGCGCGCCTATCTGAAAAAATATTCTTCAACGGGAGCTGACCTCTTGCTACTGCTTATCTGCATGAATTATTAAAGTCAAAAAGCAGGTCTTAAAAGACAACCCGTATTTCCCGAGAAATTTTATCTTTGTCGAGTACAAAGATTATACGCACATAAGAAGATGGTTTATTGGTATCGAGCGCATGCTTGACACCACAAGAAAAGCCTAATCTCATTTTTTTAGCAGACGATATAAGGAGAATGCATCAACCGTTTTGAGAAAGGCAAACGCCTCTGGAGCCATTACAGCGACTCGGACAAGCCGGATGCGGGCAAGCCTTTGCCACACCGATTGAAAGCAGGGGCAAATCTTCGGGTGACAGTTCACCCACTCCCCTATGGGGAAAGAAGGGGGCGGAATTTGAATATCGCAAGGAAGACTAGAAACCGGTATATTATTATAACTCCGAACATCCTGAACACCCGGACTGCGTTCTATATAATTTAAAGGAAGACCCGGAAGAACGTCATGAACTCTCCGCGCAATATCTCCGGGAAACGTAGGAAATGCTGAAAGAAATGATTGTTTCCTTGAAAGCGCAGACGCACAATATCCGGCAGACTCTGAAGGGAATTCCGTCTTACCGGACAACAGGCGTTGGGAAGGACGACAATGATAGGTTCATTTCACTTTTTGTCTTTATACAGCAACACATGATTTCCAGTAATACGGAAATGAATGCCACTGGTATATTCGATGGATTGCAGGACAGCCTCAAGACTTTGATTGTCGTGCTCGCCCGATATAAGATTATTGAAAACCTGCCCATCCGCAAAAGTAATGCGACAATTGTAGCGGCGCTCCAATACTTTTGCCACATCGCATATCGGGGTAGCCTCAAAACGCAAACCACCGTTCCGCCACACTGCTACACAACCTTCGTCATGCAGTTTGCTATACTCGCCCGACACCTTGTTGATTAACACTTGCTCTTGGGCTTTCAGCCGCATCATGGCTTCAGGCAAATCGACTTGAACCTTGCCACTCTCTACATCTACGGCAACCGTCTCGTCCGAAGAATAAGCCCTGACATTGAAACAAGTACCTAATACCTGCACGTCAAACGCATCGGTCGTCACTATAAAAGGCTGTTCTTCCTTATGTGTGACTTGAAAATAGCCCTCACCCTCCAACTCGACCTCGCGCTTTTCTTCTGTAAAACGTTCCGGATAGCGTACTTGTGAACAAGCATTCAACAATAGTCGTGTACCATCCGGCAGGATAACTTCTTTTTGTTCTCCATAAGAAGTGGATGCAACCAGCCAAACCATATCCGACTTGTTGACATGCCAATAGCTGACTACGCCCCACACCAGACAAATCATGGCTACAACACCCACCAATGACATTACTAACCTATAATAACGGAGTTTCTTCCTGGGATTAATCTGCCGCAACAATCGCCAGGCTTCTTCTTTATACTTTTCACGCTCCAGGCTTGTGCAAGACTGCATCTGTGCAGATTCGTCCCAGATTTTTTCCGCCAAATCATTCAATAAGCCATTATCAGACGCATCACGCCCCATCTCCAGCAACCTTTCCGCGTCTTCCGTCGTATAAAGATTATCTATATAGCGACGCCAAAATAATGTATTTTCATTCTTCTCCATAATCAAGATTCAAAGTATTTGCGTTACATTCTCATAAATATTACACTACAAAACAGTTTCTCTAGGGTAAAATTAACTTTCTTTAATCATATATGTACTTCAGTTTAATGGTAAGCATTTGAACAAATGCTTACATTGACTGTATGATTCCAGTTACTATGGTTCATTAGGGACTCGCCCCCCCCCCTTAGCTAATAACCCATACAACAAATAAAGAGGAGTTTTATTACAAAACTCCTCTTTTATACATTTTAATTTCTAATAATGTTATATTTTAAGAAATAACATTATCTTATTTTCACTAGATTACCATCGTCAAAACCTATTGTTATAACTTTCCCCTTAAATATAGGTAATTGGTTTATATTAGTTGATATATATTTAGAGATAATACTTTTAACTTCATTCTGAAATTCTTCCCACTTCATCGTTTTTATATTCTCGGAATTAAAATTCAAATATTTATTTTTAGGTTCAAAATCAATATTGCAAGCCCAATCATCGTCATGCTCATCATAGAAATTTGAGCCTATCAAATAAATACCATATCCATTCTCGGTTTCAAAAAGTCCAAAATTGAAAGCAACAATATGAGTAGGTAGATATGACGCTTCTGCATTAATTTGGTTAAGCCAATATTCAATTTTCTCTTTCAACATTATATATATACCACAATATAAAGGCATAAATTCTATTCCTAAATCAAGTTTGTTTTTTTTGATGCTTTTTTTTACTTGTTCTGATACTATTATATCGTTAATTACAGGCTGTGAATTGAAAATATTTAATGATTTAACTTTATCATAATCAAGTCTTAATTTTAATATAGAATCTGTACCTTCTACATATATTGTTTTCTTGCGATCAATAACATCGAATATTTTTTTAAAATGCATTATATAATATATTCTATCACCATATATCTCACTTACTGTTTTTACAGGTAGAAATTCAATATCATCATTATTTTTTATATAGGTTTCAAAAAGCTCCTTCATTTCTTGATTTACTAGGTTTGCGCCACCAATACACAAATGAAAGGGTCTATATTCTCCATCTCGTAATTTTACAATAAGAGTATTCCAATTTTTAACTTCTTCTCCATCTTTTGCTATTGGGTATGGCCAATTATCTGGAGCATATAATACTCCTCCTATTTTGTCGTTGCCTTTTACTATTATTTTATAATACTTTATATTCATAATATTCTAATTAAAATGTGAAAAATAAGAATCAAATATTATAGTCATAAACATAATGCCAATTTCGCAAATTTAATAATTTGAACTGATATTAGTAATGGTTCAACCAATAATTTTTATAAAGGATATCAGGGTTATTTTTTATGGGTTGAATAATCCTTATATTAAATTGATTAATAAAATTCTGCTGGTTCATATTAAGTATAGCATCGATTGTTTTCGTTTAATGCTAACAAATGTTCGTACCGGGCGAATAAAAAAAGAGGATACATCACTTAGACATATCCTCTTTTATATATAAAAAGTAATCGGAATTATTCCGCTTTAGCTTTTTCTGCCGGCGTTTCTACAGCAGTAGTTTCATCCACTGATTCTGCTTTTACGGCAGCGGAACTCTTCTTAGAAGAACGACGGGTACGGGTTATCTTCTTTTCCGCCTTATCCTTAGCCATATTTTCATTATAATCAACCAGTTCTATAAAGCACATATCGGCATTATCACCCAAGCGCTTACCAGTCTTAATTATACGGGTATATCCTCCCGGACGATCAGCAATCTTCGCAGAAATTTCTTTGAACAATTCTGTTACAGCATATTTGTCCTGCAAATAACTAAATACTACACGGCGTGAGTTCGTCGTATCATTTTTCGACTTGGTAATCAACGGCTCTACATACTTCTTAAGAGCCTTAGCCTTTGCAACAGTCGTAGTGATTCTTTTGTGCTTAATCAAAGAAATCGCCATGTTAGCCAACATCGCATTTCTATGAGAAGCAGTACGACCTAAATGATTGAATTTCTTATTATGTCTCATTGTTTATTCTTTATCTAATTTATATTTAGAAATATCAGTTCCAAACGACAGATTCAGACTGTCCAGCAAATCATCAAGCTCGGTCAGCGATTTCTTACCAAAGTTACGGAACTTAAGCAAGTCAGTTTTGTTGAACTGAACCAAGTCGCCCAACGTCTCAACATCAGCAGCCTTCAAACAATTGAGAGCGCGTACAGAGAGATCCATGTCAACAAGTTTCGTCTTCAACAATTGACGCATGTGCAATACTTCCTCATCAAATTCCTCATTGCCATCCGCATCGTTATTCTCGAGCGTAATCTTCTCATCAGAAAACAACATGAAATGATAAATCAGAATTTTTGCAGCTTCCTTAAGCGCTTCCTTCGGGTGTATGGAACCGTCGGTGGTAATCTCAAGCACAAGTTTCTCATAGTCGGTTTTCTGTTCTACACGATAATTCTCGACTTGATACTTGACATTACGAATCGGAGTATAAATAGAATCGATTGGAATTACGTTCACATCGGTACAATAGTCTCTGTTCTCATCAGCTGGCACATAACCACGACCTTTGTTTATCGTAATATCAATCTGCATCGTAGCTTTCGGATCTAAATGACAAATAACTAATTCAGGATTTAACACTTCAAATCCAGTCAGATACTTACTTATGTCACCTGCCTTAAATTCACTTGAGTTCTCGATTGTAATGCTTACCTTCTCACTCTCGAATTCTTCTACAACTTGCTTGAAGCGAACTTGTTTCAAATTCAAGATAATGTTAGTAACATCTTCTTTTACACCAGGGACACTGGAAAATTCATGCTCAACACCTTCTATTTTTATAGTAGTGATAGCAAAACCTTCCAATGAAGAAAGAAGGATACGGCGCAATGCATTACCCACTGTAATGCCAAAGCCGGGCTCCAACGGACGGAATTCAAATTTACCGAATTTCGAATCCGCTTCCAACATCAAAACTTTATCAGGTTTTTGAAATGCTAATATCGCCATGAAATCAATTATTTATTTAGAGTACAATTCTACAATCAAATGTTCCTTAATATTCTCAGGAATGTCAGTTCTTTCAGGTACATGCAACAACTTACCAACCTTAGAATTGTCATCCCATTCCAACCAAGGATATTTGCTGTGATTAAATCCAGCCAAGGAATTGGCAATAACTTCCAAAGATTTAGAACGCTCGCGAACCCCTACGATTTGACCTGGCTTAACCGAATATGAAGGAATATTTACCACTTCACCATCTACAGTAATATGCTTGTGACTTACCAACTGGCGAGCAGCGGCACGAGTTGGAGCAATTCCCAAACGGAAAACGACATTGTCAAGACGACGCTCCAGCAATTGAAGCAGGATTTCACCTGTAATGCCTTTCATTGCAGCGGCCTTCTCGAACAAGTTACGGAATTGTTTTTCCAATACGCCATAAGTATATTTCACTTTCTGCTTCTCACGAAGTTGCACACCATACTCTGATGTTTTTCTCTTTCTTGAGTTTCCATGCTGTCCAGGAGGATAATTCTTCTTAGACAAAACCTTATCCGCTCCAAAGATACCTTCACCGAATTTACGGGCTATTCTTGATTTTGGTCCAGTATATCTAGCCATTTTCTTTCAAATATTAAAATTGTTTAATCATGAACTTAATTTGTTGCAGCCGCGATTGCAGAGAAGAAATAATACAATCCAATAACAAAATCAAGTTTCATTCGTTGTAATAAAGGCAAATCTTAAACTCTACGTCTTTTAGGAGGACGACATCCGTTATGCGGCAGAGGAGTGACATCAATAATTTCTGTTACTTCAATACCTGCGCCATGCACAGTTCTGATAGCAGACTCACGTCCGTTACCCGGTCCCTTTACATAAGCTTTCACCTTTCTCAAGCCAAGATCATACGCAACTTTTGCACAATCCTGGGCAGCCATCTGTGCTGCATACGGAGTATTCTTCTTGGAACCTCTAAACCCCATTTTCCCGGCTGAAGACCATGAAATTATCTGACCTTCATTGTTTGCCAGAGAAACAATAATGTTGTTGAATGATGAATGAACATGCAACTGCCCATTAGCATCCACCTTTACATTTCTTTTTTTTGCTGCAACTGTTTTTTTTGCCATATCAACAATTATTATTTAGTAGCTTTTTTCTTATTCGCAACGGTTTTCTTCTTACCCTTACGCGTACGGGCATTATTCTTAGTACTTTGACCTCTAACAGGCAAGCCTATACGATGACGGATACCACGATAACAGCCAATATCCATCAAACGCTTAATGTTCAATTGAACTTCAGAGCGAAGATCACCTTCAACCTTATACTCAGCGCCAATGATCTCACGAATCTTAGCAGCCTGATCATCAGACCAATCTTTTACTTTCAAATCTTTGTCTACACCTGCTTTATCCAAAATTTTTGCAGAACTACTACGACCTATCCCATAAATATAGGTCAACGCAATTTCCCCTCTCTTATTCTGAGGCAAATCGACACCAACTATTCTTATAGCCATATACTAAATTATTTTTTTTGCAAAAATAATAATATTATCCTTGACGTTGTTTATACTTAGGATTTTTCTTGTTAATAACATACAAACGGCCGTGACGTCTAACAATCTTACATTCAGGCGTACGTTTCTTTAAGGATGCTCTTACTTTCATATCTAACTATTATTTATATCTAAACACTATTCTTCCTTTCGATAAATCGTAAGGAGACATTTCAACCCGAACCTTGTCCCCTGGCAAAATTTTAATATAATGCATTCGCATTTTACCAGATATATGGGCAGTTATCTCATGTCCATTTTCCAATTCAACACGAAACATTGCATTAGACAATGCTTCAACTATAACTCCATCTTGTTCAATCGCAGATTGCTTAGCCATATTATTTCTTTAAATTGCTTGATCTCCTAACACATCTTCAATGAATTTAAAGGATGAAAGAATATCAGCCCTACTTGACGTAACTGCGACAGTATGTTCAAAATGCGCAGCACATTTTTTATCTTTAGTACTAACCGTCCATCCATCCTTGCCCATCACAACATGTCTATCCCCCAATGTAATCATAGGTTCAATAGCAATGCACAAACCTTTTTTCAACAAAGCGCCTGTACCCCGTTTACCATAATTCGGTACTTGAGGATCCTCATGCATTTCTTTCCCGATGCCATGACCGACAAACTCACGCACTACACCATAAGAATGAGCCTCACAATGCTGTTGTATTGCGTAACCGATATCACCTAATCGCTTACCTTGAACAGCGTTCTCTATCCCAATATACAGCGCATTCTTAGTAACTTTCAAAAGATTACGTACTTCCTCACACACATCACCAACACAGAAAGTATATGCAGAATCACCACAGAATCCATTTAAGTAAGTCCCACAATCTACAGAGACTATATCTCCATCTTTCAGAACTACATCGGATGGTATTCCATGCACAACTTGCTCATTCACTGAAGTACATATCGAAGCCGGGAAAGGCCCACCATAAGGATTAGCAAAACCTTTAAAAGTTGGGATAGCACCGTGATCTCTAATAAATTCCTCCGCAACCTTATCCAACTCTTTTGTTGTAACCCCAGGTCTGATTACCTTAGCCACTTCAGCTAACGTTTTACCAACCAACAAATTACTAGCGCGCAGTAATTCAATTTCATCTTCAGTCTTAAGAAATATCATCTAATATGAAATTAATACGCAGCAATGTTTCCGTTACGTCCCTTGATACGACCAGACTTCAATAATCCATCATAGTGCCTCATCAACAAATGACTTTCAACTTGCTGAAGAGTATCCAAGACGACACCTACTAATATCAATAAAGAAGTCCCGCCAAAGAACTGTGCGAACTCAGCCTGCACTCCAAATATACCAGCAAAAGCCGGCATAATAGCAACCAAAGCCAAGAAAAAAGATCCAGGAAGTGTAATTCTTGACATTATTACATCTATATACTCTGCAGTATTCTTCCCAGGTTTAATTCCAGGAATAAAACCATTATTCCGTTTCATATCCTCAGCCATCTGAGTCGGATTAATTGTTATCGCAGTATAAAAATAAGTAAATACGATAATCAACACCGCGAAAACAAGATTATACCAAAAACTCGTATGATCGGTAAAGGCTCTCATAAATCCACTCATTTCATTGGCATTATTGGTTAAGCCGATAAACGTAATGGGAATGAACATAATGGCTTGAGCAAAAATAATAGGCATTACATTAGCCGCATTCACTTTTAAAGGAATATACTGACGAGCTCCACCATACTGTTTGTTACCAACAATCTTCTTTGCATACTGAACTGGGATTTTACGTGTTCCCTGAACAAGCAATATTGCAAATGCTATAACCACTAACAGTACAACGATTTCAATCAAGAACATAACCAATCCACCCGCTTTTTCCGTAACTCGTGAGGTTAATTCCTGTACAAATGATTGAGGCAAACGAGCAATGATACCAATCATAATAATTAATGAGATACCATTACCAATACCCTTATCTGTAATTCGTTCACCAAGCCACAAAATAAACATACTTCCAGCTGCCAAAATAATTGTGGAAGTAAACATAAACAGAGTCCAGTCTAATGAAGCATTTAAGGAAAGACCCGCCTGCATCTTAAGATTAAGTAAATAAGAAGGAGCCTGTACCAAAAGAATCAAAATAGTCAAATAACGAGTAAGTTGATTCATTTTTCGTCTACCACTTTCCCCCTCGCGCTGCATCTTTTGGAAATATGGAACCGCAATTCCCAAAAGCTGGATAACGATAGATGCGGAAATATATGGCATGATACCTAATGCAAAAATAGACGCATTAGAAAATGCACCTCCTGAAAACATATTTAACAAGGCTAATAGGCCTTCGCTCGTTTGTTGATGCAACTGTGTCAACATTGCAGGATTAATACCCGGCAAAACGACATAAGAACCAAAGCGGTAAATTGCCACAAACAATATGGTAATGAGGATCCTTTGTCTCAGATCCTCAATTTTCCATATATTTTTTAATGTTTCAATAGCTTTTCTCATTGAATCAGAGTTTTACTACTTGTCCACCTGCAGCCTCAATAGCAGCGACAGCTGTTTTTGAAAAGGCATGCGCCTGTACATCCAACTTAGCAGACAAAGTTCCATTACCTAATACTTTCACCAGCTGATTTGCAGACATGAAACCAGCAGCTACAAAATCATTTATACCGACAGTCTGCAAATTTTTTGCCTCTGCGAGTTTCTGAATTGTATCTAAGTTGATAGCCTTATATTCAACACGATTTATATTCTTAAATCCGAATTTAGGAACACGACGTTGAAGCGGCATTTGACCACCTTCAAAACCAATCTTCTTAGAATATCCAGATCTTTGCTTAGCACCTTTATGTCCTCTCGTAGAAGTTCCCCCTAAACCAGAACCAGGACCACGTCCAACTCTTTTTCTAGTTTTAACAGAACCTTCAGCCGGTTTCAAACTACTTAAATCCATATAATAATTGGTTTATATATTCTACACAAAAAATTACTTTACAACGCAAACCAAATGTTTCACCTTGTTAACCATTCCGAGAATTGAAGGAGTGGCTTCATGCTCAACTACATGATTCAACTTATGAAGCCCAAGCGCATCAAGAGTTCTCTTTTGATTTGCAGGAGCACCGATTCTGCTTTTAATCTGCTTAATTTTTATCGTCGACATTTTCTATCTCCTTATCCTCTAAAAACTTTTTCCAAACTAATTCCTCTGTTCTGGGCAACAGTCCGCGCATCCCGCATTTCACTTAATGCCAAAATTGTAGCTTTCACCAAATTATGGGGATTTGAGGAGCCTTTAGACTTTGCCAATACATCAGTTACACCAACACTCTCCAACACTGCGCGCATTGCACCACCTGCAACCACACCTGTTCCATGAGAAGCCGGCTTAATAAAGACTTCAGCTCCACCAAATTTTGCAGATTGCTCATGAGGCACTGTACCTTTCAAAACAGGCACCTTGGTCAAATTCTTCTTTGCAGACTCAACGCCTTTAGCAATAGCTGCCGTAACCTCGCCAGCCTTACCCAAGCCCCAACCAATAATACCTTCCTCATTGCCAACTACAACAATAGCAGAAAAGCTAAAAGTTCTACCTCCTTTAGTTACTTTGGTCACACGATTTATTGCAACCAACCTATCTTTCAGCTCAATATCGTTTGAAACTTTAACTCTATTATAAAATCCTGCCATAATGATTAAAATTTAAGTCCTCCGTTACGAGCAGCATCAGCCACTTCTTTTACTCTCCCATGATACAAGTAACCATTACGGTCAAAAACGACAGTCGTTATACCCGCTTCTTGAGCTTTCTTCGCAATCAGTTCACCAACTTTCGCAGCCTGTTCTTTTTTCGGCATTTTTTCTGTTATACCTAAAGAGGAAGCAGCAGCTAACGTACGACCCGACAAATCGTCAATAACTTGAACATAAATTTGCTTATTACTTCTAAACACACTCATACGCGGACGTTCAGGAGTTCCCGAAACTTTGTTACGTACTCTATATTTAATTTTAATTCGTCTTTCAATCTTTGCTGTCATAATATTATCAATTTAAGAATTACTTAGCTCCCGCTGACTTACCAGATTTCCTACGAATCTCCTCACCAACGAACTTAATACCCTTACCTTTATAAGGCTCCGGCTTACGGAAAGAACGTATTTTAGAACAAACCTGACCAAGCAACTGCTTATCGCAAGATTCCAATATAATAAGAGGATTCTTATTTCTTTCAGATTTTGTTTCCACTTTCACTTCAGGAGGTAACTGAATAAATATATTGTGTGTATAACCTAAAGCCAATTCAATAATATTGCCTTGATTAGATGCGCGATAACCGACACCAACCAGTTCCAGTTCTTTCTTATATCCTTCAGAAACGCCAACAACCATATTATGCACTAAAGCACGATACAAGCCATGGAATGCATGCTTCTGCTTAGGATTATCTAACATCGCATTTTCATTCTCAGACAATACAACATGTCCCTCTTCAAGAGCAACATTAATAGCAGGATTTACATACTGGTTCATTTCACCTTTCGGTCCTTTTACAGTAACAACATTATCCTTAAACGTTACGGTCACACCTGCTGGAATACTAAT
Organism: uncultured Bacteroides sp.; assembly: GCA_949289345.1. Taxonomy (GTDB): domain Bacteria; phylum Bacteroidota; class Bacteroidia; order Bacteroidales; family Bacteroidaceae; genus Bacteroides. Next base: position 42,850 of record CASENS010000087.1, read on the forward strand.
GGGCAATTTACCTATTCTTGACATTGCTATTTCCTCCTATTAATATACGTAACATAATACTTCACCACCAATTTTTAAATCAGTAGCTTCCTTATTCGTCATTACACCCTTGGAAGTAGATATTATAGCAATACCCAAACCATTGATTACACGAGGCATATCTTTATAACCCGTATATTTACGCATACCTGGAGAAGAAATTCTCACCAATTTCTTAATTGCGTTAACCTTATTAACCGGATCATACTTTAAAGCCACCTTAATGGTACCTTGAGGCCCATCTTCTACAAACTTATAATTAAGAATGTAACCTTTCTCAAAGAGAATTTTTGTAATCTCTTTTTTCAAATTAGAAGCCGGAACTTCTACGACTCTATGCTTAGCTTGAATGGCATTACGCAACCGAGTCAAATAATCTGCTATAGGATCAGTCATATAAAATAAATTAAATTAATCAGGACTACCCTGACAATATTTAAAAAACAAATTACCAGCTTGCCTTCTTCACACCGGGAATTAAACCATTAGAAGCCATTTCACGGAATTGAATTCTTGAAATACCAAATTGCCGGATATAACCTTTAGGACGACCGGTCAATTTACAACGGTTATGAAGACGAATCGGGTTAGCATTCTTAGGAATGCTTTGCAACTTTTGAGAAGCTTCATAAGCAGCGACAGGATTACCCGTCTTTACTATTAACTTCAGAGCAGCTCTTTTTTCAGCATATTTGGCTACTAATTTAGCGCGCCTAACCTCGCGTGCTTTCATTGATTCCTTTGCCATATTTATCAATCTTTTTTAGCGTTCTTAAACGGTAACCCAAATTCCTTCAACAAAGCATAACCTTCTTCATCCGTACGGGCAGAAGTAACAAACGTTATGTTCATACCTAAAATACGTGTAATGCTGTCAATATTAATCTCAGGGAAAATAATCTGCTCTTGAATACCTAGAGTATAATTTCCTCTACCATCAAATTTGCTTTCAATGCCCTTAAAGTCACGAATACGAGGAAGAGCTACGCGAACCAATTTTTCAAGGAACTCATACATTCTTTCACGACGCAGCGTCACCATCACACCAACAGGCATTTTTTTACGCAGTTTGAAATTAGCTATATCTTTACGAGACACTGTAGCAACAGCTTTCTGTCCCGTAATAGCAGTAATTTCACTAATAGCGACCTCTATAATCTTCTTATCCGCAACAGCCATTCCTAAGCCCTGATTGATGACAATCTTTTTAAGAACAGGAATCTGCATCGTTGAAGAATATTGGAATTTAGCTTTCAAAGCAGGCGCTATACGCTCTGCATATTCTTTTTTAAGACTAGCAGTATTACTCATCATTTAATCTCCTCTCCTGATTTTTTAGAATAACGCACTAAGGTGCCTTCAGCACTCATTTTCCTACCTATACGAGTCGGTTTGCCAGTCTTTGGATCAACCGGATTTAAATTCGAAATATGAATAGAAGCCTCTTGCTTAACAATTCCCCCTTGAGGATTCTTAGCACTCGGCTTCGTGCTCTTTGAAACCATGTTGATTCCCTCAACAATGGCACGGTTCTTCTTCACAAGAACCTTCAATACACGACCAGTTTTACCTTTATCTTCACCCGAATTTACGTAAACTGTATCGCCTTTTTTAATATGCAATTTACTCATTACCTAAATCTATTACAAGAGTTAAAGTACTTCAGGAGCAAGTGAAACAACTTTCATGTTCGTAGCACGAAGCTCACGTGCTACAGGACCAAAAATACGACTTCCTCTAATTTCACCTGCATTATTCAACAACACACAAGCATTATCATCAAAACGTATATAAGAGCCGTCTGGACGACGAATTTCTTTTTTTGTCCGAACGATTAAAGCTTTAGACACTGCACCTTTTTTAATATCACTTGAAGGGATTACGCTCTTAACAGAAACGACAATGACATCCCCCACTGAAGCATAACGGCGGCCTGTTCCTCCCAATACACGAATACACAATGCCTCTTTTGCTCCACTGTTATCACATACTGTAAGTCTGGATTCTGCTTGTATCATAATTATTTAGCCTTTTCAACAATTTCTACCAATCTCCATCTTTTCGTTTTACTCAAGGGACGAGTTTCCATAATACGCACAGTATCACCAACATTACACTCGTTTTTCTCATCATGGGCATGGTACTTTTTTGTTTTACTAACAAACTTACCATAAATGGGGTGTTTCTCTTTAAATTTCGCAGCAACAGTGATGGTTTTATCCATTTTATTGCTAAGCACAACCCCCGTTCTTTCTTTTCTCAAATTCCTTGCTTCCATCAAGCTCATCATTTATTATTAAGTTCCCTATCGCGTAATTCAGTCTTCATACGCGCAATTGTCCTGCGTAATTGTCTAATCTGAGCAGGATTATCCAAAGGAGAAATAGAATGATTCAAGATCATCTGCTGATAATTAGCAACTTCCGTCTCAATTCTTTCTACCAAATCACTTGTAGACATTTCTCTAATTTCCGCTATCTTCATATCATTTACGCATTTTGATTTTGAACATCATAATCTCGCCTTACTACGAATTTCGTAGTAATGGGAAGTTTTTGTGCAGCCAAGCGCAATGCTTCTTTTGCGATTTCATATGAAACGCCTTCTGCCTCAATAATGATTCTTCCCGGCGTAACAGGAGCCACGAATCCTTCAGGATTACCTTTACCTTTACCCATACGGACATCTGCTGGCTTTCTCGTAATAGGTTTATCTGGGAATATGCGAATCCATATTTGACCTTGTCGTTGCATATATCTTGTAACAGCGATACGTGCAGCCTCAATCTGCCGACCTGTAATCCATTTTGTCTCCAAAGCTTTAATGCCAAAAGAGCCAAAAGCCAACTGATTACCTCTTTGGGCATTACCTTTCTGACGACCTTTTTGTTGTCTTCTGAATTTTGTCTTTTTCGGTTGTAACATAATTCCTAAAAAATCAAATCCGTTTAGCGATTATTTTTCTTCCTCTTGAAGTTCTTTCCTCCATTGCCTCCATTATTGCCACGTCCATTATCTCTACCCTGCGCAAAATTAGGAGCCAACTCACGTTTTCCATAAACTTCACCTCTACATATCCAAACCTTAATGCCTAAAATACCGACCTTAGTCAAAGCTTCCGCATGACAATAGTCAATATCAGCTCTAAAAGTATGCAATGGAGTTCTTCCTTCCTTATACATTTCAGAACGAGCCATTTCAGCGCCATTCAAACGACCCGAAATCTGTATTTTAATGCCTTCAGCGCCCATCCGCATTGTATTAGCAATGGCCATCTTAATAGCCCGACGATAAGCAATCTTTCCTTCCACTTGACGCGCAATATTATTAGCGACTATTACTGCATCAAGTTCCGGTCTTTTCACCTCAAAAATATTTATCTGAATATCTTTATCAGTGATTTTCTTCAGTTCCTCTTTCAGCTTATCAACTTCTTGACCACCTTTTCCAATGATAATGCCAGGGCGCGCTGTACAAACAGTAATAGTTACAAGTTTCAGTGTACGTTCAATCACAATTCTTGAAACGCTAGCTTTAGCAAGTCTAGCATTCAAGTATTTACGAATTCTACTATCCTCCAGTAAAGAATCGCCATAATTCTTTCCACCATACCAGTTGGAATCCCAACCGCGTATAATTCCCAAACGGTTACTTATTGGATTAACTTTTTGTCCCATTACACCTTAATTTTGATCTTCTTTATTACTTTTAGAATCAACGAACAATGTTATGTGGTTAGAGCGTTTACGAATTCTATAACCACGTCCTTGTGGCGCAGGACGCATTCTCTTCAGAGTGGCGCCACCATCAACGAATACTTTAGTCACAAACAATTCACCACTTTCTGCTTTACGTTCGTTTTTCTGTTCCCAATTAGCGATTGCAGAACGCAACAATTTTTCCACTTTTGAAGCAGCGTCTCTTTTTGAAGAGAATTTCAAAACGCCAAGTGCTCTATTCACTTCCATTCCACGAATCATATCAACCACAAGACGCATCTTACGAGGAGAAGTAGGGACATTCTGCAATTTTGCAAAATACATGGTTTTAAGGGCTTCTTTTCTTTTCTCAGCCGATATTTTCTTTCTTGCTCCCATTATATAAAGACTTTTTATTTCTCAAAAAACCTGTTATCATTTTTTCTTGTTACCTGCATGGCCTCTGAAAGTACGAGTCGGAGCGAATTCGCCCAACTTATGACCGACCATATTCTCTGTAACATAAACAGGAATAAACTTATTTCCATTATGAACTGCAATGGTATGACCTACAAAATCAGGTGAAATCATTGAAGCTCTGGCCCAAGTCTTAACAACAACTTTCTTGCCACTTTCATTCATAGCAAGCACTTTCTTTTCAAGTTTAACGTTAATATACGGACCTTTTTTTAATGAACGACTCATAATTTACTCTATTTATCAGATTACTTCTTTCTTCTCTCAATAATATACTTAGATGACTGTTTCTTCGGAGCTCTTGTCTTAAGACCCTTAGCATATAAGCCCTTACGTGATCTTGGGTGACCTCCAGAAGCACGTCCTTCACCACCACCCATCGGGTGATCTACAGGATTCATAACAACGCCACGATTACGGGGACGACGACCCAACCAACGAGAACGGCCAGCCTTACCCGAACTTTCCAAAGCGTGATCTGAATTTCCCACACTACCGATAGTAGCCTTACAAGTACTTAGTATCTGACGAACCTCACCAGAAGGCAATTTGATAACACAATATTTGCCTTCACGAGAAGTTAACTGAGCAAAATTTCCAGCCGAGCGAACCAATGCAGCACCTTGTCCTGGGCGTAATTCTATATTATGAATTACCGTACCGACAGGAATGTTCTGAAGAGGCAATGCATTTCCTATCTCAGGAGCAGCATTTTCACCAGACATTAAAGTTGCACCAACCTGCAACCCATTAGGAGCAATAATATATCTTTTCTCGCCATCAGCATAAAACAACAAAGCAATACGAGCCGAACGATTCGGATCGTATTCTATCGTCTTTACCACCGCAGGTACACCGTCTTTATTTCTCTTGAAATCAACAATGCGAATAACCTTCTTGTGACCGCCGCCAATATAGCGCATGGTCATTTTACCTTCATTATTGCGGCCACCCGAAGATTTCTTTCCAAAAACAAGAGACTTTTCTGGTACCCGTGCAGTAATTTCCTCGAAAGTACCAATAATTTTATGTCTTTGCCCCGGTGTTGTGGGCTTAAATTTACGTACTGCCATTTGTATCAAATATTACTATAAAAATCAATCGTATCTCCCTCTTTTAACGTAACGATAGCTTTTTTATATGCGTTAGTCCGACCGTTAATCAGACCAGCTTTCGTATAGCGGCTCTTGTTCTTACCTGCATACCTAAGCGTATTTACGCTCAAAACCGTAACATTATAAAGGGCTTCAACCTCGTTCTTAATCTCCAACTTATTAGCATCAGGACGCACAATAAAACCAAAACGATTGTTTTGTTTATCAGTTATTGCGGTCATTTTTTCTGTCACCAACGGTTTAATAATAATTCCCATTATTTAAGCCTCCTTTTTAACATCTAAGATATTATCAATAGCAGAAAGAGCCTTTTCTGTAAGCACGACAACACCAGCATCCAATACTCTGTATGTATTTAACCCTGAGACAGTCTGCACATTAGCCCCTTTCACGTTACGAGCCGACAAATATACATTTTTATTCGCTTCCGGGAAAACCATAAGCAGCTTTCTATCAGAAACTTTAAGATTTTTTGTTATTTCTATAAAGTTCTTCGTCTTCGGAGCCTCAAAATTAAAATCTTCAATGACTACAATTGCACCATTCTGAGCCTTATAAGACAAAGCCGACTTGCGAGCCAAAGCTTTGACCTTTTTATTAAGCTTGAAAGAGTAATCACGCGGTTTCGGACCAAATACACGACCACCACCAACAAGCACCGGAGAATTCATATCGCCACGACGAGCTCCGCCACCGCCTTTCTGACGGCCAATCTTACGGGTAGAACCACTAATTTCACTTCTTTCTTTAGACTTATGCGTACCTTGACGTTGATTTGCCATGAACTGCTTTACATCCAAATAAATAGCATGGTCATTTGGCTCAATTCCGAAAATAGAATCGTTTAACGCAACCTTTCTTCCGGTGTCTTCACCTTTAATGTTGTATACACTAACTTCCATTATTTCTCAATTAATACGATTGAACCTTTGTAACCTGGAACCGAACCCTTAATCAGAAGAAGATTATGTTCCGCGATTACCTTTAATACTTGCAGATTTTGAACAGTAACCCTGTTACCACCCATCTGTCCACCCATTCGCATTCCTTTAAAAACCTTTGCAGGATAAGAACAAGCACCAATAGAACCCGGCTTACGAGCACGATTATGCTGACCGTGAGTCGACTCACCCACACCACCAAAACCATGTCTCTTCACTACGCCCTGGAAGCCTCTACCTTTAGAAGTTCCTATTACATCTACGAAAGCGGCATCATTAAACAAATCCACGGTAATACTGTCACCCAGATTCAACTCATTTTCAAATCCCTTGAACTCAGCCAAGTGTTTCTTGGGAGTTACTCCAGCTTTCTTAAAATGACCTAGCAAAGGTTTTGTAGTCCGTTTTTCTTTCTTTTCTTGAAAACCGAGCTGAACAGCTGCATAGCCATCTTTTTCGACTGTTTTTACTTGAGTAACAACACAAGGACCAGCTTCGATAACAGTGCATGGTACATTTTTACCCTCGGCACTGAAAACGGATGTCATTCCGATTTTTTTTCCTAATAATCCTGGCATTTCACTAAATTTTTAATACAACAATTACACCTTAATTTCTACTTCCACGCCACTTGGCAATTCCAATTTCATCAAAGCATCAACTGTCTTTGCTGTTGAGCTATAGATATCAATCAGCCTCTTATAAGAAGAAAGTTCAAACTGTTCGCGTGACTTCTTGTTAACGAAAGTCGAACGGTTTACCGTAAAAATACGCTTGTGCGTAGGAAGAGGTATCGGGCCACTAACAATAGCCCCCGTCGTCTTTACTGTTCTCACAATCTTCTCGGCAGACTTATCAACCAAGTTATGGTCGTAAGACTTTAATTTAATTCTAATTTTTTGACTCATCAGTATTTTTATTATTAAACTTAATATTAAACATTTCAAGAGAGCTCAGAAGTTAAGAGTCATTTGCTAACTCTGAGCCCTCTAAAATTCATTTAAAGCAAATCCGTACGACCTTTCACCTCTTCCAATACAGCCTTAGCTATAGAAGTAGAAACCTGTGCATGATGATCATAGGTCATTGAAGAAGTTGCACGTCCCGAAGTGATAGTACGCAAAGCCGTCACATAGCCAAACATTTCAGCCAATGGAACCATAGCCTTTACAATACGGGCACCAGAACGACTCGACTCCATACCTTCTACCTGTCCACGACGCTTATTCAAGTCACCAATCACATCACCCATGTTTTCTTCCGGAGTCACTACTTCCAACTTCATGATAGGCTCCATTAAAACAGGTCCCGCTTTTGCACAAGCGTTCTTATAAGCTTGAATAGCACAAATCTCGAACGACAACTGGTCTGAGTCTACTGGATGGAAAGAACCGTCAAGCAAAGTCACCTTCAAAGAATCCATCGGGAAGCCCGCCAACACACCATTCTTCATAGCGGTTTGGAAACCTTTCTGAACTGAAGGAATAAATTCCTTAGGAATGTTACCACCAGTAACTTCATTGATAAACTGCAAACCGCCTTCTTTAAAGTCCTCATCAATCGGGCCTACATTTACAATGATATCCGCAAACTTACCACGGCCACCGGATTGTTTTTTATAAACTTCGCGAAGGTTAACAGTCTTCGTAATGGCCTCTTTATAGTTAACCTGAGGTTTACCTTGATTACATTCAACCTTAAACTCACGTTTCAGACGGTCAATGATGATATCCAAGTGGAGCTCACCCATACCCGAAATTACAGTCTGCCCAGTCTGTTCATCTGTACGCACCGTAAATGTCGGGTCTTCTTCAGCCAATTTAGCCAAACCGTTAGAAAGTTTATCCATATCTTTCTGAGTCTTAGGCTCAACGGCTATACCGATTACCGGCTCGGGGAAGTCCATAGATTCCAAAACAATCGGCGCATCTTCATCACAAAGCGTATCACCTGTACGAATATCCTTAAAACCGACACCGGCACCTATATCACCCGCAGAGATAACCTCAACCGGGTTCTGCTTATTTGAGTGCATCTGGAACAAACGAGATACACGCTCCTTCTTGCCCGAACGGCTATTGTAAATATATGATCCAGCTTCTACCTTACCGGAATACACACGGAAGAAAGTCAAACGACCTACATACGGGTCAGTCGCAATCTTAAATGCCAATGCGGAAGTCTTTTCATCTTCATCCGGCTTACGATCCTCCTCGGCACCCGTATTAGGATTTGTACCTACAATATTCGGAGTATCTAACGGAGAAGGCAAGAATGCACATACATAGTCAAGCAATGTCTGCACACCTTTGTTCTTGAAAGAAGAACCACACAACATAGGGACAATCTCCATCTTCAACGTACCGGCACGGAGTGCGCGCAAGATTTCCTCTTCCGTAATCGTAGAAGGATCATCAAAGTATTTTTCCATTAAGGCATCGTCAAACTCAGCGACCGTCTCCAGCATTTTACCTCTCCATTCCTCAGCCTCAGCCTGCAGGTTAGCGGGAATTTCCTCAACATCGTAATCTGCGCCCATCGTTTCATCATGCCACAAGATGGCTTTCATCTTAATCAAATCAACTACACCCTTGAAGTTTTCCTCTGCACCGATAGGTATAACAACCGGGCAAGGATTTGCGCCCAAGATTTCACGCATCTGACGTACCACTTCAAAGAAATCAGCGCCAGAACGGTCCATCTTGTTTACATAACCGATACGAGGAACGTTATACTTATCAGCCTGACGCCACACGGTTTCCGATTGGGGTTCAACACCACCCACAGCACAATACGTAGCCACGGCGCCATCCAACACACGCAAAGAACGTTCCACTTCAGCCGTAAAGTCAACGTGCCCCGGAGTGTCAATCAGATTGATTTTATACTTATCCCCAGCATAGTTCCAATAAGTTGTCGTAGCAGCAGATGTAATAGTGATACCACGTTCTTGCTCCTGCTCCATCCAGTCCATGGTAGCGGCGCCATCATGTACCTCACCGATTTTGTGTGTCAAACCGGTATAGAACAAGATACGCTCAGATGTCGTAGTCTTACCGGCATCAATATGAGCCATGATACCGATGTTGCGGGTCAAATGTAAATCACGTTTTGCCATTTTCTATAGTCTGATTTTAATTAGATAAAAATTAGAAACGGAAATGAGCAAATGCACGGTTAGCTTCAGCCATCCTATGCATATCTTCTTTACGTTTAAATGCGCCACCTTGCTCGTTGTAAGCATCCATGATTTCAGCAGCCAACTTATCAGCCATTGACTTACCGCCACGCTTACGGGCAAAGATAATCAAATTCTTCATCGAAATAGATTCCTTACGATCTGGACGAATTTCTGTAGGAACTTGGAACGTAGCGCCACCTACACGGCGAGACTTCACTTCCACTTGAGGAGTCACATTATCCAGAGCCTTTTTCCAGATTTCAAGAGCAGACTTTTCTTCGTTCTGCATTTTGTTCTTCACCGTCTCCAAAGCCGCATAGAAGATTTCATACGAAGTATTCTTCTTGCCATCATACATCAGATGGTTCACGAACTTAGACACCTTTACATCATTAAACACGGGATCCGGCAGGATAACGCGTTTTTTGGGTTTTGCTTTTCTCATTTTTCTTCAAATAATGTTTTCGTTCTTGGCTGTTTACCTCTGTCATCTTCAACTTCCCCACCGGGAAATTTACTCAACCTTTAGCATCTTCCAAGCAAACTAAAAACGTAGTTACTATTTTCTTACCTTATAACCGCATTATTTTTTCTTTGCAGGAGCGGCCTGTCCTGGCTTCGGGCGTTTAGCGCCATACTTAGAGCGTCTTTGCGTACGACCAGCCACGCCAGCCGTATCCAACGTACCGCGGACAATGTGATAACGAACACCCGGAAGGTCCTTAACACGACCGCCTCTTACCAGAACGATAGAGTGTTCTTGCAAGTTATGGCCTTCGCCCGGGATATAGGAGTTTACCTCCTTACCGTTAGTCAAACGGACACGAGCAACTTTACGCATTGCTGAATTAGGCTTTTTCGGAGTGGTTGTATACACTCTCACGCAAACGCCACGTCTTTGAGGGCATGAATCCAAGGCCGGCGACTTGCTTTTATCTACCAGAACCTGGCGCCCTTTTCTTACTAATTGCTGAATTGTAGGCATTTTGAATGTTTTTAGTTATTATATTATTGTATTAATTTTCTAAACTATACACTTTTTCGGGCTGCAAAGTTACAAATAACTTTTGAAATATCAATGCAACACAATATTTTTTTTGATTTTCAGCCAATTATAGTATATAAACATGCCTGTCAATCCCAGCGACCAGTGCCTATGCCTCACCATGCATGCCGGATAAAGGCGAGAATGTATTATCATCCGGAATACGGATTGGCCCGAAAACACGTTCGTACTTTTCAATATTCTCTTGAAGTGCACGCAATAAACGTTTGGCATGTTCCGGTGCCAATACGACACGTGACTTCACTCCTGCCTTAGGCATTCCAGGCAGCACACGAATAAAATCGAGAATGAATTCCGAGCTGGAATGTGTTATAATAGCCAGATTGGCATAAGTCCCTTGCGCCATTTCCTCGTTCAATTCCACCTGTAACGAACCGTTATTCTGATTTTGATTTCCCATATTGATATTAATTTTTTATTTGTAATTCACCATCATATATTCTTTCCATACGAAGCACTGCCTTTCTTTCGCTCCGCCAAAGCCTTATCGAGACATAGGCATCGCCTCTACAAAGAACAGTGAGCCTCACTTCGTAACAAACAGCGTGAAATGAAAAACAAAGAGCAGTCCGGAAGATTCCAGACTGCTCTCAATCTAATCACCACAATCAACTGTATTACTAAGATTACTCATCAACTTTTTCATCTACGGTATTATAGTCCAACACGGTTTTTTTATTGGCCAGCATACGGTCGTATTCTTCTTTCGAACCAACAATAATCTTATCGAACTCACGTTGACCCGTACCGGCCGGAATCAAATGACCGCAAATTACATTCTCCTTCATGCCTTCCAGCTTATCCACCTTACCATTAATAGCGGCTTCGTTCAGCACTTTCGTAGTTTCCTGGAACGATGCGGCCGACATAAAGCTTGACGTTTGCAGGGCAGCACGTGTAATACCTTGAAGAATTTGCGTTGAAGTCGCGGGAACAGCATCACGTACTTGAACCAGCTTCATGTCACGGCGCTTCAACATCGAGTTTTCATCACGGAGCTTGCGTGCGGTCACAATCTGACCCGGTTGTAAGTTTTGGGAGTCTCCCGCATCCACAACCACCTTCTTGCCCCAAATACGGTCATTCTCCTCCATGAACTCTATCTTGTCCACCACTTGTTGCTCCAAGAAACGGGTATCACCCGGCTCATTGATTTCAACCTTACGCATCATCTGTCGGACAATGATTTCGAAATGTTTATCGTTGATCTTCACACCCTGTAAGCGGTATACATCTTGTACCTCATTCACGATATATTCTTGTACAGCCGTAGGACCTTTAATGGCCAAGATGTCAGCCGGTGTAATAGCGCCATCGGACAACGGAGTACCGGCACGTACATAGTCATTCTCTTGTACCAAGATTTGCTTAGACAAAGGCACCAGATATTTCTTCACTTCACCACCCTTGGATGTGACAATGATTTCACGATTACCACGTTTCACCTTGCCCATTGTGATTTCACCATCAATCTCAGAAACCACAGCAGGATTAGAAGGATTACGAGCCTCGAACAATTCAGTAACACGAGGAAGACCACCCGTGATATCACCTGCCTTACCAACGGCACGTGGAATCTTCACGATGACTTCACCGGCTTTCACCATCTGCCCGTCTTCCACAACAACATGACCGCCTACAGGCAAGTTATAAGTGCGAATCAATTCACCGTCCTCAGTCATGATATGAGCCGTAGGCACTTTTGTCTTATCCTTAGACTCAATCACAATGATTTCACGCAAACCGGTGGATTCGTCCGATTCGACCTTATACGTCACATTTTCAACAACATCTTCAAATTCTATCTTACCGGCGGCTTCCGTAATAATTACAGCATTAAACGGATCCCAACGAGCAACCAACTTACCTTTCTCAACGACCTCACCATCTGAAGCGTAAAGTGTTGATCCATAAGGCACATTATGCGTTGACAATACAATATCCGTATTAACATCTACAAAACGCAATTCGGCCAAACGTCCAACCACGACCTTAGCCGGCTCACCCGCTTCGTCTATCACATCAACCGTACGAAGTTCCTCAAACTCCAAACGGGCATTATTCTTAGCCACAATACTTGCATTAGCGGCAATATTTGCAGCCGTACCACCGGCATGGAAAGTACGAAGAGTCAGCTGAGTTCCCGGCTCACCAATAGACTGAGCAGCAATGACACCTACGGCCTCACCTTTTTGAACCATCCGGCTGGTAGCCAAATTACGTCCATAGCATTTCGCGCAAACGCCCTTTTTAGACTCACAAGTCAACACAGAACGGATTTCCACACTTTCAATAGGCGATTCCTCTATCTTTTGCGCAATAGCCTCCGTTATTTCCTCACCACCGGCAACAATCAACTCACCGGTTGTAGGATGCACAATATCATGTACGGATACACGACCCAAAATACGTTCATACAATGTGGCAATCGTTTCATCGTTATTCTTCAAAGCCGTACATACGAGGCCACGCAATGTACCACAATCCTCCTCGTTGATAATTACATCATGTGATACATCTACCAAACGACGTGTCAAATATCCGGCATCAGCTGTCTTCAAGGCCGTATCAGCAAGACCTTTACGTGCACCGTGAGTAGAGATAAAGTACTCCAACACAGACAATCCTTCTTTAAAGTTGGACAAAATCGGATTCTCAATAATCTGACCGCCTTCCGCACCAGCCTTCTGTGGCTTGGCCATCAAACCACGCATACCGGACAACTGACGGATCTGTTCTTTTGAACCACGAGCACCGGAATCAAGCATCATATATACAGAGTTGAATCCTTGGTCATCTGCCGAAATCGTCTTCATTAAGATATTTGACAATTCGGAATTAACATGTGTCCAGATATCAATCACCTGATTATAACGTTCGTTATTGGTAATAATACCCATATTATAATTGTTGATGACTTGCTCTACTTCATCATACCCCTTCTGGACCAAAGCCTCTTTTTCTTCCGGAATAATGATATCGCCCAAGTTGAAGGACAAACCTCCCTTGAAGGCCATATAATACCCCAAGTTTTTAATGCCGTCCAAGAAATCAGCCGCCTTAGATACACCGCAAACTTTAATCACATGACTAATGATATCACGAAGTGATTTCTTGGAAATAATTGTATTGATATATCCGGCTTCATCAGGAACCAACTCATTTACAATCACACGGCCTACCGAAGTGTCATGCATCATCTTCTTCACGATATTTCCGTTCTCGTCCACGTCATTTACGACAACACTCACCGGGGCATGAATATCACACTTACCTTCATTATAAGCAATCAACGCCTCTTCCGGCCCATAGAATATCAAACCTTCACCCTTAGCGCCCTTGCGGAGTTTCGTGATGTAATACAAACCAAGCACCATATCCTGGGCGGGCACTGTAATAGGAGCGCCATTGGCAGGATTCAATATATTATGTGATTGAAGCATCAATAATTGAGCCTCCAGCACAGCTTCGTTACTCAAAGGCAAATGAACAGCCATCTGGTCACCATCGAAGTCGGCGTTGAATGCCGTACATGCCAATGGGTGCAACTGGATAGCCTTTCCTTCTATCATCTTCGGTTGGAATGCCTGAATACCCAAACGGTGCAATGTCGGGGCACGGTTCAATAATACGGGATGGCCTTTCATTACATGTTCCAGAATATCCCAAATCACAGGTTCCTTGCGATCAACGATTTTCTTCGCACTCTTTACCGTCTTTACAATACCGCGTTCTATCAATTTACGTATAATGAACGGTTTATAAAGTTCTGCGGCCATTAGTTTGGGTATGCCACATTCGCCCATACGCAACTCCGGTCCTACAACAATAACCGAACGCGCGGAATAGTCAACACGCTTACCCAACAAATTCTGACGGAAACGTCCTTGCTTACCTTTTAAACTATCAGACAAAGACTTAAGCGGGCGATTGGAGTCAGTTTTAACCGCACTTGATTTACGGGAATTATCAAACAATGAGTCAACAGCCTCCTGCAACATACGCTTCTCATTACGAAGAATCACTTCAGGGGCTTTAATCTCAATCAGACGCTTCAGGCGATTGTTGCGGATAATCACACGTCGATACAAGTCATTCAAATCGGAAGTCGCAAAACGACCGCCATCCAACGGTACCAACGGGCGCAACTCAGGCGGAATAACCGGAATAATACGCATAATCATCCACTCAGGCTTGTTCCGTCCACGGGAAGCGCGGAAAGATTCCACTACTTGCAAGCGCTTCAACGCCTCATTCTTACGCTGTTGCGACGCATCATTATTAGCACGGTGACGCAATTCGTATGATAAAGCATCCAAATCCAGATGAGCCAACAAGTCATAAATAGCTTCAGCGCCCATCTTAGCAATAAATTTATTAGGATCAGAGTCCTCCAAATATTGGTTCTCTTTCGGAAGTTTATCCAACAAGTCCAAATATTCAGTTTCTTCTAACAAATCATATTGAGCCACCTCGTCAGCCAATACACCCGGCTGGATTACAACATAACGTTCGTAATAAATGATGGCATCCAGTTTCTTTGTAGGCAAACCTAACAAATAACCAATTTTATTCGGAAGAGAACGGAAGTACCAAATGTGGGCAACGGGTACAACCAATTGAATGTGCCCAGTACGCTCGCGACGAACTTTCTTTTCCGTCACCTCCACGCCGCACCGGTCACAAACAATACCTTTATAACGAATTCGTTTATACTTGCCGCAATGGCATTCATAGTCCTTGACAGGACCAAAAATCCGTTCGCAAAACAAACCGTCACGTTCAGGCTTATAAGTACGGTAATTAATGGTTTCAGGCTTTAATACTTCACCACTCGAGTTCTCAAGGATTTCTTCCGGAGAAGCCAAACCGATAGAGATTTTCGAGAAATTACTCTTTATCTTATTATCTTTTCTAAAAGCCATACTTTATATATTAATTGATAATTGACTATTGAAAAACTGGAGATTGATAATTGAGAATAGAATGCCTCATTATTCTATTCCCAATTACCAATTATTCATTATTCTAAGTGAATGCTCAGTCCCAAGCCTCTCAACTCGTGCAACAAAACATTCAATGACTCAGGAATACCTGGTGACGGCATCGGTTCGCCTTTCACGATAGCTTCATAAGCCTTTGAACGGCCTACGACATCATCCGACTTAATCGTAAGAATCTCCTGTAAAATGTGAGCGGCGCCAAAGGCTTCAAGAGCCCACACCTCCATTTCACCGAAACGTTGACCACCAAACTGCGCCTTACCACCCAAAGGCTGTTGCGTAATCAGTGAGTATGGGCCGATAGAACGTGCGTGCATTTTATCTTCAACCATGTGACCCAATTTCAACATATAAGTAACACCGACCGTTGCCTGTTGTTCGAATGCCTCACCGGTTCCTCCATCGTACAAAGTCGTTTTACCATAACGCGGCAAACCGGCTTTATCCGTCCATTCGTTCAAATCATCCAATGTAGCGCCATCAAAAATAGGAGTCGCAAATTTAACGCCCAGTTTCTTTCCGGCACTACCCAATACAGCTTCAAATATCTGTCCGATGTTCATACGAGAGGGCACACCCAACGGATTCAGTACAATATCAACCGGAGTACCATCAGCCAAGAACGGCATGTCTTCCTGACGGACTACACGGGATACAATACCTTTATTACCATGACGGCCTGCCATCTTATCACCCACACCAATCTTACGCTTCTTGGCTATATACACTTTGGCCAACTGAATAATACCTGCGGGAAGTTCATCACCAATGGTTATAGCAAATTTTTTACGCTTTAACTCGGCGTCAAACTCTTTATACTTTTTAATGAAGTTCATTACCAAAGCACGAATCAACTCATTGGTGTGTTCATCTTTCGTCCATCCGATAAGTTGAACAGAGGTGAAATCCAAATCACTGAAATCAGTAGCATGGAATTTGGCACCTTTTGCTATGATAATCGCCCCCATATAATCTTTCACCCCTTCCGATGTGTAATTCTCCGTGAGTTTCAGCAATTTGTTAATCAAGATTTTACGCAAGTCAGCCACTTGGCTTTCAAAATCCTCATCAAGTTTTTGCAATACAGCTTTATCAGCCATCTTTGAACTACGGCTCTTAATAACACGTGAGAACAAGCGTTTACCTATTACAACGCCTCTCAACGAAGGAGAAGCTTTCAGAGATGCATCTTTCACATCGCCAGCCTTATCACCAAAAATCGCACGCAGTAATTTTTCTTCAGGCGAAGGATCCGATTCTCCCTTAGGCGTAATCTTACCGATTAGAATATCACCCGGCTCAATACGAGCTCCAATACGCACAATACCATTTTCATCCAAATCCTTTGTTGCGTCTTCACTCACATTGGGAATATCAGATGTCAGTTCCTCCATTCCCCGTTTAGTCTCACGAACTTCCAAAGAGAATTCCTCAACATGCACTGAAGTCAGAAGGTCTTCGCGGACCACACGTTCGTTCAATACGATAGCATCCTCATAATTATAACCTTTCCAAGGCATGTACGCAACCAGCAGATTCTTACCCAAAGCCAACTCTCCATTCTCAGTGGAATAACCTTCCGTTAAAATCTGCCCTTTTGTAACACGCTGTCCTTTTTCACAGATAGGACGCAAATCGATAGTCATGCTTTGATTCGTACGTCTCCATTTAGGTATGCGATACTCTTTCAAAGCCGGTTCGAAGCTCACAAAATCTTCTTCTTCCGTCCGGTCATATAAAATTCGAATGGTAGTAGCGTCTACAAAATCAACGACACCCTCACCTTCCGCTGCAATTTGAGTACGCGAATCACGAACCAACTGCCGCTCAATGCCAGTGCCCACAATAGGCGCTTCACTTCTCAGCAAAGGAACAGCTTGGCGCATCATGTTCGATCCCATCAATGCACGGTTAGCATCATCATGTTCCAAAAACGGAATCAACGAAGCCGCGATAGAAGCGATTTGTTGGGGCGACACATCCATCAATTCAACCTGCTCAGGAGCCACAACAGGATAATCCGCATCCTGGCGCGCCTTCACCTTATCACGAATAAAAGTTCCATCATCATTCAAAGGCGCGTTACCTTGAGCAATAATTCTACCTTCTTCTTCTTCTGCGCTCAAATAAGCTAAGCCGTCAGCCGACAAATCCACCTTTCCATTCTCAACTTTCCGATAAGGTGTCTCTATAAAGCCAAGATCATTTATCTTGGCAAAGACACAGAGAGATGAAATCAAGCCAATATTAGGGCCTTCAGGCGTCTCAATCGGGCACAAACGTCCATAATGTGTATAGTGCACGTCACGTACTTCAAAGCCGGCTCGTTCACGAGACAAACCTCCAGGACCTAAGGCAGACATACGGCGCTTATGCGTAATCTCTGCCAAAGGATTGGTTTGATCCATAAACTGAGACAACGCATTGGTTCCAAAGAAAGAATTGATTACTGAAGAAATTGTCTTTGCATTAATCAAATCTATCGGCGTAAACACTTCATTATCCCGCACATTCATCCGTTCACGAATCGTACGTGACATACGAGCCAAACCTATCGCAAACTGATTGGAAAGTTGTTCGCCTACAGTCCGCACACGACGGTTGCTCAAATGGTCAATATCATCCACAACCGCTTTCGAATTGATTAATTCAATCAGATATTTGATAATTTCAATAATATCTTCCTTCGTCAATACACGGACATTCATGTCGGTCATCAAGTTCAACTTCTTGTTAATCCGGTAACGGCCGACCTCACCTAAATCATACCTCTTCTCAGAGAAGAACAAGTTATTGATAACCTCACGCGCACTTGCATCATCTGCAGGATCCGCATTACGCAGCTGTCGATAAATATACAACACAGCTTCCTTTTCAGAGTTACTTGGATCTTTCTGCAGCGTATTATATATAATAGAATAATCAGATTGATTAGGCTCATCCTTATGAACAAGGATATTCTGAACCCCTGATTCCAAAATAATATCGATATGTTCCGGTTCAATCACAGTTTCACGATCGATGACAACTTCATTTCGTTCGATGGAAACGACTTCACCGGTATCTTCATCCACAAAGTCCTCAATCCACGTTTTCAAAACACGTGCAGCCAACTTCCGACCAACAATTTTCTTCAAGTTAGTCTTGTTCACCTTCACATCTTCAGCCAGATTGAATATTTCGAGAATATCTTTATCATTCTCAAAACCTATAGCACGCAGTAATGTCGTAACAGGCAATTTCTTCTTACGGTCGATGTAAGCATACATTACATTATTAATGTCTGTTGCAAACTCAATCCAAGAGCCTTTGAAGGGAATAATACGAGCCGAATACAACTTCGTACCATTCGCATGTACACTTTGTCCAAAGAACACGCCCGGAGAACGGTGCAATTGAGAGACAACCACCCGCTCTGCTCCATTAATTACAAACGTAGCTTTATCCGTCATGTAAGGAATCGGTCCAAGGAAAACATCTTGGATAACCGTATCAAAATCTTCATGATCAGGATCTGTACAATACAGCTTTAACTTTGCTTTCAAAGGGACACTATAAGTAAGCCCCCGCTCTATACACTCATCTATAGTATAACGCGGCGGATCAATATAATAATCCAAAAATTCAAGAACAAAATTATTTCTTGTATCGGCAATAGGGAAGTTTTCAGCAAACACTTTATACAATCCCTCTTTCTTACGTTTTTCGGGAGGAGTGTCCAGTTGTAAGAAGTCTTTAAATGACTTCAGTTGTACTTCCAAAAAATCCGGATATTCTAACGGATTTTTAGTTGTAGCGAAATTAACTCGTTGATTTACAGTATTTGAGGACATCTGATAATGGATTTGTAGAAGTGAATTTTAAATATATACACAAAAAGGTTAAGAACCCTTTTCCAGAAGGGTTCCTAACCGAAATACCTGATTAACAGGCTAATGTTATTTAAGTTCAACTTCAGCTCCAGCTTCCTCTAATGTCTTCTTCAATGATTCTGCCTCGTCCTTAGCCAAACCTTCTTTAACTACGCTAGGAGCACCGTCTACCAAGTCCTTAGCCTCTTTCAGTCCGAGACCACAAGCTTCCTTAACGGCCTTAACTACCTGAAGTTTAGCCGAGCCAGCGCTCTTCAAAACAACGTCGAAAGATGTCTTCTCCTCTGCAGCGGCAGCACCACCAGCAGCAGGACCAGCAGCTACAGCAACAGCTGCTGCAGCAGGTTCAATACCATATTCTTCCTTCAAGATTGTTGCAAGTTCATTAACCTCTTTTACTGTCAAGTTAACTAATTGTTCTGCAAAAGCTTTCAAATCTGCCATTTTTGTATAAATTTAATTGTTTAATACTTAGTAATTAATTTGTTTTTGACCAACAGGCCTTAATTTATTACGAAGCTTTACGCCTCGCGTTCACCAAGAGTCTTGAGAACTCCGTGAAGGGTGTTACCACCTGATTGCAGAGCAGAAATAACATTCTTGGCCGGAGATTGCAGCAATGCCACAATTTCAGCAATAACCTCATTTTTACTCTTAATAGCTACGAGAGCATCCAACTGGTCAGCACCAACATAGAAGCTTTCTTCAGCATAAGCCGCCTTCAAACCGGGAATACCATCCTTAGACTTGTCTTTAATCAACTTAGCCGGAGCGTTTGCGACATTACAGAACATCACGGCCGTTGTGCCTTTCAGACAGCCATAAATAGGAGAATAATCCTCCTCCAGGCTCTCCAATGCCTTATGAAGCAGCGTATTTTTAACCACCATCAACTTAATGTCAGCCTTAAAACAGGCGGCACGCAAAGTACTGGTGGCTGCCGCATTCATAGCAGTGGTGTCAACCAAATAGAAATGGCTGTATTCCTTAATCGTAGCAGCAATCTGCTCAATAATCGTACTTTTATCTTCCTTTCTCATGATAAGTCCATTTTATTAGATTTCCTCCACAGATTTCGGGTCTATTTTAATACCCTTACTCATTGTGCTAGAAAGATAAATACTCTTCATATATGTACCCTTGGCTGCAGTCGGTTTCAATTTAATCAAAGTAGAGATGAATTCTTTCGCATTCTCACGAATTTGATCAGCACTAAATGAAACTTTACCGATAGAAGTATGAACAATACCGCTCTTATCAACCTTAAAGTCAATCTTACCTTGTTTTACTTCCCTAACAGCTTTAGCGACATCCATAGTAACAGTGCCACTCTTCGGATTCGGCATCAATCCACGAGGACCGAGGATACGACCGAGCGCACCAATCTTACCCATAATGGAAGGCATTGTGATGATTACATCCACATCAGTCCATCCACCCTTGATCTTTTCGATATACTCGTCAAGACCAACATAATCAGCTCCAGCTTCTTTTGCAGCAGCTTCCGCATCCGGTGTACACAACACCAATACACGCGTAACCTTACCCGTTCCGTGAGGAAGCGAAACGACACCTCTCACCATTTGGTTAGCCTTACGGGGGTCAACGCCTAAACGGACATCGATATCCACTGAAGCATCAAACTTTGTAAAAGTGATTTCTTTTACCAAAGCGGCTGCTTCCTTGAGAGAGTATGCTTTCCCTGCTTCAATTTTCTCTGCAGCTAACTTTTGATTTTTTGTCAGTTTACCCATTCTAATTGAAGTTTATTAGTTATTAACCGGGAACTCCCCTTTAACAGTGATACCCATACTTCTTGCTGTTCCTGCAACCATTCGCATGGCAGCTTCTACTGTAAAACAGTTCAAGTCAACCAATTTATCCTGTGCAATCGTACGAACCTGATCCCAAGTAATTTCTGCAATTTTCTTACGATTGGGTTCTGCCGAGCCGCTTTTGACTTTCGTCAACTCCAGCAACTGAACAGCAACAGGAGGTGTCTTAATCACAAAATCGAAAGACTTGTCAGCATAGTAAGTAATGATGACAGGAAGAATCTTCCCTGCCTTGTCCTGTGTTCTGGCATTGAATTGTTTGCAAAATTCCATTATATTAATACCCTTCGAACCCAAAGCAGGTCCAACGGGAGGAGATGGATTTGCAGCGCCTCCTTTAATCTGTAATTTGATTAGTCCAGCAACTTCTTTAGCCATTGTTAAAAATTAATTTATAGATAACATTAATAACGACAAACGATACAGCGTAACACCTGTATCATTCTTTTTCCACCTGCATAAAGCCCAACTCAAGCGGAGTTTTCCGCCCGAATATTTTCACCATGACTTTCAGTTTCTTCTTCTCAGCGTTCACTTCCTCAATGATACCGCTAAAACCGCTGAACGGGCCATAATTCACCTTTACCGTTTCACCAACGATATAAGGGATATTCACCTCCTCAGCAGCATCCTGCAGTTCATCTACCGTGCCAAGAATCCGATTGACTTCCGACTGCCTCAAAGGAGTCGGTTTGTCCATCCCCCCCAAGAATCCAATCACATTCGGAGTATTCCGCAAATGATGAGCAACTTCACCGACAAGAGCCGCCTCCACCAAGACATATCCGGGAAGATAGCTCCTCTCTTTCACGATTTTCTTGCCATTGCGGACTTGATACACTTTTTCGGTAGGTATCAACACCTGAGACACGTAATCTCCAAGGTCGCTGTTTCTTATATCAGCTTCAAGGTATTCCTTAACCTTAGATTCTTTTCCACTTATAGCACGCAAAACGTACCACTTCTTCTCAATCTCAGACATTTTACCAAACGTTTTAATGTGGATAAACAAACTCCATCACATGTTGGAAACAGAAGTCCATCACGAAGACCACCAATGCAATAAGCAGGGAAGCATATAAAACAACTACTGCACTGTTGGTCAGTTCTGCATACGTAGGCCACGATACTTTATGAACAAGCTCGTCGTAAGTTTCTTTGATATAGTTTACAATCTTTTTCATTGCAATAATATTAGCACGGGAGGAGAGGCTCGAACTCCCGACACCCGGTTTTGGAGACCGGTGCTCTACCAACTGAGCTACTCCCGTTTGAACATAATCAGTTCCCGACACTTAACATGCCAGGAACTGATTTATGATTTATTAGTCAAGAATTTCAGTAATCTGACCAGAACCTACCGTACGACCGCCTTCACGGATAGCGAAACGCAGACCTACGTTCAAGGCAACCGGATAAATCAGAGTAACCGTGATTTCCACGTTATCACCCGGCATAACCATCTCTACGCCTTCCGGCAAAGTGATTTCACCTGTACAGTCCATAGTACGCAGATAGAACTGAGGACGATACTTATTGTGGAACGGAGTGTGACGACCACCTTCTTCTTTCTTCAAAACATAGATAGAAGCTTTGAATTTAGAGTGAGGCTTAATCTGACCCGGCTTACAGAGTACCATACCACGCTTAATTTCATTCTTGTCGATACCGCGCAGCAACAGACCTACATTATCACCAGCTTCGCCTTCATCCAACAACTTGCGGAACATTTCAACGCCTGTTACAACAGACTTCTTATCTTCACCCAAACCGAGGATTTCAACTTCATCACCTACCTTAACGACACCAGCCTCAATACGACCTGTAGCAACCGTACCACGACCTGTAATAGAGAATACATCTTCAACAGGCATCAAGAACGGCTTATCAATATCACGCGGAGGCACCGGAAACCAAGTATCGCAAGAGTCCATCAATTCCATTAATATATCTACCCATAACGGAACGCC
>CASENS010000088.1 GCA_949289345.1 uncultured Bacteroides sp.
AAGAAAAGGGCGGCGAAGAGAATCATTGCTTTTGTCTTCATACGATTAATGTTTTGATTACGCTGCAAACTTACGCACTGATTCTGAGGAAGAAAAACAAGTGGGACAGACAACAAGGATATGTGACAAAAGGAGATAGGGAGGGACGAACGGAAACTTTCCGGGACGAATGGCACGCCGATTACTACTTGCCTGCCGCTATCAAAGCCTGCACTTTTTTGACATACGACCGCGACACCGGCACTTCGTCCGCACATCCTTCCAGCCGCAGACGACAGCCTTGCGAATTGCCGTCCACCTTAGTCACGCGACGCAGATTGACCAGGTAAGCCCGGTGGCACCGGACAATAAAGGGAGCAGAAACCGCCGATGCCTCGGCCTGCTTCATCGTAAGGCGCAGAAGTTTGGAAGCTGGGCTTGGGTCTTGGGAAGAAAGATAATACAGGCGGATGTAATTGCCCTCGGATTCCGCGTAGAGAAACGACATGGCATCTACCTCCAGCGCTTCGCGGGTGTCGCCCTGAAAGACAAGAGGGACGGAAGAAGGCTTCCCGGCTTTCGGTTTGTCAGGCAGACTCTGGTTCATCTCCGTGGCCTTGCGCAGGTTTCTTGCCAACTGGATGTTACGGTTCCACATTACAAAGAACACGGTAGGAAAAACGCCCAATATCAGCACCCATAGCAATACCGTGAAGAAGAGCCGTACGGTCGGCGTCACCCCGATAATTCCGGATACATAGAACCAGACACAGACAGCTATGCATAGCAACAAAGACAGCGTGCTCAGCACTTCCTTGCCCAATGTCCAAGTCCGCTCATCATAATACTTGGGAAACATCCACGGGAACGCCCAGACAAATAGGGATGACACACCCGCAGAGATGCAAGCCGCCCCCAAGGTCACCCAAAGTTTCCCACTCTTTATCCGTTCGATACCAAATGGTTGCAGCAGGTAGAGTATCAGGAAAATAATAACGGCCGGCACCACCACCGTTTTCCAAGGGCTGATTAACGAGGGATAAGGCTCGCGTATCCGCTTGAGTATGCAATTCTTTATATTTCGCTCTTTCATCCTTATTCGACCGGAATCTGTTCCGCCATGCGGAATACGCTCGACTCGAAAGTCGCTATCAGTTTCCCGTCTTGGTTGGTGATATCTATCTGATAGCAGCCTGTGCTTCGGCCGATGTAGCGTTCGCGGGCTTCGGCGGTCAGCGTGTCTCCCGCCCCACTGGCACGCAGGAATTGGATGTTGGACGAGAGCGAGAAGGCCAACGTGCCGTGCGAGTTGGCGGCGGCGGCCAAGGCCAGGTCCGCCAGGGTAAACAAGACACCTCCCTGTGTACGTCCTCCGGCATTGAGGTGATGGGGCGTGACGGTGACGGAGGCCTTGCTGTATCCCTTGCGTACTTCTTGCAGCTCGATTCCGTTCTCGGCGGCGAAAAGGTCGTTCTTGAAGAATTCTTTGATGTCCATAATGTTTATTTGTTCAGTTTCCACTCCGTGCCTTCCTTTCCGTCCTTAATCTCAAAGCCGAGGGCAGTCAGTTCGTTGCGTATCTTGTCGCTGGTAGCCCAGTCCTTGTTGGCTTTGGCTTTGGCACGTTCTTCGAGCAACATATCTACCACGTGCCCGAAAGCTTCCTCACGTGCGGCGTTCGAGGCAGCTTCGGCCCTCAAGCCCAAGATGTCAAAACAGAAAAGGTGGAAGGTGTCTTTCAGTTCCTTCAAGTCTTCGGCGGTGATGGTGTCATTGCCGGCCAGCAGATTGTTCACCATCTTGGCGCCTTCAAAGAGGTGGGCAATGACGATAGGTGTGTTCAGGTCGTCGTCCATGGCTTCGTAGCATTTCTCGCGCAGGGATTTTACTTCTACGCTGGAAGTCTTGGCGGGCGTGATACGCTCCAGTCCGTTGACGGCATCCATCAGGCGGGCCAAACCTTTTTCGGCAGCCTTCAACGCCTCGTTACCAAAGTCTACCGTGCTGCGATAGTGTGCCTGGAGGGTGAAGAAGCGGATGGTCATGGGCGTGTAGGCCTGCTCCAGCAAGGGATGCGTACCGTTGAAGAGTTCTTCCAACGTGATGAAGTTGTTGTAGCTCTTGCCCATCTTCTGTCCGTTGACGGTCAGCATGTTGTTGTGCATCCAGTAATGCACCATGTCATCGCCTTGGCTGGCCACGCTTTGGGCAATCTCGCATTCGTGATGCGGGAAAATGAGGTCCATGCCGCCTCCGTGAATGTCGAAGTGAGTGCCTAAGTATTTGCGCCCCATAGCCGTACACTCGCAATGCCAGCCGGGGAAACCATCGCTCCAGGGCGAAGGCCAACGCATGATGTGTTCGGGCTGTGCTTTTTTCCACAGGGCGAAGTCGGCGGGATTATGCTTTTCCTCTTGTCCGTCCAATTGGCGGCTGGTGTTGAGCACGTCATCCAGGTTACGGCCGGATAACTTACCATAGTGATGGTCTTTGTTATACTTGGCCACGTCGAAGTAGACAGAACCTTGGCTTTCGTAAGCATAGCCGTTATCCAGGATTTCCTTCACTAATTCTATCTGCTCGATGATGTGTCCGCTGGCCAAGGGCTCGATGCTGGGGCGGAGTACGTTCAGCGCATCCATGGCCTCGTGGTAACGGTTGGCATAATATTGCGCCACCTCCATCGGCTCCAGTTGCTCCAGACGGGCTTTCTTGGCAATTTTGTCCTCGCCCTCGTCGGCATCATGCTCCAAGTGACCCACATCGGTGATGTTGCGCACGTAGCGCACCTTGTAGCCCAAGTGCTTCAGGTAGCGGAAAAGCAAGTCGAACGTAATGGCCGGACGGGCATGACCCAAGTGCGGATCGCCATAAACGGTTGGCCCGCATACGTACATGCCCACATGGGGTGCATGCAACGGTTTGAAAACTTCTTTTGTCCGGCTCAGTGTGTTGTAGATAAGCAGTTGATGTTCCATATCGTTATTTTTTTATTTTCCTTTTTGAATGCACAAAGTTACAGTTTTTCGGGAAAGTAGAATGTCTAAGATTATTTTTTTTATGTATTTGCGTACCCATTAAGACAGATTGCAGGGGCGATTTCATGTCGTCTATCATGGGAGTGACATTTCCGATTGACCGTAAGCGTCCTGCAGGATGGCGGAAGTCTGTTATCAATGCCACAAATTTACGATTTTTCGAAAAAATGAAAGCGGTAAACGATACTCTTTGGGAGAGTTAACGTTTATTAAGGGTCTTCGTATGCAGTATTTCCCGCTCTGCGGCCTTTATAAATGCGAAAGACTAACTTAACCTAAACAAGAAA
The DNA here is from genome assembly GCA_949289345.1 of uncultured Bacteroides sp. Lineage (GTDB taxonomy): Bacteria > Bacteroidota > Bacteroidia > Bacteroidales > Bacteroidaceae > Bacteroides. Next base: position 3,305 of record CASENS010000088.1, read on the forward strand.
AGCAAATATGAAAAGAGATTTTAAATTCTGCCGTCTGTGGATGGCATGTATGATAGCAGGAACCGCCTTAACTTTTACCGCATGTAGCGATGACGATGAACCTACACCGGACGAACCGACAACGCAAGACGTATATGGCAATTATGCCGGAACAATGACGTTCAAGGCTGAAGAAGTGGCCGCCAATGAGGCCGGTGAAAGTGGGGAGACTGAGGGAATAGCCGTTTCCGCTACACTGAAGAACGATACGGTTTACTTTGAAGATTTTCCGGTACGTGACTTGGTGGCATCTATCGTGGGGGATGAATCGGCCGATGCGATTATTGAGGCTATAGGGACGGTAAACTACAAAGTGGGCTATAAGGCAAGCATGACTACAGCCAAAGATAGTGTCTATATGGAAATGACGCCTGAACCTCTTGAGTTGTCCATTCCGGTAGATGAGGAGAATACCATGGCCGTATCAGTCGAAGTCAGTGCGTCCGATAAAGCCAATTATGAGTTTGAGACCCAAAACCTTAACTTGACATTGAAAGCGGAGAAAGTATTGGTGAATGAACAGGAATTTCCGACTTTCCCTGTCACTGACTTGACATTTGAAATGCAGAAAGATAAGTAATAGAAGAGAGAATGTAGTAACTTTAAGTTAGTCTTATGTGGATAAAGGAGGATACCATGCCGGTATCCTCCTTTTTATTGGTTACTTGCCCAAGTATTATTGGTTACTTGGCCGTTTAACCAACGATACTTCGCCGTTTATCATTGGGTGCTTTTGTAATCGGATTTTCGGATGTTCTTTTATCTGCGTATTTCCCGGATGAGCGTTTGTAGGATGTTGTTAAATATCCTGTAAAAAATAATCGCCAAACTATTTTGGATTTCAGTATTTTTGCATACTTTTGCGGATATAAATAATCTTAATCCATGAAATGTATAAGTAAACATGGCGCAACCGCGCTTTGCAGATGGGTTACCTGTAGCCTGGTTCTCCTATTGGGGTTCGGAAGTTGTGCCGACCGCTACGAGGACAACTACGCAACAGAGAAAAGCAAACCTCTGGTTATTCAGGGAAGTATCGAACAGGAGTGCACTACGCGTGCGGACGATGGCGGTTTTGCCGACGGCGACTGCATGGGCGTGTTCGTGGTGGACTACGAAGGAGACATGCCCGGCACGCTGAAAGGTTCGGGCAACCGCGCTACCAACTTCGCGCTGACCTACAATCAGGAAGCCGGTGAATGGACGGGCAACACCACCATCTATTGGAAGGACAACGTGACGCCTGTAGACGTGTACGGTTACTACCCCTTTGAGAACGGACTTACCGAGGTGGACAACTATCCGTTTACTGTGGCTGCCGACCAAAGCCGGAAGCCCGAAGGCGAGATGAGCGCCTACGAGCAGAGTGACTTCCTTTGGGCGAAAGCCGCCAACGTACAGCCTACCACCAACGTCATCCGCCTGTCCTATCGGCACCGGATGGCAGGCGTCAAAGTCATCTTGGAGCAAGGAACCGGCTTTACGAATGAGGAATGGAACACATTGGACAAACTGGTCACGGTGGACAACACCTTGCGCAACGCCGAAATCAGTCTGGCTACAGGTGTGGCTACACCGATTGGTGCGTATGACCAACCCGTCATCATGGCGCCTGAGTCCAATGGGACTTACCGTGCCGTCGTGATTCCCCAGACGGTCAAGGCTTCCCTGCCGGTTGTCAGCATCACCATCGACAAGAAGAGTTACCAACTGACGCGCGAGTCCGACATGACCTATGCCGCAGGCAAACTCCATCAGTTTACCATCACTGTGGACAGGCGTGCCGACACGGGCGACTACGAGGCCACCATCACGTCCGAGGAAATCAAGCCTTGGGAGAACGACGAGTCATCCCACAACTTCGCTCTGTCCGCCTACGTCACCGTGCACGTGGAGACGGCGGGTACCTTGGAAGCCTGCCTCACGGAGAAAGGGACGAACATCGAGGAACTGCGGAACCTGAAGGTGACGGGGGAACTGACGGACGCAGATTTCCAAGTCATCAAAGAAAAGATGCCTAACCTTATTGCACTGAACTTACAGGAGGCCAAAATGGTGCATGCTCGTTCTAATCCTAACACGTGGGACGAACCGGAAGAATACGAAGACGACATGTTGCCTACTGACGCTTTGTATGGAAAAACATCCTTACGTACACTGATTTTGCCCAAAAATATTACCCGTATCGGTTCTCAAGCTCTTCGTGAGGTACAACTGACTAATCAGTTAATCATTCCCAACAGTGTAAAGCGGATTGATGATAATGCATTCGCTTATATACCGGAGGTGAACTTGGAAGTAGTCCTGCCTGACTCCTTGGAATACATCGGAAATTATGCTTTTAAAAACAGCAGTTTCTCCTGCGAGTTTAAAATGCCTAATACGGTGACTTATATTGGTGAAAACGCGTTCGCCGGTGCTACAAATTTCTACGGCACTTTCGGTCTGCCTGACAATCTGGAGCATTTGGGCACTTACGCTTTCAGCCAAATGGGACGTGACATGACAGGCGATGTAATCATTCCACAATTTATGACGGAAATTCCGAGTGGAGCATTCAGTAATATTGGATTCGCGAAAGGAACGAACCTGGTTTTGCATGACGGTGTGACGGTTATCAACAGTTCGGCATTCAGTGGACTGAGATTCGATTCACCGGTTGATTTTCCCGGTTCGTTGGTTGCTATCCACCGGGAAGCTTTTGCCGAGTGTAGGATGATGGGGGCGCTTAATTTATCTGACAACATCAGTTTTCTTGGCAACCGAGCTTTTGGAACCTATGCGGAATTGACGGAACAAACCGGATTAAACGGTGAACTGACCATTCCCTCTAAAATATCCGCACTCAATGATGAAGTTTTCTATGGTCAAAGTTTCTCTTCCATTGAAATACCGGAAAACATTACCCACATCAATGCACGGGCATTCATGAGTTGCAGATTTCTCAAAACCATTACGATTGGGAAAAACGTCGACTACATAGGAGCGGAAGCGTTTAACGCTTGTGGAAATTTGCAGACTTTCGTCTGCCTCAATCCGGAACCGCCTACCGTTTCTTCCAATGCTTTCTTAGGACTTTCTTTTGATAAGGTGGTATTGGAAGTCCCGGAAGATGCGGTAGAACGTTATCGGAACACTTCCGTATGGAACCAGTTCCAGAACATCACTGCCCACAAGGAACTGGCATTCAACATCCCAACGATAGCCTGTCTTCAGAAAGGAATGACCCGCACAGGCATGGTGCGCAGCGAAAGCGAATGGGAAGTGATTGAAAGTCCATCTTGGTGTACGGTTACGCCGATGCAGGGAGGCAGCTCCAACCGGGAGGAGGTGACGGTGACGGTTGCGTCGATGTCGCAAGGAAGCGGCACGCGTGAAGGACGCATCGTGTTCCGGCTGAAAGGAACGGACTATACGACCTATACGGATGTGGTGCAATATGATTACGAGCATGCCGAGGACACGGAAATTATCTTGCAGGAGGCAACTGCCGGTGCACAGCCTGTCCGCTTGTTCATCGTGGGCGATGGCTTCGATGCGGCTTCCATCGTGGACGGCACGTACATGAATCGAATGCAGGAACAGATGGAACACTTCTTCAATATCGAACCTTACCGCACGTATCGGGCTTACTTTACAGTATCTACGGCTATAGCGGTTTCACCCGATGCAGGCATGCGGGTGGCAGGAACGGTCGTGCAGGAAAATAAATTCGATACCAGTCTGGACCTGTATGGATTGCATGCGGATACCGAAGCGTTGAAGGCCTATATCAAACAGGTGTCCGGTCAGTCGGATTTGAAGGATAGGACGGTTTTGCTGTTGGCAAATAGTACCAGCTTTAAAAGTACGACTATCAGAGGGGAAGACGGCTGTAACATCAGCATCTGTGCTTTGAGCGGTGACAGTTATCCCTACGACCAGCGCGGACTGATACAGCACGAAGTGGGTGGGCATAATTTCGCTTACTTGGGTGATGAGTCGGTCAGCCACTTCGAGTTTATCCGGGGGTGTACGTGCCCGGGTTGTAACGCGCTGAACGCTTACAACGAGGCGAAAGCGCAAGGTGGTTTCGGCAATCTGTCCCTTTCGGGCAGCATCAACAACCTGCCGTGGAACCACCTGTTCTTCGACCAGCGTTACAGTGATATTGTGGATGTGTACGAAGGCGGCTACAACCACCTGCGTGGCGTCTACCGCAGCGAGGCGCAAAGTTGCATGGGTACCTATATACCTTATTATAATAGCATCAGCCGCGAAATCATTGTCCGCCGCATCATGGAACTGGCGGGCGAACCGTTCGACTTCGAGGCGTTTGCAGCGAAGGACAGCCGTGAAGGAATACCGGAGAGTTAACATGGTAAAGTGCACACATCGTAACTCTGAAATCTGACATGTGAAATCATAAATCATACAATAACATGAAGAGTTTATACAACATCGCGCTGTGGCTTCTCGCCTTGCTCTGCATCACGTCATGCAGGGACGCCAATCCGTTTGGCGGTGGATACGAAGACGGACGAAGCGAAATGGAAATCAGCGGGAAAATAGACCACCGCTTGCAAACCCGTGCGGACGACTTGGGCTTTGCAGACGGCGACGCCATCGGGGTCTATATCGTGGACTACGTCAACGGCGAACCGGGCGAACTGAAAGCGCAGGGCAACCACGCCACCAACGTGAAATTCACCTACGACGAAAGTACGGACACTTGGGAGGGAGCCGCCAAAATCTATTGGACGGACGACCGTACCCCCATTGACGGCTATTCTTACTACCCCTTCCGGGAAGTGGTGAACGACCCGCACGCCTTGGCGTTTACCGTTCTGGCGAACCAGGACCGGCAAGACGAGGACGCTACCTTGCACAATTACGAGGCGAGCGACTTGCTTTGGGCAAAGGCGGAAAACGTGTCGCCCGGAGAAGTCATCGACCTCCGTCACCGTCACCTCATGGCGGGCGTACAGATCAACCTGATACCCGGCACGGGCTTCGATGCCGCCGCTTGGGCGGAATTAGAGAAGAGCGTCTTGATAAACCAAGTGCAGGCGTCGGCTACCGTAGACTTGGTGACCGGACAGGTCACGCCAAGCGGGGACGAACGGATTACGGTGGTGCCTCATGTGGACGGGAATACTTACCGTGCCGTCATCGTGCCCCAAACCGTAGCGGCAGGTGAGACCTTGTTTCATATTACGGTGGACGGCATATCCTACGCGTTCCAACGGGAGAGCGACATGACTTTCCTCAGCCAAAAATTGCATAAGTTCACCATCGAGGTGGTGCAGCGGCTACCCGAAGGCGACTACGAGCTCAAGCTCATCAGCGAAGCCATTACGGCATGGGAGGATGACGGCATCACCCACAACGGCGAGGCACGCGAATATGTCGTGATGCAGTCGCCCGTCAAGGGACAGTTGCGCCAGGTGTTGGAAAACTCGGGAAGGGATTTGGAGCAGTTGCTGAACTTGAAGGTGGTTGGAGAAATGAACGCGGAAGATTTTACAGCCATTCGGGAACTGTTGCCAAACTTAGAAGCGATTAATTTGCAAGAAGTAGCCTTGAAAGATGGGGATTCCGGTACGGGAGTGATAGAAGATGATGTGTTACCGGCTTACGCTTTCCAACAACGTTCGAAATTGAAATATATTGTCTTCCCCAAACAGACTAAGAAGATAGGGATAATGGCATTTCAAGGAGCGGGACTCTGTGGTGAACTGCTGCTTCCGGAAGGTTTAACTTACATTGGAGAAGCTGCTTTTGACAATTGGGGAACTATGGTCGATTATGAAGGTGGGCACATGTACCTAACTTCGCTGTCGCTTCCCAGTACGCTGGAATATATCGGTGTTACCGCATTCCGTAGTAATAAATTTAGTTGCGAACTGATTTTGCCGGAAAGCCTGAAAGAGATAGGGGACTATGCGTTTCAAGAATGTAACGGCCTTTATGGACAACTGAATTTACCCTCCGGATTGGAAACATTGGGTAAAGGCGCATTTACCGGACTTAAGAATTTGAGCGGGCCATTGGTCATCCCGGCCGGTGTTAAGGAAATCAGTGAATTGTCCGGTTCCGGATTTTCAAGTGTTTCTCTGCCGGAAGGACTTGAAGTCATAGGACAAAATGCTCTCGGAGGTCGTGACTGGTGGCAATTTGTTACTTATGACTCACAAATACAAGGAGAACTTTATGTCCCTAAAACAGTTCGCCAAATAGATAGAGGAGCTTTTGCCGGACTGCAAATCTCTCATGCTTATTTGCCTGAGGGGCTTATTGAAATCTCGCGTGATTTGTTTAAGGATTGTGATAAACTGATTGATACATTGCATATACCGACCACAGTTCGGCAAATTCGCCGGGGTGCTTTCGATGGTTGTTCAAGTTTAACTGCAATTGTTTTACCTGCAAGTTTGGAGTCCATAGGAGGAGATAATAGTGATGCCAGTTGGTATGGTGGTTCTACTTTCGGTGGCTGCTACAATTTGAACTTATTGCGCTGCAATGCTGTAGAGCCTCCTGTTCTTCTTGATAGTGATGTATTTGGAGACTTACCCAAAGACAATTTTACAGTGGAAGTGCCTGCCAAGTCGGTAGAAGCTTACCGTAATGCGGAAGGTTGGAAAGAGTTCAAGCGGATTGCGGCTTACAGTGACTTCGTTTGCCGTCCGCAATTTGCCAACCTGCTCAACAAGGGGCACAAACGGGATGTGGTGCTGAATGCGGACGGAGCCTGGACAGTGAAGTATATTCCTTCCTGGTGCAGCATCTCCGCCAACTCCGGCTTTAAGAAGACGGAACTGACCATTACCATCGATGACTTGGCGGACGGGCAAGGCACCCGTCAGGACAGCATCGTGTTCAGTTTGGACGGCACGGAGCACACCACTTGTTACTACATCAAGCAATTCGACTCGGAATACAAGGAAGACGAGGCATACACCTTGCAGTCTGCCACCCGTGGCGATGGTGTTGATGTGGTTATTTTAGGCGACGGCTACGATGCGGAAGACATTGCGGACGGCACTTACCTGACCGACATGCAGCAGACGGCGGAATACTTCTTCGGTATGGAACCCTTTACGACCTATCGGAATTATTTCAACGTTCAAACGGCTTGGGCTTTGTCCAACGAAAGCGGAATCGGCACGCTGAACACACTGCGTGATACCAAGTTCGATACCCAATATGGCAACTATACCCATGACAGCCGCATCTCCTGCAATGCGGACTACACGATGCAATATGTGGTGGAAAACACATCGCTGACTGCCCAGACGTTATCTGAAGCTTTAGTGATTCTGGTTCCGAATAGCACACCTTATGACGGCCTGACATATATGTATAGTGACGGCTCTGCGCTGGCTCTCTGCCCCAAAAGCAATTTCGACTTTCCGAATGATGCACGTGGACTGGTGCAGCACGAAGCTTGCGGGCACGGCTTTACAAAGTTAGCGGACGAATATATGTATCATAAGGCATGGATTCAGACTTGCCTGTGTACTTGTTGTGAGCATGTGGACGGATTGAAGTCCATGCATGCTATAGGGCAGGGACAGAATCTGTCTTTCTCCGGCAACTACAAGGAAGTACCTTGGTCGCATCTGATTACCGACTCACGCTACAACGACATTGTGGACATCTACGAAGGCGGTTATTTCCACAGCAACGGCGTGTACCGCTCGGAAAATAACAGCGTGATGAACAACAACGTGCCCTACATGAGCAGTTGGTGCAGGGAACTGACGGTGCGCCGCATCAAGCAGTTGGCGGGCGAACCGTTCGACTACGAGGAGTTTGTGGCGAACGACAGCCGGGAATGGGGCTTGGACTTTACCGCAGGCACCCGCGCCTCGAAAGAGGTACCGGTAACCCAGGTCATGCACGGAGCGCATCCGGTGATAATAAACAGAAGTCCTAACTTGCATACAAAATGACCATGAAACATAGAGAACTGATACTATCGGCGATGGCAGTCGTGGGTGTGCTGACCGGCTGCATCGAACAGGAGTTTGCCGACCAGGGTGTGACAAGCATACCCATCCAACTGGCCGCCGACTACCAGACCACCACCCGTGTGACCGATGCGGGCTTTGCGGACGAGGACCGCATGGGTATCTTCATTACCGACTACGTAAACGGAACGCCGCAACCCATCGGCGTGACCGGTAATCGTGCCAACAACCTGCTCTATACCTACCACGAAAGCGGCAACACGTGGGAAGGTGTCGCCACGGTGTACTGGAAGGACAATCAGACCCCGGTGGACGTAGTGGGCTACTATCCGTATGACAGCGAACTGGCTTCGGTGACAGAATACGCCTTTGCCGTGCAGCCCGACCAGGGAAGCACCGCTACCGAGGCAGCACCGGGCGGCTACGAGGCCAGTGACCTGCTGTGGGCAAAGAATAGCCAGGTGGCACCTACCACCGAAACCATACGCCTGATGTACCGGCATCTGATGGCGGGCGTGACAGTCCGCTTGGAGGAAGGGGATGGCTTTGCCGAAGGCGAATGGGCGGAAGCGGTGAAGCACGTCTGGGTGGACAATACGGTATTGACGGCTACGGTGAATCTGGAGCAAGGAACGGTTCTGGTAAACGAAGGCGAACCGGAGCTTATTGTGCCGTTGCCTTACCAGAACGATTACCGGGCGGTGGTGGTGCCGCAGGAAGTGGCAGCAGGAAAGACCGTCATTGGCATCACCATAGACGGCACGAACTACGAATTGACGCGGGAAAGTGCCATGACCTATACGGGAGGCAAGATGCACACGTTTACGATTGAGGTAGACAAGCGGACGGATACCGGCGACTATGCGTTTACGCTGACGAACGAAGCGGTAACTGCCTGGGTGGATGACCCGGATTTCCACGATGGACTGGTGCGGGAATACGTGACGGTGGCTGTAGACGAACCGGGACAGTTTGAGCAAAGCCTGCAAGCACAAGGATTGGATGCCAAGAAGATTTCCAGTCTGAAAGTGACGGGAACAGTGAATTGGGCAGACTTGACATTCATGGGACAATCCATGCCGGCACTGACTTACTTGAACTTAAGGGAAGTACGGATAGACGATGAAAATGATGAGAACGATGATGTGATAACCGGATTTGCTCCCAAGGACGGATCCTCCTTTACTCAATTGACACGTATTATATTTCCCGAAACATTGCGTGGAATAGCCTCACAGGCTTTTTACCGTACCAGTTTGTCCGGTACATTGGAAATACCGGAAGGAGTTACGTTTATCGGATATGGTGCATTTACGGATTGCCCGTTTTATGCGGATGTCATCTTTCCGTCTACATTAAAACGTATTGAAGCGGACGCTTTTTCGCATTCAAAAATCGTAGGGGAATTGCAATTCCCGGAAGGTTTGGAATACATTGGTGGCGGTGCGTTCCTCTACATTGATGATTTATCGGGCGCACTCAATCTTCCCGAAAGTTTAAAGGATTTAGGCGGTTCTGCTTTTCAAGGTGCTAAAGTAACTGGGACAGTCGTACTTCCTCAAGGAATAACCATTGGAGATGGTGTCTTTCATGATTGTACTTTTAATCATGTGGAAATTCCGGAGGGTATAGAAACATTAGGCATAGAATTATTCAGAAATGTGCCTTTGCAAGGAGAATTGATATTACCGTCTACTCTGAAGAAATTGGGGCGTTCAAGTTTTCAAAGTACAAATATCTCATCGTTGGTTTTGCCAGAAAGTTTGAAAGAGATGGAGCGGTCTGTTTTCGCAGATTGTGCACGTCTGGGAGGGGTAATAACTATCCCGGAGGGAATTATTGTCATTCCCGATGAAACATTCATGAATTGCAGTATGCTGAGCGGTGTACACCTACATAAAGACGTTGTTTTTATTGGTAGAAGCGCTTTCTTGAACTGCTACAACATGAATACGATTGTGTGCGATGCCGTGACCCCTCCCGTTGTGGAAGAAGGCGCGTTTGACGGTGTGCCGAAAGACAACTTCAGCATCGAGGTTCCCGCCGAGGCGGTAGCTGCCTACAAGATGGCGGAAGGCTGGAAGGAATTCAAGCGCATCACGGCGTATAGCGACTTTGTGTGCCGTCCCGCTACGGCGTGTGCCATCAATACGGCACATACGGAGACGCTCATCCTCAACGCGCAAGGACCTTGGTCGGTCAGCCACTTGCCCGACTGGTGCGAGCTTTCACAGACTTCCGGTACGGGACGTACTTCCATCCGACTGACCATCGATGCTTTGGCACAAGGTGCAGCCGACCGCAGGGACAGCGTGGTGTTTGCTTTGGACGGCACGCAGTTCACGACCTATTGCGCTGTGGAGCAGAAAGACTATGTATACGGGGAGAACGAGTTGGTGACGTTGCAGGAGCACACGAAAGGGAACGGCATCGACATCCTGTTCCTAGGCGACGGTTATGACGCCGAAGCTTTGGCTTCCGGAGCCTACATGGAACTGGTGCGCGAGGAGATGGAATACTTCTTCGCCTTGCCTCCCTACGACCGCTTCCGCGACTACTTCAATGTCTATGCGGGCATCGCCTTGTCGCAGGAACAGGGCATCAACACCATCAACACCTACCGGAACACGTGTTTCAACACCATTTATGCAGGTTCGGAAATTTGTGGAGGTTCGGGTCCGCAACTGATGCCGGACGATGAACTGATTTTCCCCTACATCACCCAGACACTGAAGGACACTCCGTTTACGGAGGACAAGTTGCGCCGCACGTTGGTCATCCTGGTACCAAACACCACGGAGTATGACGGCGTGACCTATGTCTATGAGGACAACCGGGCGATTGCCATCTGTCCGCGCAGCACGCAGGCTTATCCGAGCGATACCCGTGGCGTGGTGCAGCGGGAAGCGGGAGGCTTCGGTTTCGGCAAGCTGGCGAACGAGGCTATCACGAAGAACCAATACGTGCCCAGTTCGGTAGCCAGTATCATTCAAGAGGGGCAAGGCAGGGGCTGGTATCAGAATGTCTCCCTCTCCGGCAAGATGGCGGACGTGCCTTGGTCGCACTTCATCTTCGACCCGCGCTACAGCGACGATGTGGACATTTTCGAGGGAGCCTTCGACTACACGCGCAACGTCTTCCGCTCGGAAGCCAGCAGCTGCATGAGCATCGGTATACCTTATTATAATGCCATCAGCCGCCAGGCCATCACGCAACGCATCAAGGAATATGCGGGCGAACCGTTCGACATGGAAGAATTCTATGCCAACGACACGAACGCCTGGGGTTCGACAACGACCCGTACGGCAAACGCCATTCCGGACGAACGGATACAGTTTAACGCACCGGTGTTCGTGCGAGGCAAGTATATACCGAACAAGCCGAAGCGGAAGGGGCTTTAGCGTTCAGAGTTTAGATTTTAACGTTCAGAGTTCATTGATGAAACATAAAAAAACAAAGATATGAAAGCAATGCATCACATTTGGATGGCGGCAGCCATCACGTTATTGGCGACAGGATGTAGCAATGACAATGAGATTGTAGGCCCGAAAGGACAAATTGTGGAGTTGGAACTGATTTATCCGGGTACCCGCGTGACGGATACCAACTTCGAGGCACAGGACGAGATTGGCGTGTACATGGTGGCCGAAGGCGCGGACCTTCAGATTGGCGGCAACGAACTGAACAACGAACTGTTCAGTTTCAACGGCTCGACTTGGACTTCGGAACGCGATGTGTACTGGAACGAGGGCACGCACAACATCTATGCCTATTACCCCTACGCGAAGAGCATCAGCGACACGGACAACTATCCGTTTACCATCGCCACCGACCAGTCGGCAGAAAATGCGGACGGCATGACGGGCTACGAAGCCAGTGACTTTCTGTGGGCATCGGCGGAAGGTGTAGCCGCATCGGCCAGTCCGGTGCAGCTGCAGTTCAGCCATTGCATGAGCAAGGTGAAAGTGAACTTGGTGAAAGGTGAAGACTATACGGGCGACATTCCTTCGAATTGCGAGGTGTACATCCACAACATGGTGCCTACCGCCTTGGTGGACCTGCAGACGGGAAGCGTAGAGGCAAGCCCGTATGCCGCAGTGGAGTCGGTGAAATGCCGCAAGTTGAGCAGTACGGAGTTTACCGCCTGCATCGTTCCGCAACGGATTGCTTCCCGCCGTCCGTTGGTAGAGGTAGTGACCGACAACATCTCGTACATGCTGGAAGGAACGATTTCACTGAAGCAAGGTTTCCAAAGCACCATTACCGTCACGCTGACGCAAAGTCCGGAGCAGGTAGCCATCGAGATTGGCGGCGGCATGGAAGGTTGGGATGAATGATTTCAGAATTTAGATTTCAGAAGGATGAAAAAGACATTTATCATACTCATGGCCGGGGCGCTCCTTACGCTGCTGCTCAGTACCTGTAGCGATGGGGAAAACAAGAATGAACCGGTGGTGATAGAAGTGGAAGCGATAAAGTTGTCGCAAACCACATTGACCTTGGCAGTGGGCGATGAGGCCAAACTGACCGCTACTGTATCACCGGATAACGCGACGAACAAAACCGTGACCTGGAGTAGCGACAACACAGCCATCGCAACGGTGTCGGCGCAAGGTACAGTGACCGCAGTTGCCGAAGGTTCGGCAGTTGTGACGGCTACGGCAGGCGGTAAAAGCGCGAAATGTACGGTAACTGTGCAGAACGGTACGGTTGCCGTAGAGTCTATTACCTTGTCGGAAGAGACTTTGACGCTGACCGAAGGCGCGACTTTCCAATTGACAGCGACCGTGATGCCGGATAACGCTACGGACAAGACGGTGATATGGAATACATCGGACGGTTCAATCGTTACCGTATCAGAAGACGGATTGGTAACGGCGGTAGCTGAGGGAACTGCGACGATTATCGCTTCCGCGGGCGGACAGAGCACGCAATGCGAAGTCACAGTGACGAAGGAAGTGATAGAAGTGGAGGGTATCACACTGTCCCAAACATCACTTCTCTTGGGAGAGGGTGCCACCGCTACGTTGACGGCGACGGTTACTCCGGAGAACGCTACAGACAAGACAGTGACTTGGAGCAGTTCGGACGAGTCCGTCGCTACAGTCTCGGGCGATGGCTTGGTAACAGGCGTAAAGGAAGGCAAGGCTGTTGTGACCGCTACTGCGGGTGAAAAAAACGCCCAATGTGAGGTGACGGTACAGAAAGGTGTGGTGGAAGTGACGGAAATCACATTGTCACAAACGAACCTGACGCTGACCGAAGGTGAAACAGCGGCTTTGACCGCAACAGTGCTTCCTACCGATGCCACGGACAAGACAGTGACATGGATCAGTTCGAATCCGTCGGTCGCTACTGTTTCTGATGCAGGATTGGTGACTGCCGTCTTGGAAGGAACCACGACGATTACCGCTTCCGCAGGAGGTAAGACGGCGCAATGTACAGTGACTGTGGAGAAAGCATTTATAGCGGTGACAGAAGTCACCCTCTCTCAGAGCAGCCTGATTCTTGATGAAGGGGCGACTGCTCAATTGATAGCCACTGTGCTTCCTACTGATGCCACGGACAAGACAGTGACATGGAGCAGTTCGAACCCGTCGGTCGCTACGGTATCCGACGGACTTGTAACCGCACAGCAAGAAGGAACAACCCTTATCACCGCTTCCGCAGGCGGGCAAAGTGCCCAATGTACCGTGACTGTACAGAAAGGTGTAGTTGCCGTAACGGAAGTGACCCTTTCGCAGACCAGCCTGACGCTTGACGAGGGCGAAAGCGCTACGTTGACTGCGACTGTTCTTCCCGCTGACGCCACGGACAAGACAGTGACATGGAGCAGTTCGAACTCTTCAGTCGCTACGGTATCCGGTGGTGTAGTGACGGCCGTAGGTGAAGGCACGGCAACCATTACCGCTTCCGCGGGAGGCAAGACGGCGCAGTGTACGGTGACAGTCAATAAGAAGATAATTGAAGTGACGGAGGTAAGCTTGTCTCAAACCAGCCTGACGCTTGACGAGGGCGAAAGCGCTACGTTGACTGCAACGGTTCTTCCCGCTGACGCCACGGACAAGACAGTGACATGGAGCAGTTCGAACTCTTCAGTCGCTACGGTATCCGGTGGTGTAGTGACGGCCGTAGGTGAAGGCACGGCAACCATTACCGCTTCCGCAGGAGGCAAGACGGCGCAGTGTACGGTAACGGTGAACGGTGAAAGCGGCATGGATGCCGATATTGACCCGTGGGAAGATGACGGTACCGATTATGGTGGAAAAGTAAATTAACTGACGCAATGATAGACGGGATGGGGCTGTGCTGTGTTTGTGGAGAACAGTACAGCCCCATTTGTACGTTGACATAATGAATTCCGAATCTTTATCCTTTGCTGACCTAAGTTGACCGGATGAACCGTCAAAAATCATTGTATGTTTTACATTAAAAGATAGTTAGTTCTGGTTCAAAAGATAGTTAGTTTTGCATGAAAAGGCAGTATGTTTTTTTATTTACAAAATATCGGTGAATTCAGATTTATGATTTTAAAGACCACCATGGATGAAATCAGAAATAAAAAAGGTTTTTCCAAAACATCTTTCATCCTTTCACAGCTCTTTCAACCCGCTGATACATAGGTGAATGTTGTGAAGGATACATCTTTCACGGATGTTTCACACGTTGCTTTCACACGTCAGTATGTGTGATGAGTAGTGGAACATTTCTCTGCCTCCTTGGAACATTTTTCCACTTCGTGAAAGATATGTGTGAGGCCGCATGTCTCACCACATCGGTATAATTTTCAATAAGTTACATTCATGTGAAAGCGTGAAGGCCATTCGGCTAAACTTTCTTTCAATTGGTGAAATGATAATTTAGAAGCCCCCTCAACTCCCCCCGTGGGGGAGCTATTGTATTCTACTTAGTATTCAAAGCCTCCCCCACGGGGGGAGGTCTGGTGGGGGCTAAATTCCCATTTATGCAACTTGTCGGATGAGCCTTATTTATCGGGGAATGAACTGCTTGTTACGTTGGGTTTGTCGAGACAGCTCACGTAATACACAGAAGTTCGTAGTACATTTGCCTCGTCAGCACATTAAAATGTTTATTATTTCTTTGGTCATTAAATAGAAACAGATAACTTTGCGATATATTCATCCTAATCGCGAAGAGTCATGACTTATCATCATTTTTCGGTTCTGGTACACCGTCAGGCAGAGAAGTACGGAGACAAAGTTGCCCTCAAATATAAAGATTATGTCGAGGGACGCTGGATTCCGGTCACTTGGAATGAGTTTTCCCGACAAGTGAGGCGGGTTGCCGACGCCTTGATAGCTTTTGATGTGGCGGAAGAAGAGAATATCGGCATCTTCTCGCAAAACAAACCGGAATGTCTGTACGTGGATCTTGGCGCATTTGGCGTGCGGGCTGTAACTGTACCTCTCTACGCCACCAGTTCACCGGTACAGGTGAAGTATATAGTCAACGATGCACAAATACGCTACCTCTTTGTGGGTGAACAGTTTCAATACGACGCTGCTTTTCGCGTATTAGGTTTCTGTCATTCCCTGCAACAACTCATCATCTTTGACCGGTCCGTAAAGAAAGACCCGCGCGACACGACTTCCATCTATTTTGATGAGTTCCTGCAAGCTGCGGAAGGACTGACACACCAGGCAGAAGTGGAGGCACGCACCGCACGCGCTTCGTTTGATGACTTGGCCAGCATCCTATATACGTCCGGAACAACAGGCGAACCAAAAGGGGTGATGCTGCACCACTTTAATTATGCTGAAGCCATGCGCATCCACGACATCGCCTTACCTCAACTGACGGAGCGGGACGTGTCGCTGAACTTTCTGCCCTTGACACATGTCTTTGAACGGGCATGGACGTACCTCTGCCTGCACCGGGGGGCACAGGTGTGCATCAATCTCCGTCCGCATGAGGTGCAACAAAGTTTGAAGGAAATCCGTCCGACAGCCATGTGCAGCGTACCCCGTTTTTGGGAGAAGGTCTATTTAGGCGTGCACGAACGCATCGAACGCGAAACCGGGCTGAGGAAAGCGTTGATGCTGGACGCCATACGTGTGGGACGTGAGCACAATCTGAACTACGTCCGTCAAGGAAAAACTCCCCCTGTGATGCTGCACTTGCGCTATAAGTTTTATGAAAAGACTGTCTATACGCTTCTTAAAAAGACCATTGGATTGGAAAACGCCAACTTTTTCCCTACAGCGGGAGCCGCCGTAAGCGACACCATTTGTGAGTTTGCGCATTCGGTAGGCATTTTTATGCTGGTAGGCTATGGCTTGACGGAGTCGACGGCTACTGTTTCCTGCTTCCGTAAGCAAGGGTTTGAGGTCGGTTCCGTAGGACAAGTGATGCCGGGCTTGGAGGTGAAGATCGGGGAGAACAACGAGATTTTGCTTCGGGGGCGAACCATAACTGTCGGATATTACAAGAAACCAGTGTCTACAGCTGATGCCATTGACAAGGAAGGATGGTTCCATACAGGAGACGCAGGTTATTTAAAAGGCGACCACCTGTATCTGACCGAACGTATCAAAGACCTTTTCAAAACGTCCAATGGCAAGTACATTTCGCCCCAAGCCTTAGAAACGCACTTGATACTGGACCGCTACATTGACCAGGCGGCTGTCATCGCCGACCAGCGTAAGTTTGTATCCGCACTGATAGTACCTACCTACGACTTGGTGAAGAAACTGGCTGCTCAACGGGGCATTGCCTATACGTCGATGGAAGAATTGCTTGGACAACCGGAAATAAAAGAGTTCTATCGTGAACGCATAGAGACCTTGCAGCAACCCTTTGCCCACTATGAACAAATCAAACGGTTTACCTTGTTGCCCGAGGCATTCAGCATGGAACGGGGTGAACTGACCAACACGCTGAAGCTGCGTCGTAGCGTGGTGGCTGAACATTATAAAGAGCTCATCGACAAGATGTACGAAGAATGATACGCATGTTGCTACTTTTGCTTTTGTGCCTGCCCGTCGGTCTGGCGGCACAGGATTCCGTCCGTCCGGACAGTTTGTCTAAGGGGCGTCCTGTACATTCCATCGGACTGGAAGCACATCCCGGATATGTATTCCCTACCCGCAGTTTCTTTAAAGGGGACAACGCTGCCGGGAAAGCGATTCGTACAACTGTTTCCGCCCACTTGAAGTATGCGTTCTGTTTTGCTCCGGACACCCGTTTAGGCTGGCTTTATCCGCATGCCTATCAAGGAGTCGGGCTGGCTTACAACAGTTTCTTCAACAAGGCGGAAGTAGGAACGCCTGTGATGCTGTATGTATTCCAAGGTGCGCCCATAATCCGGTTGGCCAATCGGTTGTCCATTGATTATGAGTGGAACTTCGGAGCTGCATTCGGTTGGGAGAAATATGACCCGGTGGACAATCCATACAATGTCGTGGTAGGCTCACGCATCAACGCTTACCTCAACTTGGGTTTCTTCTTGAACTGGCAACCAACTCCGGACTGGCGTTTGACGGCGGGCATCGACCTGGCACACTATTCCAACGGAAACACCAACTATCCGAACTCCGGAGTCAACACAATCGGTGCACGTATCGGTGTGACACGCTCCTGGGGTGAAACGGCAAGGCGGGAGCCTGTATGTGAAAAGACACCTATTCTGAAGAAACGGTTCTGCTATGACCTTATTCTCTATGGTTCTACCCGTAAACGGGGTCTTATTTTTCCGGATCATGGGGAACTGATACCCGGCCGTTTTGCCGTGGCAGGACTGAACTTCAATCCGATGTACGTAGTGAACAAGTACTTTCGCGCCGGCTTGTCGCTTGACGCGCAATACGACGAAAGCGCCAATCTGATGGAGTATTTAGCGGAGGGAACAGAGGGGGATGAAATGAGGTTCTACCGCCCGCCTTTTCGGGAGCAGTTTGCCGTAGGACTTTCGCTCCGAGCTGAATTGAATATGCCCATATTCTCTGTAAACGTCGGCATCGGGCGCAATGTCATTTGCAAGGGCACTGATACGGAGGTATTCTATCAAATCTTAGCGCTCAAGGCTTTCATTACCCGCCGGCTTTTCCTGCACGTAGGCTACCAGTTGAGTGATTTCAAAAATCCCAATAACCTGATGTTAGGATTGGGATGGCGGTTCGGACAACTGCAAAAATAGAAGAACCCGCACAATGTCACAACAATCTGATTAATTCTTTCAAGTCCGTAATGCGGTAAGTGGGGCGGAAGGGTAGAGCGGAACGGTTGTTCGCATCATAAAATACTTGATGCATGCCAATAGCCGCCGCACCTTCCACATCTTTTTCCCAACTGTCGCCAATCATCAAGGATTCTTCTAAACAGGATTGGGTGGCGGACAAGGCGAAATGGAAAATCGGCGCATGAGGCTTGGGCACACCAATATCTTCGGACACAACCACCCGACGGAAGTAACCGTCTATACCCGCTAAACGCAACTTCTCCGTTTGCACTTTCCGTGAACCATTAGAGAGGATGTAGAGCCGGTAGTGTTGGCTTAAATAGTCGAGTACTTCGCAAACATGGGGTATCCGCACTTGGGAAGGTGAGAAGATGCCTTCGCCGGTGTGAACGGGGAAAGAACAAAGGGTGTCATCCAAGTCGAAAAAGAGATTTTTGTAAGAGCGGGACATAGGATGTAATGTGCTGATATGAATAATGTGCCAATGTGCTGATGGAACTGCGACATGTTTACCGGTAGGCGTTCCCCTGCCGCAGGCATTGGAACATTAGCACATTGACACATTTGCGCGATGCGCTGAAGTTATTTCACCTGGATGACTAAATACTTGGATACACTCCAGAACTGTTCGGGATTGATGATTTTCAGCGTTAACTGTCCTTTATCGTCTTCCTCCATCTCGTACGAGCCTGCGGGATGACTGGTCAGCACATCGGCGGATTTGGAATAAAGTTTGATTTCCTTTGTGGTCCGGATGTCGATTTCCGTGAAATAGTCTTTGTTTACATTCTCGTCTTTCATCACCTCACCTTTCTTAAAGAGGCCGCTACCGGAGAGGATGTTCTGATCCTTCAGTTCTTTCTTGGTGCCAAATACAAACCAAGCCGTGTGCAAGGTTTTGTCTTGCTGGGCTACGGTCTGTGCTTTCGCCTCATTCTCAATAGTGAGTTGCTCCTTTTGTGAAGTCAAGTCGCTCACGGCAGCATCCAATTCCTGGATACGGATGTTTTTCGAAGCAAGTTCGGCCTGCAACTCCTCAATGCGTTGCGCCTTGGCTTCCAGTTCCTGGGTCAGTTGCTCTACGGCCCGTTTCAATTGGGCGGATGTATTCTTGCTGGTTTTCAGCATTTGCTGGAGTTTGGCTATCTGTTGCTTGTTCTCCTCCATCTGAGTGCGAATGAATTCAATGTCCGAAGCTATCTGCTCACGGGCGGTCAACGAGCCTTCGGCTACGGCTCCCCGCTGCAAGTCTACCCTGTTCTCGGCGGCATTGATTTGGCGGAAGCCTTCCGAAATTTCGTTAAAGGTTCCCAGCATCTCGTCCAGTTCGGCATTCCGTTGATTTAGCTCCATCTTTAAAGAGTCGTTTTCAACCTGCAACTGACTTTTTTTCCCTCCGGAAAAATTGTCGCACGAAGCCATTACGGCTGCGCACAACGCTAAAATCGCTACTTTTTTCATACGTTTTCGTTTTTACGTTCAGTTTCTTATTTCATTTGTCTATTCCTGCTACAATGATGACTATTTCGCCACGCGGTTCGTTTGTCGTAAAATGGGCTGTCAATTCAGCCAACGTTCCGCGGACGGTTTCTTCGTGTACTTTGGAAATTTCCCGCACTACGGCCGCCTGCCTTTCCGGACCAAAAATCTCCCCAAACTGGGTCAGCGTTTTCACTAAGCGATAGGGCGATTCGTAAAAAACGAGTGTCCGTATTTCTTCGCTCAATGCCTTCAGGCGGGTGACGCGGCCTTTCTTTTGAGGCAGGAAGCCTTCGAAGCAAAAGCGGTCGCATGGTAGGCCGGATGCCACCAAGGCGGGCACAAAGGCCGTGGCTCCGGGCAGGCATTGTACTTCTATTCCCGCCCGGGCGCACTCGCGAGCCAGAAGGAAACCGGGATCGGATATGCCTGGAGTGCCGGCATCGGAAATCAAGGCTATTGTTTCGCCGGCCCGGATGCGTTTCACTACGTTCTCCACTGTCTGGTGCTCGTTGAACTTATGATGTGACTGCATGGCGTTCTTGATTTCGAAATGCTTCAGCAGGATGCCGGAAGTACGGGTGTCTTCGGCCAAAATCAAATCGGCTTCCTTTAGGACCTGAATGGCTCTGAAGGTCATGTCGTCCAAGTTTCCTACCGGTGTCGGTACTATATACAGCTTTCCCATTCTTTTTGCTTAATTGAAATGTTTGCGTAACAGTTCCATGAAATCTGCCACCGCCTCATTGTCATCGGGCAACAGCACTTCGTCCTTAAACAATCCGATGGCCGTCTCCAAGGTACCGGCTTTGTCCAACGCATCCAGCAAACGGTTCATCCGGCTGGTGTCTCCGCTGAACAGTTCGCGCGTGAAGCGGAATGAGTCATTCAAACTAAAGCCGTGGCGAAGGCTTGTCCTCGCATTGGCGCAGTTAAACCCTCGCGGAGGCAGAGTGGGGGGTACAGGAACTGGTTCCGCGGTGGCAGATGCTGGCTCAAGGTGCTTTCCGGCCTCTTCCAGTCGTTGTTCCAGCTGGTCTATTTGTTTGTCCAACCGTTCGACGCATGACTTCAGCGTTTGCAGTTCCATCCGTATGTCATCCAACCATTCTTTCATAAGAACATCATGTTATCTCCGCAAATGTAGAAATAAATAATGAAAAAAACTCAGCAAGCAAACAAAATGATTATTTTTGTAACCAATTAATAGGGAAAACTAACCTCCATTTTATTTATGGAACGTAAAAAGATCACTTTCGACCGCTTTATACGCGGCATTCTCATAGGTGTTACCCTCATCGCTCTGCTGATGTTGGTTAAGCGCCTAAGCAGCGTATTGCTGCCTTTCTTCATCGCGTGGCTCATCGCTTATATGATTTATCCGATGGTAACCTTTTTCCAATACAGGCTGAAGCTGAAAAGCCGCATAGTTTCAATCTTCTGCACTCTTATAACCTTAGTGGGCATAGGCGTAGCCTTTTTCTATCTGTTGATACCTCCCATGATACAGGAATTCGGAAGAGTGAAAGACTTGTTGCTCGAATATTTCACCACCAACAGTTATGCCGGCAATATTCCACATAACTTGTCGGACTTCCTGCGCGACAATATTGATCCACAGGCGCTTAAAGATATTTTCCAGCAAGAAAACTTATTGGATGCCCTTAAAGAAGCCGTTCCGCCTCTTTGGTCTTTGCTTTCCGGTTCGCTCAGTGTGTTATATAGTGTGTTTACCATTTTCATCATCCTGCTCTACATTGTTTTTATCCTGCTGGATTATGAAAGCATATCTGAAGGCTGGGCTCATCTGGTACCTGTACGCTACCGGCCTTTCGTTGTAGGCATTATGAATGATATTAAAGAGGGCATGAACAAGTACTTCCGCGGGCAGGCTTTTGTGGCATTGTGTGTGGGCATCCTGTTCAGTATAGGTTTCCTTATCATTGATTTCCCGATGGCTATTGCTCTCGGCCTGTTCATAGGCGTGCTCAATCTGGTGCCTTATCTGCAAATCATCGGATTTATCCCTACCATCATATTGGCTATTCTGAAAGCTGCTGATACAGGGGGTAACTTCTGGCTCATCATGCTTGCGGCTTTGGCGGTATTTGCCATCGTACAAGCCATTGAGGACGGCTTTATCGTCCCTCGCGTCATGGGCAAAATTACCGGGCTTAATCCAGCTATTATATTGCTTTCACTCTCTGTGTGGGGGTCTTTGATGGGGATGTTGGGAATGATTATAGCTTTGCCGCTCACCACATTGATGCTGTCCTACTATCAGCGTTTTATTATTCATAAAGAAAAGATACAGGGGGATGAATACACAAAAAAAATATGAAACAGGCTTGATATTTCAATAAAAAGTAGTACCTTTGCACCCGCTAAACAGCACAACGGTTTGATTCGCTAGCTCAGCAGGTAGAGCACAACACTTTTAATGTTGGGGTCTTGGGTTCGAGCCCCAAGCGGATCACTGGGGAGTAAAGACAGGCTCCTGACAAACAAAGGCAAAGCTCTCTAATCCAAAAGGTTAGGGGGCTTTTTCCTTACTATGTAGCGACAGGGAAAATCACAGGTGTTTAAGCTGAGTGCAACCATTTTTCAAGTGCAAGGCGCAAGCCTATCCTATATATATAGGCTCGCACTTTGCACTGAAGGGAGAAAATCAATAATATGATAATCAGAGGTTTGGAAAATCAAAAGTGATTCCTTGCTTTTGCGGTGTCCAAAAACGGATGGCAAACGGCTGCCGATGGCAGACGATAGGCGTTGTTTTCCTCCCACTCGATTCCCTTGTTAAAAGGTGTTTATGCTTAGAAGAGCTTGTTGGGATATTCCCCGGCATCGACCAATGCCTGGATGCGATCTACCACGCCCTGGCGATCTTCGGGATACGTGACACCAAACCATTTGCTGGTAGTATCCAGCACCTCAACAGTGGCGGTGCCCTCGGTGATAAGTTTGTCTACCATCAACGGGATGAAAAACTCGCTCTTCAAGTTCTCCATATTTTTCGGGTCGCTTAAGAATCCTTTGAAATACTCGCGGCTGTAATCGAAATAATCTGGTGTGAAGCCCCAGAAATTCATGCTGACGGGAGTGGTTTCCGGAGTCACGGCCCATTCACCGTTGTCGTCCACATATTTTACATCACCGTCCATGCGCTGTATCTTGGTCCGCTCCACTACCGATGTAAGCAGGTGTTGCTCGTTTGTGCTACATAGTCCGCGCGAAACGGTACCGCTCTCGCTCAGCGTATTGCCTACACGGAAGCCTACCATTGCATAGGTGTTGCGCGAACCTTCGGGTAGAGAGGCAAGGAACTGCGCCATCACACGGAAAGAGTCGCGCCCGTAGAAATCGTCACAATTAAGTACGGCAAAAGGTTCTTTAATGACATCGGCACCCATCAGCAGAGCGTGGTTGGTACCCCATGGTTTTGTGCGTCCTTCAGGACAAGTAAATCCTTCGGGCAGAGCGTCAAGACTCTGGAACACCAGTTCGCACGGGATATGTCCTTCATACTTGGAAATGATTTTCTCACGAAAATCTTGTTCAAAATCTTTGCGAATGACAAACACCAGTTTGCCAAATCCGGCACGCAGGGCGTCATAAATGGAATAATCCATGATTGTCTCACCGTTTGGACCCAGCCCGTCCAATTGTTTCAAACCACCGTAGCGACTTCCCATACCGGCAGCGAGTAAAAATAGAGTAGGTTTCATGATAATTTGTTGTTATAAAGGTTATCTGTTTAAAACTCTACAAATGTAAGGATATATTTTGAGTTTTTAAGTCTCTCCGTTTTTAAGTTTTTAAGTTTTTAAATTTTTTAGTTCTTAGGTCTGGTGACATTCCTGAAACGCATCCATAGCATCAAGCCAGCGGCACTCAGTCCGAAAGGAAATGCCATCCATACACCGGGCAATCCCCAGTTCAACACAAACCCTCCGATGTAGCCGACGGGTAAGGCTATGAGAAAATAGGAAATAAAGGCGATGCCCATCATTGGTTTGACATCTGCCATTCCGCGTAAGGCGTTTGCAAAGTTTATCTGTGTTCCGTCGCCCAATTGGTATATAAGGAAAGGCAAAAACAAAGCTTCTACGGCTTGTGCCACTTCTTCGCTGTCGGTAAACCAGCCTCCAACTTGACTTTTCAGTATGAATACAATTGTGGTCAGCACACATCCCAGGCATAATATCAGCTTGAATCCCGCATAAGTGGTTTGCTTTACATTGGTATAATCCCCTTGCCCTGTGTAATGGCTTACTCTGACTGCCACAGCGGCTCCCATGCCATAGAATACCATGAAAGTAAGTTGGGAAAGAGTCAGCATGATTTGGTGCGCTGCCAGTTCCATGGTTCCCAGCCATCCCACCATGAGTGTGCTGAGGCTGAAAGCAGCGGTTTCCATTCCCATTTGCAGCCCTACAGGCCATCCCAGTGCGTTGAGTTTGCGGAATACTTTGCCGGACCATCCCAATTGCCATATTCCTTCTTTGTAAGAAGCGAATCTTTTTCCATGGTTTACGATGGCTGCCATTGCTATTACCATGGCGATACGTGCCGCCAATGTGCTTAGGCCTGCACCCAACAGTCCTAATTCAGGAAAACCAAGCTTGCCATAAATTAATGCGTAGTTACCTGCAATGTTCATTGCGTTTCCGCCTAAAAGTACCCACATGGCTGTACGTGTGTCACCTATACCATCGGTAAACTGCTTAAAGCCATTGAACCACAGGACGAATGGCAAGGAAAATAGCAAAGTGAGGAAATACGGCTTTATGAGCGGGATCAATTCCATTGGTTGTCCCAGGTTGTTGATGTTGAGGTACAATGTTCCCATTATTGTCATGAGTATCAATGCAACCAGTCCATTGGCAACCAGACTGCATACCAATGCTTGGCCGGCTTCGTCCTTTCGTCCCTGACCACACAAGGAACCCACTACGGGGGTCAGTCCATAACTGAATCCTGTGCTGAAGATGATGCAAAGGTTGAAAAGGTTGTTGACGACAGATGCGGCTCCCAGCTCTTCTGTACTGTGATGACCTATCATGAGCGTGTCAGCAAAACCTAACACAATCATTCCTACTTGCCCCACGATAATGGGCAGTCCTAAACGTATCAATGCTCCGTAATGGTTCACTTTTAATATCAGATTTTGATATTGGATAGTAAATCTGCCGCTTTTTCCGCACAGCGTTCTCCATCGATGGCTGCGGATACAATGCCACCGGCATAACCTGCTCCTTCTCCGCATGGGAAGAGGCCTTTGAGGCGGATATGTTGTAGAGTATCTTTGTCCCGTAAGATGCGTACCGGTGCAGAGGTACGTGTCTCGACACCTATCAGTATTGCTTCATTGGTTAAGAAGCCACGGGCATTGCGTCCAAACTGACGGAATCCCTGCTCCAGACGCTTGCTGATAAATGAAGGAAGCCAGAAGTGCAGTGGGGAAGCTATCAGTCCCGGAGCATACGATGAAGAAGGTAAGTCTGCACTCAACCGATGGTTTACGAAGTCTGCCATACGTTGCGCGGGAGCGGTTTGTGTACGTCCTGCCTGTAGCCAGCATATTCGTTCCAGTTCCTCTTGAAAAGACATCATTCCCAGCGCTCCGTCAGGTATGATGTTGTTCATGTACAGCGCTTTGTCCTGCAAATCTTCCGGGCGGATTTCTACGACCATGCCACTATTACTCCAGCGTGAGCCGCGGTTGCTTGGACTCATGCCGTTTACCACAACTTGTTCCGGTCCACTGGCGGCAGGTACTACAAATCCGCCCGGACACATGCAGAAACTGTATACACCTCGTCCCTCCACTTGGGTCACAAAACTGTATTCGGCCGCCGGAAGCCATTGTCCCCTTCCTTGGGTGTTATGGTATTGTATGCGGTCTATTAATGCCGCCGGATGTTCCAGACGTACGCCCACGGCTATGCCTTTTGTCTCTATTTCCACTCCATTAGTTTCCAGCCATCGGTAGACATCGCGCGCTGAATGCCCGGTTGCCAATATGACCGGTCCTTCAAATACTTGGTTGGCATTCGTCCGGATGCCAACCACCTGGTTTTTATCAATAATCAGTTCTTCCATGCGCGTCTGGAAGTGAACTTCTCCACCGCAGTTTAGGATGGTGTTGCGCATTGCCTCGATGACACGTGGCAGTTTGTCCGTACCGATATGCGGGTGTGCGTCTATGAGAATATCCGTTGAGGCTCCATGCTGGCAAAATACGTTCAGGATTTTTTCCACATCGCCCCGTTTCTTGCTTCGCGTGTAGAGCTTTCCGTCCGAATAAGCTCCGGCGCCTCCTTCGCCAAAACTATAGTTTGACTCCGTATCTACAGTATGTGTCCGGGGAATTTGCGCCAGGTCGCGTTTACGGCTATGTACGTCCTTGCCTCTTTCCACCACTACCGGACGCAGGCCTAATTCAATCAGTTTCAATGCGGCAAACAATCCGCCTGGTCCAGCTCCGACTATCACTACTTGAGGCTTCCCTTCTACAGACGGATAGTGTATGGGAGCGAATGTTTCTTCCGCAGGCTGTTCGCTTACATAAGCTTTTACGGTGAGATTGACATATATGGTACGCTGGCGGGCGTCAATGCTCCGTTTTATAATGCGGATGGCATCGGCCCGGATATCTTTTTCTTGCGCAATGTAGGCTTTTATCCGTTGTTCGTTTGCCGCTATTTCGGGTGTTACTCTAAGCTGATAGTCGTAAATCATCTTATTACAATTCCTGTTTTGTTATTTGTACAACTCTTCCCACCATTCGGGGCTGTCCTGTAGCCACTTGGCAAACCATGCCATGATGGAATTGTGCCATAAGACACGTTTGTCATAGTCGGATATGAAGTGGTTCTCACCGTCTACGGTGATAAATTCCACAGGCCGGTCCAGTATTTTCAATGCGTTATACAATTGAATACTCTCTCCAATAGGAACATTGGTGTCTACCGTTCCGTGGAGCAACAATAGAGGCGTATGAATCTTGTCCGCATTGAACAAGGCGCCATGCTTGGTGAAGAGCTCCGGCCGGTTCCATGGATAACTGTTGGCGGCTGCGATGGCGTTGTACGAATACCCCCAATAGCCTTCCCCCCAATAACTGGTGACATTGCTGATGCCGGCATGCGATGCGGCTGCGGCAAAAATGTCTGTCTTGGTCTGCAAATACATTGTCATGAAACCACCGTATGAAGCGCCTAAGCAACCGATGCGTTCGGGATTGACGAACGGATGGGCCTCGCAAAACTTTTTCGTACCTTCGATAATGTTGTCTGCCGTATAATCGCCCCATGCGTTGACATGACGTGCGGAAAACTCTTGTCCATAACCGATGGCTCCACTGGGCTGGATTACATAAACCACATAGTCACGCGAAGCAAAAAGCTGGGGACTGTAAGGCGAAGTCATTCCACGGGTTGTAGGAGTCGTTCCTCCATAATAATACACAAGCAAGGGATATTTCTTGTCCGGGTTGAAATCGGGCGGCAGGCATACCATTCCTTCAATGACCGTACCGTCCGAAGCAGTAAAGTTCCATTCTTCCATTTGTCCGAAGTTTATTTCGTCCAGCTTCTTCTTCATCGGGTTTGCCCACAACTCCGAAGTTTGCTTCTTGGCGTTGTATAGGTAAGCAACTCCTGTCGATGTATTTCCTCCGCCTACATAAGCCGCTACAGCGGGATTGTCTTCTGCCAATGAGAATGAGGAAATGACATCTTCCGCCAACGGCAGCATCTCGAATGTGTCCTTTTCCGGCACATAGCGGTAGATATGCTGGCAATCTTTGTCCGTGGTGTTGAAGTAGATGCATCCGTCGGTGCGGTTCCATTGCAGCAAAGTGACGGAAGGATTGAAATCGCGGGTGATAGGACTCACTTTCCGGGTTTCCAGGTTCATCAGGAAGGCTTGCACGTCAAACGAGTTGCCCGTAGTGTGGGGGGCGTAGTTTTTCCCTATGCCTCCCAGTGCGTCCGGTCCGCCCAGCAGCACCAGTCGCTTGCCATCGGGGGAGTAGGCGGCTTGGTTGAGGTAGGGGTCTTCCTTCACCAACGTATCGGCTTTCATTGTGGCCAGATTTATCTCAAAAAGTGAGGTCAGCGCGAAAGGACACTCTGTAATGTCAGGTTTCGATGAAGTGCAAAGCAACTTTGAGCCATCCGGTGAGATGTCGTTCAAATAGACGCTTTGCGAACCGAATGTCAATCGTTGGGACAGGCCGGTATTTAAATCATATTTCATCAGATAAGTCCGGTTGCGCCATCCCGGTATGCGGTCGTCCGGCATGAGTATCTGCTTCAACGGGCCTTCTGTCTCCTTGCTTTTGTCTGTATCGGTGTACACCAGATATTCCTCGGTCGGTGACCACACAAAACGACCCTCGGGCAAGTTTTCCATGAGTGTCTCTTCACGCATGGTGGCAGGGTCAAAAACAATCAGGTCATTGGCCGTGTTCCCTTTTACGGTGTAGTACAGACGATTGCTTGCCGGCATCCAGCGGGCATTGGTCGGTACATTGGGGTGAATCACTTTGCCGCTTTTTACCTCTGTCAGTTCTTGCCACGTGCGCGAACGTTTGGTTGAATAATTGTTCCAATAATAAGTGAGCAGGTATTTCCCGTCCGGAGAAAGGGAGACGCTGTAGACTTTACAGCCAAAAGCTGTGTCGTGCAGGGAGAAACGGCGTTTCATGTCAGGGTCTATACGGACAACTGCATGCTCAAACTCTTTATCGGCCACAAACTCGCATTTCAAGGCTGGCGCCATTTTGTCTTCAGCGGTTGAGAGGAGCTTTATCGTAATGTCATAATCGGCTTCCGGTTCCAAGCGCAGGTTGACTTCTGTCGGACGGACGGCGGAAAGGCTGTCTTCTGCGGTATCCTTGACGTATTTTGATTCTCCGTTGACAAATATTTCCCACCTCACCGGAGAGGAAATTTTCAGCACCCCTTTCGTGAAGCGTTCGGCGCGCATGCGTGTGGCAAGCAGATACATCAAATGGTCTTTTTCGGCTTTGTCTACTGTCACATATCCGGTCGTGTCTGTTCCCAGGCAGGTGGTTGCATAAGAGTTGAAATCCAAGTCTACTTTAGTCTGCAATACTTGCTTCAGCGTAAATTTGTCACCGTTGAAGTTCACGCTATCGCCTTGCAGCGGACTTTGCAAAGCAATGGCGGGGCGAACGCGAAACTTTGTGGCTTGCTCTCCGGCGTGTACAGACAGAGCCGCGCACAGCCCTAACGCCCATCCTATTGTTTTTATTCTTTTCATTGCGGATGAAATGTTGTATATTGGGATTTAAATCGTTTTCAAAGGAGTAGTCAAGGCATTCCATAGGTTATCTTCCGGCACAGGAGCCTCTATCTCGATAAGCTTATGGGAAACCGGGTGCTCAAAGCTCACGCGACGGGCATGCAGACTGATGCTTCCATCCGGATTGGAGCGGGGAAATCCATATTTCAGGTCGCCTTTGATGGGGCATCCTATTTTAGCCAGTTGGCAGCGTATCTGGTGGTGTCGTCCGGTTTTCAAGTCTACTTCCAATAGATAATAGTTGTCCGAACGGGTCAAGACCCTGTAGTGCAAGACAGCCTGCTTGCTTCCGGGTTTCTCCGTGTCGTAAGCGTAACTTTTGTTTTGCTTCTCATTACGCACCAGATAGTGGGTCAGTGTGTCTTCTTCGGCCGGAGGCTGATTCTTTACGATGGCCCAATAGGTTTTCTTTACCTGTCCCGTACGGAACATTTCGTTCAGCCGCGAAAGCGACTTGCCGGTTTTGGCCAATACAACAAGACCGCTCACAGGGCGGTCCAGGCGGTGGACAACACCTATAAAGACATTGCCGGGCTTTTGATACTTTTCTTTGAGATACAGTTTTACGGTCTCCGAGAGAGGTATGTCGCCCGTCTTGTCCCCCTGAACAATCTCCGAAGCGGTCTTGTTGACAATGATTATGTGATTGTCTTCGTAAACGACGGTCATACGCCTTACATGTTCATACCGCCATCAATCTGGATAACTTGGCCGGATACGTAGGAAGACAAGTCCGAAGCCAGGAAGGTTGCCACGTTAGCCACATCTTCAGGCGTACCGCCGCGGCGCAAAGGAATCTTCTTGCACCATTCGGCTTTTACTTCGTCAGACAAGGCGTCGGTCATGGCTGTCATGATAAAGCCCGGAGCGATGGCATTGGCGCGGATGCCGCGTGACCCCATTTCCTGGGCGATAGATTTGGCCAAGGCTATCATGCCGGCTTTCGAGGCGGCATAGTTGGCCTGTCCGGCATTGCCGTGTACGCCCACTACGGATGCCATGTTGATGATGCTTCCGGCTTTCTGACGCATCATGATGGGCGTGCAGGCATGGATGAAGTTGAAAGCCGATTTCAGGTTTACGTTGATAACCATGTCCCATTGTTGCTCGCTCATGCGCATCATAAGTCCATCACGGGTAATTCCTGCATTGTTCACCAGAATATCAATGCGACCGAAGTCCTTGTGGATAGTCTCCACCACTTTGGCTGTATCTTCAAAGCTGGCGGCATTCGATGCGTAGGCTTTTGACTTTACGCCCAAGGCTTCGATTTCCTTGACTGTGTTTTCAGCGTTTTCGTCGATAGCCAAGTCCGTAAACGCCACGTTTGCGCCTTCAGCGGCAAATTTCAATGCGATAGCTTTGCCAATGCCACGTGCGGCACCGGTAACAAGCGCTGTTTTTCCATCTAATAATCCCATAATTGTTTTTTTATTTTGTTGTGATACATATTATTAATACAAATCTCTTTCTGTCCGTGGGAAACAGCGTAAGGCGCCGAATACCAGTCGCTTTACGTAGCGGTCACGGGTAGGGTCGTCCAGATTAGGGCCTATTTGCCCCCGGATGTAAGGCACTTCGATGCCTTTCACGCAATAGTGCAGCAACTCGGCGGTCATGTCAATGTCGTCAATCTGAAATACGCCTTTCTCCACTCCTTCACGCAGCACGTCTTTGAACAGCAGCACTTCTTTTTCGTCAAAACGTTTGCGTACTTTTTCTACCCGCCAGATGTCGCGGAAGAAATAAGCGCGCAATGTCCCGTTGCGGTAAACCACTTCCTTCACCACGTCCAGCCGGGTGTAAATCAGCTCCAGGATTTTTTCATCGGGCGGGCTGTTTTTTTCCGCCACTCGCCTCATCGTATCCAGCAGGATGTCCAGTTCCGACTCCACTACTGCCATGTAGATGTCTTCCTTACTTCTAAAGTAGGTGTAGAGCGTCCTTCTGCCTTTCTTGGAGGCAAGGGCAATATCGTTCATAGTCGTATTCTCGACTCCCATTTTGGCAAATAATTGGCGAGCCACGTCTACTAACTTTGATTTTGTTTTAGGTGTCGGCATAATTTAAACTGCACATTGCATTTTATTTGAGCAAAAATAAGCCTTTTCCGCTAATCACACAAGAATTTGAAAAAATATCTGCCAAAGATTTGTTTTTTCAAAAAATGTCCGTACCTTTGCACCCGAATTAGAGATAACATCGCGGAGTGGAGCAGTTGGTAGCTCGTTGGGCTCATAACCCAAAGGTCGTAAGTTCGAGTCTTGCCTCCGCAACTTTTGAAGGAGTAAACAGCTGAGATACAGTGTTTACTCCTTCCTTTCTATTCGGAAACGCCATGCGCAGCAGCAGGTAGGGTCGGTCACTTCGGGAAAACAGCTGATGCACTCGCACGTGATGCGGTCGTCTATCGTACGGGCAAAGCCTGCGTATTCTATTTCACCTACGGACTTGCAAGGGTGATAGGGCAATTGTTTGCGCGCTCGTGCCTGTTGCACGCGACATTCCCTTGTGCGGTAGACCAGCGTTTCTTCGTCTTCTATCAGGATGTCCGCTTCGTTCAGGTTGGCGTAAAAGCGTAATTGCAAAGCGGAGGCGAGGCCTTTAAGTCCCGGATGTTCGGGCATGTTCAAGAATCGCTTGATGCGTTTGGCTTCGATGACGGTGAAGCGTTTCCATGCTTCGCTGTCGTGATACATGGCTTCGTCCATCCCGTGCTTCCGCTCCACGGATTGAAACCAGACACCATCCATGGCCAGCCAATTTTTGGAATAGTCTTCAATCAGACGAATTAGCTCCTCTGTGGTAAGCGATTGCAGATATTCATTTTTCATATTTCCCCCTTTTTGGATAATTCGTCTGCAAAGATACAAACCATATCCCATACGTAGAACGTCTGAAATCCGTTTTTTAGGTATCATTGGATACTTGCCCAAGTATGTTTGGATACTTCGTTATTTATCTTAGGATAGTTGGACAAGTAAAGCAGGTTGCTTTTGCGACTCTCCGTCTTGCTCTCTTTTCCGTCATTTTCATAATTCTTTCCGCTAAAAATTCTTCATTCTTTATTTATCTTGTATCTTTGCGCCCGGATTTTAAACACTTCGTTATGAACATGAAACATTACCTATCCGTTGCGGCTCTTTGCCTGCTCATGGCAGCCTGCAACACCGGCAAGACCACGCAGACCATCGGTCTCGACCTTGCCAACCTCGATACCACAGCCCTGCCTGGTACCGACTTCTATCAGTACGCCTGCGGAGGTTGGATGAAAGCACATCCTCTCACGGCCGAATACTCGCAATACGGTTCCTTTACCATCCTGGCCGAGGAAAACCGCAAGCAGATGCAGGGACTCATTGAAGAACTGGCCGCCGGGCAGCACGAGGCGGGCAGCATCGCACAGAAGGTGGGCGACCTCTACAAGGTGGCCATGGACAGCGCCAAGCTCAACGCTGAGGGCATTGCCCCCATCAAGGCCGAATTGGAGGAGATAGCCGCCCTCAAGGATAAGAAGGACATCTACGCTTTGCTGGGTTCGCTGGAGCGCCGCGGCATTACCTCCTATTTGGGCACCGGCGTGGGAGCTGATGAGAAGAACAGCGCGATGAACGCCGTCTACACCTCGCAGGCCGGCCTTTCGATGGGCGAACGTGATTATTATTTGGCGGAGGACGAAGCTACGGCAAAGATTCGTGAAGCCTTTAAGGAACATGTGGTGAAGATGCTCCAATTGGCCGGATTCGATGAGGCTACAGCACAGCGTGGCCGCGACATCGTGATGAGTGTGGAGACCCGTTTGGCAAAGGTGTTCCGCAGCCGCGTGGAACTTCGCGACCCGCAAGCCAATTACAACAAGATGACGTTGGATGACCTCAAGAAGCGATATGTGACCTTCAACTGGGACGCTTACTTGACCAATCTGGGGCTGAAGGACGTGAAGGAAATCATCGTAGGCCAGCCCGAAGCCTTGGCCGAAGCCGCCAAGATACTGGACACGATGCCTGCCGACCAACAAGTCATCTACCTGCAATGGAAGCTCATTGACCGTGCTGCCTCATTCCTGAGCGATGACATCGTAGCGCAGAACTTCGACTTCTACGGCCGAACCATGAGCGGTGCCCAAGAGATGCAGCCCCGCTGGAAGCGTGCGGTCAGTACTGTCAGCGGCGTATTGGGTGAGGCCGTCGGCCAGATGTATGTGGAGAAATACTTCCCTGCTGCCGCTAAGGAGCGCATGACCGCTCTGGTGAAGAATCTGCAGACCGCCTTGGGTGAACGCATTCAGAACCTGGAGTGGATGGGCGACAGCACCAAGGCCAAGGCGTTGGAGAAACTCGCCGCCTTCCGCGTCAAGATAGGCTATCCTGATAAATGGAAAGACTACAGCACGCTGGACATCAAGAATGATTCTTATTATGCCAACATCGAGCGGGCTACCGTCTGGGCCAGCGATGAGAACATGGCCAAGGCCGGTACACCCGTTGACCGTGACGAGTGGCACATGACTCCGCAGACCGTCAACGCCTACTACAATCCGACGACCAATGAAATCTGTTTCCCTGCCGGTATCTTGCAGCCTCCATTTTTCGACATGAATGCCGACGATGCCTTCAACTACGGAGCCATTGGTGTGGTAATCGGCCACGAAATGACCCATGGATTCGATGACCAGGGCCGTCAGTATGACAAGGAGGGTAACTTGACAGACTGGTGGACGGCTGAGGATGCCGAACGCTTCAACGAACGTGCCCAGGTGATGGTGAACTTCTTTGACAGTATCCAGGTAGCTCCGGGTGTATATGCCAATGGTAAGCAGACGCTGGGTGAGAATATTGCTGACTACGGTGGCTTGCAAGTGTCTTATCAAGCCTTCAAAAAGGCCACGGCGCAGAGTCCGCTTCCTGTGGCAGACGGTCTGACGCCTGAACAACGCTTCTTCCTGGCTTACGCCGGTGTATGGGCAAACAACGTTCGCCCTGAATTTGTGCTCTATCTTACGAAGATGGACGTACACTCATTGGGTGAATGGCGTGTGAACGGCGCCCTTCCGCAGATTGACGCTTGGTACGAGGCGTTCAACATCACGGAGAAAGACCCAATGTTCCTGCCTAAGGAGGAGCGGGTGGCTATTTGGTAAGCCCTTCTTTCTTTATCTTTTAGGCGCGGATTTCGCGGATTACACGGATTCATTTTACATGCAATCCATGGATTTCGAGTAATCCGCGCCTCTTTTTTTTGCACACATTCAGATTTTTATGCCTAATTTCTTGCATGCGAATGCATAAGTAAACAAACTAAATTTGTAACTTTGCGCATGTTTTAATTAACTTGCATAAATTATTCACTAAAAAATAAAAAGTCATGGCTGAAACCAAACGAATAAAGACCGCGTTGGTGTCCGTATATCACAAGGACGGACTGGATGAAATCATCAATAAACTGCATGAAGAAGGCGTGAAATTCCTTTCTACTGGAGGCACGCGCCAGTTTATAGAAAGCTTGGGCATTCCTTGCCAAGCAGTAGAAGAACTGACTACCTATCCTTCCATACTGGGTGGCCGTGTAAAGACTTTGCACCCGAAAGTTTTCGGAGGTATTCTCTGCCGTCGTGATGTGGAGCAGGATCTCCAGCAGATGGAGAAATATGAAATACCGGAAATAGACTTGGTGATAGTGGACTTGTATCCATTTGAGGCGACCGTAGCCAGCGGTGCCAGTGAAGCGGAAATCATTGAAAAAATAGATATAGGCGGTATCTCGTTGATACGTGCCGCAGCCAAGAACTACAAGGATGTGGCTATTGTCGCATCTCGTGATCAATATGCCACGTTGCACGACATTTTGATGGAGCGTGGAGCGGCAACAACGCTGGAGGAACGCCGGCTGTTGGCCCGCGATGCGTTCGGCGTGTCTTCGCGTTATGATTCGGCTATCTTCACGCACTTTGACGGTGAAGAAGGCTCCGCTTTCCGCTATGCGGCGGATCAGCGCAAAGTATTGCGCTATGGCGAGAACCCGCATCAGAAAGGGAGTTTCTATGGCGCGTTGGACGAGATGTTCGACCAAGTGCATGGCAAAGAAATCTCATACAATAACCTGCTGGACATTAATGCGGCGGTGGATTTGATAAACGAGTTTGGTACTGACACGACATTCGCCATCCTAAAACATAACAATGCGTGCGGATTGGCTACACGCCCCACTGTGTTGGAGGCTTGGAAAGACGCTTTGGCCGGCGATCCGGTTTCAGCCTTTGGTGGAGTGCTGATAACGAACGGGGTGGTGGACAAAGCGGCAGCCGAGGAAATCACGAAGATTTTCTTTGAGGTAATTATCGCTCCGGATTACGATGTGGATGCGTTGGAGATATTGGGACAAAAGAAGAACCGCATTATTTTGGTACGTAAGTCGGGTGGAAAGTTGCCGGTGCGTCAGTTCCGCTCATTGCTGAATGGAGTCTTGGTACAAGACCGTGACCTCAAGATAGAGACACCTGAGGACTTGAAACCGGTGACGCACCGTGAGCCTACACCGCAGGAAGTAGAGGATATGTTGTTTGCCAACAAGATTGTGAAGAATAGCAAGAGTAATTCCATTGTATTGGCCAAGGGTAAGCAGTTGTATGCCAGTGGCGTGGGACAGACCAGCCGTGTGGATGCCTTGAAGCAAGCCATCGAAAAAGCCCGCTCGTTCGGTTTCGACCTGCACGGGGCTGTAATGGCCAGCGATGCCTTCTTCCCCTTCCCGGATTGTGTGGAAATAGCTCATGAAGCCGGCATTACAGCTGTCATCCAGCCGGGTGGAAGCATCAAGGATCAACTGTCCTTCGACTATTGCAACGAACATGACATGGCGATGGTCATTACAGGATTCAGACACTTTAAACATTAAACTCATTTACTATTTGGCAATTTACTATTTTGAAGCTGACGCATGGAAGCAAATTATATTTAGTAAATCGTAAATTGCTAAGTCGTAAAGAAATAAAACGTAAATTGTTTAATCGTAATTGACAAGATGGGTTTTTTCTCTTTTACTCAAGAAATAGCGATGGATTTGGGTACGGCCAACACCATTATCACCACTGACGGGAAAATCGTGGTGGATGAACCATCGGTAGTGGCTCTGGATCGGCGTACGGACAAAATGATAGCCGTTGGCGAGAAGGCGAAGATGATGTACGAAAAGACGCACGACAGCATACGTACCATACGCCCACTGCGCGATGGGGTGATAGCTGACTTTTACGCCTGCGAACAGATGATACGTGGACTTATCAGAATGGTGAATTCGCGACATAGGCTATTCGCACCATCGTTGCGTATGGTTATCGGGGTGCCCAGCGGAAGCACGGAGGTAGAGCTGCGAGCCGTGCGCGACTCAGCGGAACATGCTGGAGGACGTGACGTGTACCTCATTTTCGAACCCATGGCGGCGGCTATAGGAATAGGCATTGACGTGGAAGCGCCCGAGGGAAACATGATTGTGGACATCGGAGGTGGGTCCACGGAGATTGCCGTGATTTCGCTGGGAGGTATCGTATCGAACAACTCCATACGCATTGCGGGCGATGACCTGACGGCCGACATACAGGAATACATGAGTCGCCAGCATAATGTGAAGGTGAGCGAACGTATGGCGGAACGAATCAAAATAAACGTAGGAGCGGCACTGACCGACCTGGGAGAGGACGCACCGGAGGACTATATCGTGCACGGGCCGAACCGTATCACGGCTCTGCCTATGGAGGTGCCGGTATGTTACCAAGAGGTGGCGCACTGCCTGGAGAAAAGCATCTCAAAGATTGAGACGGCTATCCTCTCAGCATTGGAGAATACGCCACCGGAACTGTATGCCGACATCGTGCACAACGGTATCTATCTGGCGGGTGGAGGTGCACTGCTGCGAGGGCTGGATCGGCGCCTAACGGACAAAATAAACATTCCGTTTCACATCGCTGAGGATCCGCTGCACGCCGTGGCCAAAGGTACGGGCATCGCACTGAAGAACGTGAACCGATTCTCGTTCCTGATGAGATGAAGCATTTGATGGAATTGCTGTGGAGGTACAACCACTGGCTACTGTTTTTAATGCTGGAAGCATTGAGCTTGACATTACTGTTGCGCTTTAGTCCATACCGACAAAGCGTTTGGCTAAGCTCGGCGGGCTGGGTAGCGGGCACCGTTTACGACTGGGCGGATAGGGTGACGGCGTACTTTCGCCTAAAGGAGGTGAACGAGGGCTTGGCGCGTCGCAACGTTTGGCTGGAGGAGCGGGTGTCCTCGTTGGAGGAACAACTGCGTGAGGTGAGTGATTCTTCAGCAGCGGAACAGACGGGAGTTCCTCCCTACTGGATTACCCGGGCACGGGTGATAAAGAACAGTTTGAACCGGACGGACAACTACATCACACTGGATCGAGGCTCGGCGGCAGGCATCCGGCCGGACATGGGCGTGGCAGGCACGGACGGCGTGGTGGGCATCGTGTGCAAAGTGTCTC
This sequence comes from uncultured Bacteroides sp., assembly GCA_949289345.1. Lineage (GTDB taxonomy): Bacteria > Bacteroidota > Bacteroidia > Bacteroidales > Bacteroidaceae > Bacteroides. The sequence continues at coordinate 40,814 of CASENS010000088.1, forward strand.
CGCACTATGCGCTGGTGCTGTCGGTGCTCAACAGCCGCTCGAACATCAGCTGTATGATTCAAGGAAGCGGATACTTCGGCTATCTGCGTTGGGAAGGTGGTGACCCGCGCTACGCTTGGTTGGAGGATTTGCCACTTCATGCGGAGTTCGGACTGGGTGACACAGTGGTGACCAGTGGATATTCTGCCGTATTCCCAAAGGGTGTGGCAGTGGGTACGGTGGATGACGCGGTGGATGCCGATGACGGCTTGTCCTATCGGCTGAAAATCCGCTTGACTACGGATTTCGGACGACTGGACGCAGTGCGGGTGCTGGCGCGTACGGGACGGGAAGAGCAGAAAAAGCTGGAGGAAGTGGAATAATAATAAAGGTATGATAATACGTAAGATAGGTTGCTGGACAGTCATGATACTGCTACAGGCACTGGTGTTGAACCGGGTACACATAGCCGGCGTGAGCACGCCACTGCTTTACATCTGGCTCTTGTTGAAAGAAAATTCCGGTGTTTCTTGTCAGGCGTTGATGCTGGAAGCTTTTGTATTGGGACTGCTGGTTGACATGTTTTCCGACACGTGGGGCATGAATGCAGCTGGAGCGGTGGCGTTGGCCTTCGTGCGGCCTTTGCTGCTACGCATGTCCGCTGTGCGCGAAGAGCAGGAAGCGTATACACCGGGAGTAAGGACGATGGGACTGGGAGGCTTCGCGCGCTATCTTGCTGCAGGCGTGCTGCTGCATCATGCTGTCGTATTGGGATTGGAGCTGTTTCCCGTATCAGCGGTCGACTGGTGGGACGGGCTGACACGCCTAGCGACTTCGGTTTTATTGACGCTGGCTCTTATGGCCGCTTTGGAGAACATGGCTTGGCGAAAAGGGTAGACGGCGGGCTACAAAATCAGAAACTGGAATATGGCGAAAGATTACCGATACGAGAAGCGCAAGTATGTCATCGGTGGCATGGTGCTGCTGTTGACGCTGGTGTATGTGGCTCGTCTGTTCAATTTGCAGATCCTTTCGGACGAATACAAACGCTATGCGGACAGCAACGCTTTCTTGAACAAGGTGCAGTATCCGTCGCGGGGAGCCATCTATGACCGGGACGGAAAACTGCTGGTGTTTGACCAGCCTGCCTATGACATAGTCTTCGTGCCTCGCGAGGTGGATTGTTTGGATACGCTTAACTTCTGCCGTTTGCTGTCTATTACCCGTGAGGATTTCGTCCGTCGCATGGAGGAAGTCTGCGACCGCCGTAAGAATCCCGGTTATTCTCGTTATACGCCTCAAGTGTTCATGACGCAGCTTCCTGCTGAGGAATGCGGTGTTTTCCGGGAAAGCCTGTTCAAGTTTCCTGGCTTTTCGGTGCAGCGGCGCACGGTGAGACGCTACGCCTACAATGCGGCCGGGCATCTGCTAGGCGACATCGGTGAAGTGTCCGTCCGCGACATGGCGGAAGATGAGTATTATCGGCGGGGCGACTTCATCGGCAAACAGGGCGTGGAACGGGCTTACGAAAAGCAACTGCGCGGAGTGAAAGGTGTTGAGGTGTTGTTGCGCGATGCCCACGGCAGAATTCAAGGCCGCTACATGGACGGAAAGTTGGATAAAGCCCCCGTGCCGGGCAAAGACTTGAAGTTGAGCATTGACATCAACTTGCAATTGTTGGGCGAGCGGTTATTGCAAGGCAAAATCGGCTCCATCGTGGCCATAGAGCCGGCTACAGGCGAAGTGTTGTGCATGGTGTCTTCTCCTTCATTCGATCCACAATCCATGGTAGGCCGCCAGCGCGGAAAGAATCACCAGTCCTTGGGGCGCGACCCCCGCAAACCTTTGCTGAACCGCGCCATCATGGGAACTTATCCGCCAGGCTCTACCTTCAAAACCACGCAAGGTTTGATTTTTCTGCAAGAAGGCATCGTGGATGAAGAGACTCGTTTCCCCTGTTCGCATGGTTTTACATACCGTGGTCTGCATGTAGGCTGTCACGGACATGCTTCCCCACTTCCGTTAATTCCGGCTATTGCCACCTCGTGCAACTCCTACTTCTGCTGGGGATTGTTCCGCATGTTAGGCGACAAGAAATACGGATCGCCGCAGCAAGCGTTGACCGTGTGGAAAGACCACATCGTGGCACAAGGTTTTGGTTATCGCTTAGGCATCGACTTGCCGGGTGAGAAACGCGGATTCATTCCAAACTCACAATATTACGATCGTGCCTACCGTGGTTCATGGAACGGACTGACGGTTATCAGTATCTCCATCGGTCAAGGTGAAGTACTGGCCACCCCCTTGCAGATAGCCAACTTGGGTGCTACGATAGCCAACCGCGGATATTTCATCACTCCACATGTAGTGAAGGAAGTCGGTGGCAGTACACCCGACAGTCTGTACGTCACTCCGCGCCTGACAGGTATCGACCGACTTTATTATGAGGATATCGTACAAGGCATGCGGGCAGCCGTTACTGGAAGTACGGGTAGCGGAACCTGTCGGCGTGTGGCCGCTTTACTGCCCGATGTGGAAGCGTGCGGCAAGACTGGAACGGCGCAGAATCCTCATGGCAAGGATCACTCCGTGTTTATGGGCTTCGCTCCGATGAACAATCCGCAAATAGCCATTGCTGTCTATGTAGAAAATGGAGGATGGGGAGCTACTTACGGCGTGCCTATCGGTGCTTTGATGATGGACCAATACCTGCATGGTGGCCTTTCGTCCCAAAACGAGCAATTGGCTGATGAAATTAGTAAACAAGTAATTCTGTATGGCGACGAAACGAGATAGCATTTGGAAGTCTTTGGATTGGATGACGGTATTGCTTTATCTGATACTCGTAATCTGCGGATGGTTCAGCGTGTGTGGAGCCAGTTATGATTTTGCCGACCACACATTCTTCGACTTTGCGACCCGTGCCGGCAAACAGTTTGTATGGATAGTCTGTTCATTTGGTTTAGGCTTTATATTGCTGATGTTAGACGACCGTTTCTACGACACCTTTGCTTACTTGATTTATGCCGTACTGGTGGTGTTGTTGGTTGTCACCATCTTTGTAGCTCCCGACACCAAAGGATCGCATTCATGGCTCATTTTGGGACCTGTCAGCCTGCAGCCGGCCGAGTTTGCCAAGTTTGCCACTGCGCTGGCGCTGGCCAAGACCATGAGTGCGTACGGTTTTGTACTACACAGTTGGCGAGGCGCGGTACAGGTGGGTTGCTTAATCGTCATTCCTTTGTTGCTCATTGTTCTGCAACAGGAGACTGGTTCCGCCTTGGTCTACCTCTCTTTTCTATTGATGCTCTACCGCGAAGGTATGTCAGGCATGGTGTTGCTGGCTGGCGTTTGTGCGGTGGTTTATTTCATTGTGGGTATTCGCTTGGGCGATGTACCCATGGGGAGCGGTTCTGCTTCTGTGGGGCAGTTCGTGGCCTTGTCACTGATGTTAATGCTTGCCTTGGCTTTTGTGTGGGTACAAAACAAACGTTGGGGCACGGTTCGTATCCCGGTTTATGTAGGTTGTGGTGTATGGTTTGTTTCGTTAATAGTATGGCATTTGTGGCCGGCTTTTAATCCTATGTGGGTGGTGTGGCTCTTGATGGTCGGCGCCCTTGGCTGGTTGATTTGGCGGTTCGTGGCAACGCGGCAGCGCATATATGCCTTATCCTGTCTGTTTACGGTGTGCAGCGTTGGTTTCTTCTACAGCAGCGACTATGTGTTCCACGAAGTGTTACAACCTCACCAGCAAGTGCGCATCCGAGTGCTATTGGGCATGGAGTCCGACCCTGCCGGGGCGGGCTACAATGTGGCGCAGTCCAAGATAGCCATCGGATCGGGCGGGCTCGCCGGCAAAGGATTCCTCAACGGTACGCAAACCAAATTGAAGTACGTGCCCGAACAGGACACCGACTTCATTTTTTGTACCGTGGGTGAAGAACAGGGATTTTTAGGTTCTACCTTTGTTTTGTTAGTCTATGCCGCCCTGTTGTTACGTTTGTTGTATGTGGCCGAACGCCAACCCACCGTTTTTGGCCGTATCTATGGTTACAGCGTTCTCAGCATTTTTTTCTTCCATCTTACCATTAATATAGGTATGGTATTAGGCTTGATGCCTGTTATTGGCATTCCACTACCATTCTTTAGTTACGGTGGTTCCTCTCTTTGGGGCTTTACCTTCCTGCTGTTTATTTTCTTGCGTATTGATGCGGGGAGGAGAAGTCATGTTAATAAGTAAAATTCCCGTTTTTTCACTTTTTCGTTATCCGGATTCCTATATCATGAATCCCCTTGAGTACACTATCCGGCATGAGGGATACCAGACGGAAACGGAGCGTATCAGGTACATTCTCTTCCAGACGCAACATGCCTGCTTGGCAAGACAACTGATACATGTGTCCCAGCCCGTGTCCTTTCCGGTGACCACGTTTGTCTGCCAGAGGGAGATTGAGCACTGTGTCTCCCCACAGAGCGTCCAGACGTACGATTAGGTTGGTGTACGGATAAGCGTTCGTGTGGCGCACGTCTATCCTCACTTCCTGGCTTTCCGCACGCTCTTTTCCACCTTTATGTATGTCCGGCCTGGAAACGATGGCCAGTGTCAGCGTATCTGTTTTCCGCCACTCTCCCTGCGGAATATGTAGATAGGCCTGCCTTGAGGGACGGTCGATGCAAGCCGTCAAGGATAACAGCATACAGCAACAGATGAACAATCGCATGCTATTCTTCTTTTGCCTGTTTCTTTTTCTTGTTCTTGCCTTCACGCTTGGGACGGTCGTTAGGTACGGATTGCGTAGGTGCGGCGGTCGCTTCTCGGTCCGCACGGGCAACTGTGTTTTTTTTCTTTTTCTTCCGGGCTGTACTTTTCCCTTTGTTCCGGTCAAAGCGTGTTAGGCTGTCCTGCTCCAGCAAGTCGGCGGGTCGGGTGTTCTTCTCGGCGCACACGCCATCGTCCAGGCTTTCCGGTTTCATACCCCGCCGATTTTGGTCCATCACTTCCAGAGCACGCCGGGCGCTCAAAGTCACAGCACCTTCTAGTGAACCTTTCTGTGGGCTGTACGTGACACGGCCTGCCAAGATATCCGCCTTTAGGAAGTAGTACGTTGTGTCCGCTGTCTCCAATGGAATTTCCCGGCTGGGCATCCGTTTGGCAGCTTCCACGTAAATGTCCGCCTCGTAGTTTAGGCAACACTTCAACTTGGCGCACTGCCCAGCCAGTTTCTGCGGATTCAAGGCGATGTCCTGCAGACGTGCGGCGGCTGTGGCAACAGAGATGAACGACGTCATCCACGTAGCGCAGCACAATTCGCGTCCGCATGGTCCTATGCCTCCTATACGTCCCGCCTCTTGCCGCGCGCCTATCTGCTTCATCTCGATGCGCACGCGGAACACTTCCGCCAGCACCTTGATGAGCTGCCGGAAGTCCACTCTGCCTTCGGCTATGTAGTAGAAGATGGCTTTTCCTCCGTCGCCCTGGTACTCCACGTCGCCTATCTTCATTTCTAGTTTCAGCCCCAGCGCTATCTGTCGGGCGCGTATCATTGTGTCGTGTTCGCGTGCTTTGGCTTCCTCCCATTTTTCTAAGTCTGTAGCTTTGGCTTTGCGATAGACGCGCCGTCCCGTAGCGTCGGGCTTTAGATTTGTCTTCGCCATCCGGAGGGCTACCAAAGGACCAGTCAGCGTCACTACGCCTACATCGTGTCCCGGTTGTGCTTCCACGGCCACAATGTCGCCTTTCCGTAGGTCAAGTCCGCTTACGTTACGGTAGTAGCTCTTCCGGGTGTTTTTAAACTGCACTTCTACATATTCCACCTCGTGAGCCCTGTCGGCAGGAACATCCGCCAGCCAATCGTACGTATTCAGTTGGCGATCCTGCCGCCCTAAGCTTCGTGCGCACAGGTTCCCGCCGCCGTTATGCAATACCCAATTCTTGTCCATCCTATTCATTTGTTATTTTTCATTTTTTCAGTTCCACCGTCACCTTTAGTATATAGTCGAAAAACACCATGCGCGGATTGACGTTACGCTCAATGTGTTCTTGTGCCAGGGCTGTCAGCTCGGCCAATCGCTGTATGTTCCGCTCATTGACAAAAGGACCGAAGCGGCGGACAAACTCCCGCTCGCCTTCCGACATGTGCTCTAGTTCCGGGCGGTGCAGGTTACTAATGAAGCTTTCACGCAACATCTGCCCAGTATACTTTAGGAACGCTGCCTGTCTAGTTCGTCCGGTAGCCGCCATCCGTTCGCTCCATACTTTCATCTCCTTTGCTTGGCGTTTCCATCCGGTGCGCATCAAATCTGTAAAGTCCGTCAGCATGGCCATGCGATCTTCGTCTTCTGTCAGGTACGCCAGTGCCCGGGGCCAGCTGCCTGCCGCTCCGTGCGCTGCTTCGTGCGCTTGCCGGAGGGTGGCGCCCCTGTCAGTCAGTGCCATTTCCAGTTCATCCTCCGTAATGGGCGGGACGTCCAGACGTTGCACACGGCTTTTCACCGTGGCTATCACCCTCTCCGGTTCCTGGCTCACAAGCAGGAATACCGTCCCTTGGGGAGGTTCTTCCAGAAGTTTCAGCAACTTGTTGGCACAGGCCTCGTGCATACGTTCGGGCAGCCACATCAGCACGAGGCGACGTCCTGTGGCTGTGCTCGCTTTCAGGCTGAGCTTACGGGTTAGCACATCGCTTTCGTGGGCGAATATCAAGGGCTGCGCGCTGGTGGAGGAATCCATCCTGTGTGTCCATTCTTCCAGGTCGGCGTAGGGGTTGTCCGTCAGCATTCCCCGCCACAGGGGCAGGTAGTCGTCGCAGGTCTCTCGCTTCCGTTTGCCATCCTTCAGCACAGGGTAGACAAAATGTGCGTCCGGATGTGCCCAAGCGCTCCACAGACGGCATGAAGGGCACTCGCCGCAGGCCTTCCCGTCTACTGCAGGTTGATTGCAACACAGATAACGGGCGTATTCCAGCGCCAGCCGGAGTTTGCCCGTACCGGCGGGGCCACACAGCATCAAGCCTTGCGCCACTCGTCCTGCACGCGCCTCGCGGGCTAGGCGTGCCAGCAGGTCATTATGAAAGAAAGGATGAGGATATTCTGTAGTTGCCATTCAGCGGTTTACTGTTTCTGATAAATAACCTTTGCTACCCGCGCGATGCTTTCCGCCGCCCCCATGGCATAAAAATGGATACTGGGCACACCCTGTTCCATCAGTTCGCGGCACTGGCGTATGCACCAATCCACGCCCACTTGTTCTGCTTCCTTGTCGTCGCGGCACGCGTCTATCTGCCGGGCCAGTTCACGTGGAATGTCCACCTTGAACGTCTGCGGTATGACTGTCAGTTGCGCTTTTCGTCTCAAGGGTTTGATGCCTGGTAGAATAGGCACACCAATGCCTGCTTCCCTGGCTCGCCGCACAAAGTCGAAGTAGCGTGCATTGTCATAGAAGAGTTGCGTCACCGCGTACTGAGCACCGGCTTCCACTTTCCGAGCTAGCCAGTAAAGGTCTGCCTGCATGTTGGGCGCTTCCTCGTGCTTCTCTGGATAGCATGCCACACCATAGCTGAAGGTCACTTCCGGTTTGTGCGCCATGGCGCTTCCGTCTTCGAACAGGCCTTTGTTGAAGCGCTCAATCTGCCCCTGCAAATCCAATGCATGCGCCCATCCTCCCGGTTCGGGCATAAAGGCACGCTGATGCTGTGCTTTGTCTCCCCGCAGCACCAACAGGTCGGTGATACCTAAGTATTGCAAATCCAGCAAGGCATATTCCGTTTCTTCCTTTGTACATCCACTGCATACGATGTGTGGCACCGGCGTCACGCCATAACGGTTCTTGATGGCTGCGGCCACCGCCACCGTTCCCGGCCTGCGCTTGGTCCAACGCCTACGCCACAGCCCTTCACCCGCATCCTCGTAGCGGTACTCACTGCGATGGGTGGTGATGTTGATGTACAAGGGATCGTAGACCATCAGCGTGTCTATCGTCTTCCACAAGTCCTCAATGCCTGTTCCCTTCAGTGGGGGCAGCACTTCGAAGGAAAAAGCCGTCTTTCCGGTGTTTTTTATCCGTTCCGCTATTCCGGTATTCATTTTGTCCATCTACTTTTCCGCTATTCCGTTCATTTATAATCTGTCGGCCGTCATGCCGGACGTGTCACAGCACTTCCTCCAGCTGCAGGTCGAAGACCAGCGTCGAATATCCTGGGATGCTTCCGCTACCTCCCGTGCCGTAGGCGGAGGGGTAAGGAATGTACAGCATCCAGCGTTCGCCTGTGCGCATCAACTGCAAGGCGGCTGTCCAGCCGGCTACCACGCCACTTACCTCGAACGTGGAGGGCGAGTCGAATTCAGTCGGCGCCTTGTCCGCTGCGTCCAGTTCCTGGCTATCGGTGGCCGAATAGCCCTCAAAGTTTCCGTCAAAACCATCGCCAGTGATTAGCGTGCCGCAATAGAACACCGATACTGCCTCCGTATATAGTGGCCGCTGACCGGCGGCGTTGGCGGTTATTTTCTTGCAATATACATACTGTTCTTTCGCCGAAGTGCTTGCTTCAGTCCGTATGGCGAACATGGCGCCTACGGGCACTTGCAGAGCCGCTTCTTCCGTAGCCACATAACGGGTGCCCACTAGCGATGCGATGGAGTCGATGTAGGCCTCGTTGCGTGCCTGCCAGTTGTCGTAGGCACCGGCTTCCTCCACTTCCTCGCAGGCTGCAAGCACGATGCACAGTGCGACACATAACGATAGCGGAAAGAAAAGCGGAAGGCGGTGTCCCGACACGTTTTCTTTGGTTCTTCTTCTCATCATAAATATTCTTTTTCCCGGCTACTTGGCGGTTTACAGTTTTTTCAGCAGCGAGGTGATGTTTACGCGGTCACCGATGACGCTTTGTAACTCGTTTACGGGTACACGCTCCTGGCGCATGGTGTCGCGGTCACGCAACGTCACGCAACCCGTCTGCAGTGTCTCGTGGTCAACGGTCACGCAATACGGTGTGCCGATAGCGTCTTGACGACGGTAACGTTTGCCGATGCTGTCCTTTTCGTCATACTGACAATTGAAGTGGAACTTTAGTCCGTCCATGATTTCGCGTGCCTTCTCCGGCAGTCCGTCCTTTTTCACCAGAGGCATTATGGCCAGTTTCACCGGTGCCAAGGCGGCAGGCAACTTCAGCACGACACGAGTCTCGCCATTTTCCAGCTTTTCTTCACAATACGAGCCGGACATGATACTGAGGAACATGCGGTCCACACCGATAGAGGTCTCTATCACGTACGGCGTATAATTTTCGTTCGTTTCGGGGTCGAAGTACTTGATGTTCTTGCCGGAGAATTTCTCATGCTGGCTGAGGTCGAAGTTGGTGCGGCTATGGATGCCTTCCACTTCCTTAAAGCCGAAAGGCATCAGGAATTCGATGTCCGTAGCGGCGTTGGCGTAATGAGCCAGCTTCTCATGGTCGTGGAAGCGATAGTGATTGTCGCCAAATCCCAAAGCCTTATGCCATTTCAAACGGGTTTCTTTCCAACGTTTGAACCATTCCAGTTCCGTTCCGGGCTTTACGAAGAACTGCATCTCCATCTGTTCGAACTCGCGCATGCGGAAGATGAACTGCCGTGCTACGATTTCATTGCGGAATGCCTTTCCTATCTGGGCGATGCCAAAAGGAATTTTCATGCGGCCAGTTTTCTGCACGTTCAGGTAGTTCACGAAGATACCCTGTGCTGTTTCGGGACGCAGATACACCTTCATGGAACCATCTGCCGTAGAACCCATTTCGGTGGAGAACATCAAGTTAAATTGGCGAACCTCTGTCCAGTTTTTCGTACCACTGATGGGGCAAACGATTTCTTCATCTAAGATAATCTGACGAAGTTCATTCAAGTCCGGGCCTGCGTTCATGGCTTTCGTATAGCGTTCGTGCAGGGCGTCGCGCTTAGCTTGGTGCTCCAGTACACGGGCGTTAGTGCTGCGGAACTCCTGTTCATTGAATGCGTCACCATATTTTTTTGCAGCCTTTGCCACTTCCTTGGCTATCTTCTCGTCATACCTGGCTATCTGGTCTTCGATAAGCACATCGGCACGGTAGCGCTTCTTCGAGTCGCGGTTGTCTATCAACGGGTCATTGAATGCGTCCACGTGTCCGCTGGCTTTCCAAATAGTGGGATGCATAAAGATGGCGGAATCCAACCCCACGATGTTGTCGTGCAGCATCACCATACTTTGCCACCAGTATTGTTTGATGTTATTCTTCAGTTCCACGCCGTTTTGGCCGTAGTCGTACACGGCGCCCAATCCATCGTAAATCTCGCTGCTGGGAAATACGAAACCATACTCCTTACAATGCGAGACGAGTTTTTTAAAAACGTCTTCTTGTGCCATTTCCTATTTTTTATAATGTTAATTCATCCTCTGAAAATCGCCACAAATATACATATTTAATCTGACACATGAGCAATTCCTGTTACTTTATCCGGATAATTACCCACAAAATGCCATCAATACTTGCACAAGTCTGCGTAAGGAAGCATTCAGAAACGGTACATGGCCGTAACGAGCGGCACAAACTGGCTGTCGCTCATAATCTGTCCCTTCATCTCAGCGCCGATTTTCCAGTTCTCGGTGATGTTGAACATGATGCCGGCGCCTAAGTTTACACCGAAGAAAGAGTCTTTATAGTCGATGACGCCAATCTTCTGATGGAGAAGCGTAAGACCTACCAAAGGGTACACTTCGAAAAGTTCTTCGTGGTAGACATTCCAGTGGAAGTCTGCATTGATATCCCACGTTATCAGTTCGCCGTCTTTAAAATAGCGATTGAAACTACCCACTACATCGAAGCGGTCGTCAATGTCATACAGTACGCGTCCGCCCAAGAATGCTTGAGAGGCTTCTGTCCCGTAACCCAAATTCAAACCCACGCCCCATTTGCCTTCCTGTGCCCACAGGGCTGCCGATGTCATCAGACATACCAGCATTGTTACAAAAAACTTCTTCATAATTCGTTCGTTTTTTTAATGAATATAATGTTAATTATAGTCTCCGTTGTTCAGCCGGATGGGAATGGAATGCTCCAGGCGGCTTATTGACATTTAACAAGAACAAAGATATAAATATATTTTATACAAAAGCAAGAAATGCATCTTTTTTTAGTTTCATTCGGCAAATGCGTAGGTAGAAGACGGGAATTAATCCTTCATTTCAGATCCGATGTTATTGTTTTGTAGGTGTTATTCTTTACAAAAAGTGAATTGGAAAGTAACGTTATCTGTCCTTATTCGTGACTTTTCCCGATTTGATTTCCGTAAAACTTGTCTGAAGTGCTTCTCGCGGGTCTCCGGGAATGTTAGAAACCTAAGGGGTGAATGTTTCTAACATTCCCCATTTATGTTAGAAACATAGTCCCCTTGGGTTAGTAACCTAAAGGGTAACACCTATGAAGACAACTGTTTTTTTATACATACTTTTTATTTTTTAAATCAGTGGGTTTTAATTCGCTAATTGTGACATATTGGCAAATGCTTCCTCACAAATGAAAAGGGATTTCTTTGAAGCCTACCGGATTTATTCCATGCGTTTATAAATCACAATTCGATGAAAATCGCTATATTCGCATCCGGTAAAAATAAATCTGATAACACATTAATAATATCTATGAAGAAACAAGTACTTATCTCCCTGCTGGCTCTGGGTGGACTGGCGGGAGCGAATGCTGACGAAGCCCGATTGCTCCGTTTCCCAGCAACGAACGGGACTGAAGTGGTCTTCTCTTATGCCGGTGACCTCTATAAAGTTCCTTTGACGGGAGGCGAGGCGCGACGCTTGACATCGCACATCGGTTATGAAATCTTTCCGCGCTTTTCGCCGGACGGAAAATCCATTGCCTTCACGGGCGAGTATGACGGGAACCGTGAGGTATATCTTATCCCTTCAGAGGGAGGGCAGCCTCAACGTCTGACTTACACATCAACCAACGGACGTGATGATGTGGGTGACCGCATGGGTCCAAACAATGTGGTAATGACCTGGACAAAAGACGGACGGGTAGTTTACCGCAACCGCATCGGTGACGGATTTCAAGGCAAGCTGTGGACGGTTTCCTCCGAAGGCGGCATGCCCGAAGCTTTGCCCTTGCCAGAAGGTGGCTTCTGCTGTTATTCGCCGGACGGCAAACGTTTGGCCTATAACCGCGTATTCCGCGAATTCCGTACTTGGAAATACTACCGGGGCGGCATGGCTGATGACATCTGGATATACGACCCCGCTCAGAAAAAGGTAGAAAACATCACGAACAATGTGGCGCAGGACATTGTGCCCATGTGGATAGGCGAGGAAATTTTTTTCATCTCCGACCGTGACAAGACGATGAACATCTTTGCCTACAATACCCGCACGAAGACGACCGAGAAGGTGACCGATTATACGGATTACGATGTGAAGTTTCCAAGCACGGACGGGCAGGTCATCGTGTACGAACAAGCCGGATATCTTCACAAACTTGACCCGAAAACGCGCCGTTCGGAGCAAATACACATCACACTCAATGCCGAGAATGTATATGCCCGCACCGTGCAGAAACATGTGGCCGATGATATCCGTTCAGCCGGTTTCTCGGCCGATGGTAAGCGGCTGGCCATTACCGCCCGTGGCGAAGTGTTCGATGTGCCGGTACAGAAAGGTGTAACCCGCAACATAACCCGTACGCCGGGTGCCAATGAGCGTGGCGCTTCTTGGAGTCCCGACGGACAATATATCGCTTATATCTCCGACCGTACGGGCGAAACGGAAATTTATCTGCAACCTTCCGGAGGAGGAGACCCCATCCAGCTGACTGTCGGGAACGATACATATATCCGCCAATTAGAGTGGAGCCCGGATAGTAAGACAGTGCTCTACATCGACCGCAAGAACCGTATTGTGACCGTAGACGTGGCAACGAAGGTTAAGAAAACTGTGATGCAGAATCCTGAAGGTGAATTCTACGAAGTGGCTTTTTCACCCGATAGCCGCTGGATAGCCTACACTAAGCCGGCATCTAACCAATTTTCGGTGATTTATGTCTACAATTTGGCCGAAGGCAAGGAATATCCCGTTACTGAAAGGTGGTATAATTCCTCTTCGCCCACGTTCAGTACGGACGGAAAGTATCTGGTGTTTGAGTCCGACCGCGATTTCAATCCCATCTACGGACGTTTGGAATGGAATCATGTCTACACCCGCATGGGTGGTATCTATCTGGCTATGTTGCAGGCCGACACGCCTTCGCCTTTCCTGCCTCAAGACGAGGCGGTGACCGTCACAAAGTCCCGCAAAGATGAAAACAAGGAAAGCAAGAAAGCCGATAAACCTAAAACAGAAGAACAAAAGCTGGTGGAGATTGAACCCGAAGGCATTTTGGCCCGCATCGTGAAACTCCCGCTCTCTGCCGGAAACTATTACAACCTGTTCAGCAACGGGAAATGCGTGTGGTATTACAATAATGGCGCCACTCATGCCTACGACTTAGAGGCACAGGAAGACCACACCGTGGCCGAAGGAGCATTCATGCTGGCCGCCGCGGGTACGGACAAGGTGATGTACTGGAAGGGGAATGGGTTCTACATCGGTACGTTGGGAACGGGTAAGGCCGCGCTTGACAAAGCCGTAGACCTTTCCGACATGGTAGCTCCCATTGACTACGACCAAGAGTGGGCGCAGATATTCGATGAGGCTTGGCGCGCTTATCGTGATGGCTTCTATGTGGAGAATATGCATGGCGTAGACTGGAAAGCCATCAAGCGGAAATATGCCGTATTGCTGCCTTATGTCAAGACCCGCCTTGACCTGAATTATGTCATTGGCGAGATGATTGGTGAACTGGCTTGTGGACACGCCTATGTCAATCCGGGCGATTATCCGAAGCCTGAGCGCATTTCCATGGGTCTGCTTGGTGCAGAATTAAACCGTGATGAGAGCGGCTTCTACCGCATCGACAAGATTATTCCCGGGGCGCCTTATAGCGAAAAACTACGTTCCCCGCTCACCGAACCTGGCATGAACATCAAAGAAGGTGATTATATCACAGCCATAGACGGTGTGTCTACGGCTACGGTGGACAACATCTACCAACTGCTTATCGGCAAAGCCGGTGTGCTGACCGAGTTGAGCATCAACACGAAAGCCTCTGCCAATGGGGCTCGCAAGGTAGTCGTGAAGCCTACGGACAATGAATATCCGCTTTACCATTACAACTGGGTGCAAAATAACATCCGCCGGGTGGAAGAGGCTACCAACGGACGTGTGGGCTACATCTATATTCCCGACATGGGACCGGAAGGCCTCAACGAATTTGCCCGCTACTTCTATCCGCAATTGGATAAGGAAGCGTTGATTATCGACGACCGTGCCAATGGAGGAGGCAATGTTTCTCCGATGATTATCGAACGTCTTTTGCGCAAGCCTTATCGCATGACCATGTCACGTGTATCGACCTTGACGGGCACTATCCCCGATGCGACCCAATACGGACCGAAAGTGCTGCTTATCAACAAATATTCGGCCTCGGACGGTGATCTCTTTCCTTGGAGTTTCAAGGCGAACAACCTCGGTACGGTTGTCGGCACACGTACATGGGGAGGTATCGTCGGTATCAGTGGGTCCTTACCCTACATGGACGGTACGGACATCCGTGTGCCTTTCTTCACCAACTATGATGCCAAGACCGGGCGGTGGATTGTGGAGAACCACGGGGTAGACCCGGACATCTTGATAGACAATGATCCCATCCAAGAGCAGGCTGGCGTAGACCAGCAATTGGAGAAAGCCATTGAAGTGGTTCTCCAGCAGCTAAAGGACCGCAAGCCTTTGCCAGGTGTACCTGCACCGCGCACATTGAAGGACTTGGGCGTGAAAGAATAAGGTGGCAGTCCGAAAAGTCCGGTTGTGAATGATTGATATAGCTGTAAACTTACTCACTTGGGCGTCTTGACTATCATTGGTTATCCGCCCAAGTATTATTGGATACTTTGTTATTCATCCAACGATACTTTGCCGATTATCCTTGGATACTTTTGTAACCGCTTTCCCGGACTTAGGGGAAGAGCCATAAAAAACACTCCTGCTCACTTCCTATTTAGCGAAGTCGGCAGGAGTGTTTCTATATAAGCCGGAAGACTGTTCCGGACTTTAAGAAGCTGTTTTGAATTTCTACAAAAAGTTTTTCTTGGCTTGATGTATTCATTTTCGTGTGTGCTTTGGGTGATTTTTTGGTCCTTTCCGCTTCTGTTCTTCGTCAGATAGCCCGCTATCTTCCTCATCATAGAAGCGGAAATGCCTCAAAAACTCATCCCAAATCATCGCACGATAAATTCAAAACTGTTTCTAATATCCGAAGATGTCTTTCGTGGTCAGTTCCGTCACAGGGGCAATTTTCTTCAGCGACTCCATATCGAGGTCTTTCTTGTTGCCTAAGATACCATAATAATAAGTACGTCCCTTAACCCATTTCTGTTGGAAGTCAATCACGTCATTCAGCGTCATGTGCTGAACATCATTATACAGACGGATGCGGCTGTCTTCTGTCTCGCCCATATCTTGTGCGTCGATGTAATCCCAAAGCACAGCCGATTTTGTAATGCGGTCGGTACGCAGGCGGGCTATCATTCCTTCTTTAGCCAGTTTGAAGGCGGCTTCAGATTGTGGCATGTTGTTGATAATGTCGTTGAACGTGTTGATGGCATCAAGCATCTTGTCGCTTTGCGTGGCAATTTGCGACACAAAATAATAGCTTTCGTCCTTATATCCCGGCTTATTATAGCCAGCCCAAGCTGAGTAGGCTAATCCGCGGCTTTCGCGCATTTCCTGGAATACAATGGAGTTCATACCCCCACCAAAGTATTCGTTGTACAGCTGGCGCGAAGGTTCAAGAGCAGTCTCGTATTTCTCTCCACGGTTGGAATACTGCGACAAATAAATGTTCTTGGCATCATAAGGAGCTAAGAAAATGCGGGTTTCTTTGGTTGGTTGCATTTCTATGTTACCTTCCGTGGGGACGTCCTTCAACGTAGCGGGTGTTTTGTGCTCTTTATCCAAGACTGTCAGTAGCTCATCGCTGGTGCTGGGGCCATAGTACAAGATACGATGCTTGTAGCTGTTCAACTCATGGATGCGGTCTACCAGTTCCTGTGGGTTCATGCCTTTCAGTTCAGCTTCGCTCAGCAAGGTATTGGCGGGATTCTTCGGGCCATAATATACGTAGTTCATCAAACGTGCGAAATTCTGCATCTGGTTCGACTTGGCGTCCGCACGTTTTTTCAGTTGGTCAGCAACCAAATTGTCATAAGCTTCCTTGTTCACTTGCGCATCGGCCAACAGCTTTTCAAAGAGAGCCATGGCTTGAGGCATGTACTCGTTGAGGCCACTTAGTGTGACGTATGTGCGGCGGTTGCCCGGCGATACGTAGAAACTGCATGCCATGCGATAGAATTCGCTCTTCACCTGTTCAGGGGTCATGTCGCTGGTACCGAGATACTCCAAGTATTGGGCGGCGAGGCCAAGGGCTTTGTCTTGGTTGTTGCCCATGTCGAAAAGGTAAACCAATTCGAAAAGGTCATCGCTGTTATTCTGTTTATAAAGCACGGGCACACCTTTGCCGGTGGTGAGTTGCGAAAGGTCTTTGTTGTAGTCTAAGAACACCGGCTCAATAGGAGTCGCAGCCGCTGCACTGGCCTGCAAGTCTTTCAGGAAAGCGCTGGCCGTGTCGCGGTTCATGGCGATAGGCGTAATCTGCGGTTTGTCTATCTTCTTCTCGTTGGGGTCTTTGCCTTGCCGTTTGTAAATGACGGCATAATTGTCGTCTTTCAAGTATTGGTTGGCAAAGGCTACGATGTCTTCCTTGGTCAGTTTGGACATGCGGTCAAGCGAAGTTACTTCATCGGCCCAATTGCTGCCATTGACGAATGATTGTACAAACCAGTCGGCACGTCCGGCGTTGCTGCCTGTCTGGTAAAGCTGGTAGAGCTTGAAATTATTGATGTTGGCTTCCATCATCTTCTCGTCAAAGTCACCCTCGCGTAGTTTCTTTATTTCGCCCAGCAGGAGGTCTTTCACCTCGTCCAAAGTCTGTCCGGTTTTCGGGCGTGCCTGCATCAGCAGAATGCTGTAGTCAGACAACGGATAGACGAAACTGAAAGCCGACAATGTCTTTTGCTGTTGGGTCAAGTCGAGGTCAATCAATCCGGCCTGTCCGTTATACAGAATTTGCGAAATGATGTTCAGCGTTTCCAATTCCTTGCTGGCCGCTCCAGGGAAGCGCCATGCCAGCGTGATGTTTTCGGCTTCGAGGCCTAAGACTTCACGTTCGATGGGTGCCGTTATCGGCTCTTCCTTCGTTACATTCAGCTTCGGTAAATTGGGATTGGGCTGCATGTCGCCGAAATATTTGTCAATGGTTGCAATCATCTGGTCGGGGTCAAAATCACCGCTGAGACAGATGGCCATGTTGTTGGGCACATACCATTCTTTATAGTAGTTCTTAATGTTAGTGATGGACGGGTTCTTCAGATGTTCCTGTGTGCCCAGTACGGTCTGAGTGCCATAGGGATGATGGGAGAAAAGAGCGGAGAATACGTTTTCAATAACTTTGCGCGAGTCTTGCGTCAACGACATGTTCTTTTCCTCATATACAGTTTCTAGTTCAGTGTGGAAGCCACGAATGACACAGTTTTTGAAACGTTCCGCCTGAATACGTGCCCAGTTCTCCACTTCATTGCTGGGAATGTCTTCCGTATAGCAAGTTACGTCATAACTGGTGTAAGCGTTCGTTCCGTTGGCGCCGATGGCGGCCATCAGCTTGTCATATTCGTTGGGAATGGCATACTTCGATGCTTCGTAGGAAAGGCTGTCGATAACATGGTATATAGCTTTACGTTCGGCTTCGTCCGTAGTTTTGCGATATACCTCAAATTGTTGTTCAATCTGGTCAAGCAAAGGCTTCTCGGCTTCATAATTCTGGGTGCCGAAGTGGCTTGTACCTTTAAACATCAGGTGCTCGAAGTAGTGTGCCAGTCCGGTGGTTTCGGCCGGGTCATTCTTGCCGCCCACACGCACGGCAATATATGTCTGGATGCGTGGTTCGTCCTTGTTGACGGTCATGTACACTTTCAACCCGTTATCCAGGGTATAGATACGAGCCTGTAACGGGTCATTGGGAACAGTTTCGTAGTTGTACTTCGATGTTTGTGTACAACTACTTAGACTCAGCACTGCCAAAGTCAGCAGCGGCAAGCCAATTTTTCTGAATAATTGGTTCATAATTAGAATAATTAGTGTTGTTGCCTGCAAATATATTTATTTTTTTCATACAATAGTCATTCTCCGCGCTCCATTTTTTATCTCTTACGACAAATTTTCATCCCGAAAGCCTGATAAGTATAATCATTTTCATACCTTTGCAAACTAAACATAAAAATCCCTTTTATGATAACTGTTGAACAACTGAAAGATATTAAAGACCGTACCGAAGCATTGCATCGCTATTTGGACATCGACAGCAAGAAAGTCCAAGTAGAAGAGGAGCAGCTCCGTACGCAGGCACCCGGTTTCTGGGACGACCAAAAAGCGGCCGAGGCGCAGATGAAAAAAGTAAAAAGTCTGCAACAATGGATTGCAGGCTATAACGAAGTCAAAACGCTGGCCGATGAACTGCAATTAGCTTTCGATTTCCACAAAGACGAGCTGGTGACTGAGGAGGAAGTAGACGAAGCTTATAAGAAAGCCTCCGAAGCCGTTGAAGCACTGGAACTGAAAAACATGCTGCGCGATGAAGCCGACCAGATGGACTGCGTGCTTAAAATAAACTCCGGGGCAGGCGGCACCGAAAGCCAAGACTGGGCCAGCATGCTGATGCGCATGTATCTGCGTTATGCGGAAACACACGGTTATAAAACTGCCATTGCCAACTTACAGGAAGGCGATGAGGCCGGCATCAAAACCTGTACCATTGAAATCAGTGGAGACTACGCCTACGGTTATCTGAAAGGTGAAAACGGTGTACACCGTCTGGTTCGTGTATCGCCCTACAACGCCCAAGGCAAGCGTATGACATCTTTTGCTTCTGTATTCGTCACTCCTTTGGTGGATGATACCATTGAAGTAAATATAGAGCCGGCACGCATCTCATGGGACACTTTCCGAAGCGGAGGTGCGGGTGGCCAGAACGTGAACAAAGTGGAGTCTGGCGTACGTTTGCGCTACCAATATAAAGACCCTTACACGGGTGAAGAAGAAGAAATTCTCATTGAGAACACCGAAACGCGCGACCAGCCCAAGAACCGTGAAAATGCCCTTCGACTCCTCCGTTCCATGCTCTACGATAAGGAAATGAAGCACCGAATGGCGGAACAGGCCAAAATAGAAGCGGGTAAGAAAAAGATAGAATGGGGGTCACAAATACGCAGTTACGTTTTTGATGACCGTCGTGTGAAAGACCATCGTACCAACTACCAGACCAGTGACGTGAATGGGGTGATGGACGGTAAGATAGACGGCTTCGTCAAAGCCTATCTCATGGAGTTTGCCGGGCAAGGCGAAGCATAAATTGGGACATGGAGGCACAAAGTCACAGAGATTTTATTTCATGGATTTGCAAATGTATTTTTTCACTGTGGCTTTTTGTCCCCGAATTTTAGAATTGTCAAGACATTTCTATCATCCGGAAATGCGAATTCCTTAGAATGTAATGCGTTATAGTAACTGAGAAAGTTTCTTTAACGTTTGGTCGATGTTTTCAGCCAAAGCTATTTGTTGGCCTTTTAAGCAAATGGCATATCCAGATTTGGTGATGTATATGCTTATATCCGAAATTATCTCCGAATTTGCTTCAATGCCGTTACGGCGTAACGCCTTGCACATCATGGCATACCGCTGTCCTTCCCCCTCAAGGTGGATATGGGTTGCGCAGGCAAACTCGATGTGAAATAATCCTGTATTCTGATCAAAACCAACCCCTTTGCGAGTAAAAAAACGGGCAAGGCTACCTTCCAGTGTCAAATCTTCAGGTGTACCAATAGTCACATCCTCCAATGGCTTCATCAGCCAAAGCTTGTCCGCTACCTGTAAAGCCAATTCCAAGTCATGTGTAGACAGGAAGATTGCCTTACCTGTCTGACGACTAATCCGGTGAAGCAATTGCATCATCTCGACCTTACTTGGAAAATCAAGAAAAGCGGTGGGCTCGTCCAAAAGGATAATGGGTGTTTCCTGTGCCAGAGCTTTGGCAATCATCACTTTCTGACGCTCACCGTCACTCAGTGTATGCATCATGCGGCGAGTCAGCGGTTCAATACCTGTCAATGCGATGGCACGACGGGCAGCGGCATGGTCTTCTTTACCTAAGGTACCCCAAAAGTCGGTGTATGGGCTACGTCCCATGTCGACCAAGTCTGCTACAGATAAGTTGCGCACGTCACACCGCTCAGTCAGCACAACGCTAACCGTGTGTGACAGCTGCTTGCCGGTATATTCCTCCAGTTCTTTTCCTTGGATATAGATTGAACCTCCCAATTTGGGTTGGAAAGCAGAGAGTGTGCGGAGCAAAGTCGATTTGCCCACTCCATTTGTTCCTAACAAGCAAGTCAATTCCCCGCCTCGGATGTTGGCATTGATATGTGTCGCTACGACATGGATCCTACCTTTATCTCGGTAACCAATGGACAAATTTTCTATTCGGATCATACGGGCCGTTTTCTTCCCTTGTACATAACTGTCAGTTCAACTTCAACATTTCCTCTATATATTCCCTTGTGTTGCTCAAGCGGGGAATTTTATGCTGCCCACCCAGCTTGCCTTTCTGATCCAGCCAATCGTGAAAGAGTCCTTGACGGGCTACAATAATCTCCAAAGGCTGCAAGGCAAGGTCATTTTGGCGTTTGGCCTCATAGTCCGAATTTACTTCTTTCAATGTGTCATCCAGAATACGGGCAAACTTAGCCAAATCGTCCGGCATCTGGGCAAACTCTATTAACCATTGATGGCGGCATTTGGCGTGCTCGTCCATGAAAACAGGTGCGGCAGAATAGTCCGTTATCCGAGCTCCCGTGGCTGCACAGGCCTTGGCCAAACCTTTTTCTGCATTGTCAACTATTAACTCTTCGCCGAAAGCATTGATGAAATGCTTTGTCCGGCCTGTAATGATGAACTTGTATGGTCGGTTGTTGGTGAACTTCACCGTATCACCTATCATATATCGCCAAAGTCCTGCCGAGGTAGAAATGACCATGGCGTAGTTCTTGCCTATCTCTATTTCTTCCAGCGAGTACACGCGTGGATTATCCTTGCCTACGTCTTCCAATGGGATGAACTCGTAGAATACACCGTAGTCTATCATCAGAAGCAACGACGGGTCATTCGGGTCGTTTTGTGTGCCAAAGTAGCCTTCCGAAGCATTGTAGGTTTCCACGTAGTGCATTTTGGGCGAGCGAATAACCTCTTTATATTGTTCACGATAGGGAGTGAAGGCCACTCCTCCGTGGAAGAAGACTTCCAGATTGGGCCACACCTCTTCCAGTGTTTGTTTGCCGGTTTTCTCCAGGATGTGTTTGATGAGCACCAGCATCCATGAAGGCACTCCGGAAAGGTTGGTTACATTAGCGTGAATGGTTTCGCGAGTTATTGCCTCCATCTTTGGTTCGAAATGCTCCATCAAAGCCGTGGCTTTGCTGGGCACACGGATATAGTTCACCAGCGGATTGAGATTTTCCATCAGAATGGCCGACAAGTCCCCCACCAGGCTATGGTTGGTATTGAGATTGGGCGCATGGCTTCCGCCCAGTATCAATCCTTTGCCGGAGAAAAAACGGCTTTCGGGGTTCTGCCCTAAATAAATGGCTACGGCATCCTGTCCGCCCCGATAATGGGTGTCATGCAAGGACTCCTTGCTTACGGGCAGAAACTTGCTCTTGTCGTTCGTAGTACCCGATGACTTGGCGAACCAGCGTATTTCCGACGGCCACAACAACTTTTGCTCACCGGCTCTTAAACGAGCCACATAAGGCTTAATCTCTTCGTAAGTCTGTATAGGCAAGCGGTTCTTGAAGTCTTCATAGGTACGGATGGAGGAGTAATTGTATTTCTTTCCCCACTCGGTAGAGGCCGCCATTCCAACCAGCCGCATGAGGACACGTTGTTGCAAATCCCCGGCATGGCCGGCATACTGTTCTATTTCCTTCAGACGGGAATTGAAATAAATCTTATGGAGGAATCTCGTAATATTCATCTTTCTATAGATAGATTTGATTTCATGCACAAAAGTACGCTTATTTCTTGTTTCCCTCTATTTTTTTCCCTATTTTTTTCTATCTTTACGCCTTGATTTGTGGTCATATTGCCACATGAACAGATTATCATCATAGAATATTGGGCATATGAGAATAGGAATTTTGACTTCCGGAGGTGATTGTCCGGGTATTAACGCGACCATCCGTGGCGTATGCAAGAAAGCCATTCTACATTATGGAATGGAGGTCATAGGCATTCATAGCGGCTTTCAAGGATTGATGACTAAAGAGACAGAACCTTTCACCATAACTTCTCTGTCCGGCTTGCTGACGCAGGGAGGCACGATATTGGGTACTTCCAGGGAAAAGCCTTTTAAACGCGGAGGGCTGATGGAAGGGGTAGACAAACCTGCACTCATTATGAAGAACATAAAAGAGTTAGGACTGGACTGCTTGGTGTGTATAGGCGGAAACGGCACACAAAAAACGACTGCCCGGTTTGTGGAAATGGGAGTGAACATTGTGGCCATTCCTAAGACTATCGATAATGACATTTGGGGAACAGACTTCTCCTTTGGTTTTGATACCGCTGTGAGTATAGCCACCGACGCCATTGATCGCCTGCACTTTACGGCAAGTTCCCATAAGCGGGTCATGGTCATTGAGGTAATGGGGCACAATGCGGGCTGGATAGCGCTTTATGCGGGTATGGCCGGTGGAGGC
The DNA here is from genome assembly GCA_949289345.1 of uncultured Bacteroides sp. Taxonomy (GTDB): domain Bacteria; phylum Bacteroidota; class Bacteroidia; order Bacteroidales; family Bacteroidaceae; genus Bacteroides. Next base: position 63,755 of record CASENS010000088.1, read on the forward strand.
GATGTAATTCTGATACCGGAGATACCTTATAGCATACACAACGTAGGCGAACTGATACTGAACCGTTTGAAGCAGGGAAAACCATATTCCATTGTGGTGGTGGCGGAAGGTATCCCTACGGACGGGCGGAAACGGGCTGGTGAGTACATCGCTCAAGAGATAGAATATGAAACTGGTATCGAAACGCGCGAAACGGTGCTCGGATATATTCAACGGGGTGGTTCGCCTACACCTTTCGACCGCAACTTGGCCACACGTATGGGAGGTCATGCCGCAGATTTGATAGCTTCCGGACAATTCGGACGTATGATTGCCTTACGTGGAAATGAAATCAGTTCCATTCCGTTGGCTGAAGTGGCTGGGAAATTGAAGTTGGTGACTGAAGATAACGACCTCGTGGTGCAAGGACGTCAGATGGGTGTTTGTTTCGGATAGTCGCTTTCTGCTTTCTTTTGTCCTATCTGCTCTCTGAAGACTGTATCAGTCTTCAGTTTTTTGAGGGCCATTTGTGAGGCTTGTTGTTGGGATTCCTTTTTTGAATAGCCTTTTCCCGTACCAGCAGGTATGCCTTCAATGCGCACTTCGGTTTGGAAAACAGGGTTGTTTTCCCGATCGGTGAATTGTTCAATAAGCTCAAAGGACACCTCTATTTTGTTTTTCTGACTCCATTCTATCAAACGGGACTTGAAGTTCATCTCCTTACGCGACATCTTGTCCAGATCGATGTAATACTTGAAAATTTTTTTCTCGATAAAATTCTTGCATCGCTCGTATCCTTGATCTAAATAAATAGCGCCAATCAAAGCTTCGAAGGCGTTGCCATACATGTAACTGTTGTGTGAGGATGAACGTTGCGAATATTTTACCAACTTATCCAGTCCGATTTCAACGGCCAGTTTATTCAGCGTTTCCCGTTGCACAATCTTAGCCCGCGTATTGGTGAGGAAGCCTTCCCGTTTTCCGGCAAAGTGTCGGAAAACAATGTCTCCCACAACAGCGTCCAGAATGGCATCACCCAAAAATTCCAATCGCTCGTTATTCAACGGTTTGCCTTCTGTCGAACGAAGAGAAGTAGATTTATGGAGCAGAGCCTGTTTGTAGACTTTGATGTTGTGCGGAAAGAAACCCAAGATCCGGTAAAAACAAAAATAAGACTCTCGCTCCTTGTGGAACAAGAATCTTATTTTGTCTATTTGGTTACACAACACGACTTTATTCAGCGTATTTCTTAAAGATTACACATGCGTTGTGTCCGCCAAATCCAAACGTATTGGATAAGGCTACGTTTACTTCACGCTCCTGAGCCTTGTTGAACGTAAAGTTCATGTCGTAATCAATGTTCTCATCGTTATCGCCTTCCTCGTGGTTGATAGTAGGAGGTACAACACCATTCTTGATGGCGAGAATGCTGGCAATGGCTTCTACAGCACCTGCTGCACCCAGTAAATGGCCGGTCATGGACTTTGTAGAACTGATGTTCAGTTCGTAAGCATGCTTGCCGAATACCTCTTGAATGGCTTTTACCTCTGAAATGTCACCTACGGGAGTAGAAGTGCCGTGTACGTTGATGTAATCTACTTCTTCAGGCTGCATTTCCGCATCCTCCAATGCGTTCATCATCACGAGCTTGGCACCCAAACCTTCGGGATGTGAAGCTGTCAGATGATGAGCGTCGGCGGACATACCTACGCCTGCTACCTCAGCATAAATCTTTGCGCCGCGCGCTTTGGCATGCTCCAGTTCTTCCAAAACCAAGCATCCGCCACCTTCGCCCATGACGAAACCGTCACGGCTGGCACTGAACGGGCGTGATGCAGTCTCGGGAGAATCGTTGCGCGTAGAAAGTGCATGCATGGCATTGAAACCACCTACACCGCAAGCGGCAATAGCAGCTTCCGAGCCACCGGTCACAATGGCATTGGCCTTGCCCAAACGAATAAGGTTAAACGCATCAGCTATGGCGTTGGTCGAAGTGGCACAAGCCGAGCAAGTGGCATAGTTGGGTCCATGGAAGCCATACAGGATAGAAATCTGTCCGGCTGCAATATCCGAAATCATCTTGGGAATGAAGAACGGATTGAACTTGGGGCCTACTTCCTTACCGTGCAACGCATAGTTGCCGGCTTCTTCCTCGAACGTGCGGATACCGCCGATACCTGCGCCGAAGATAACTCCGATTCTGTTTAAATCCTCATTTTCGACGTCAAGACCCGAATCACCTACCGCTTCCTTTGCCACAGCGATGGCATATTGTGTGTACAAGTCCATCTTGCGTGCTTCCTTACGGTCAATATATTTAGTGGCGTCGAAGTTTTTCACCTCACACGCAAACTGGGTCTTGAATAAAGATGCATCGAAATGCGTAATGGGTCCCGCCCCACTAACCCCATTCACAAGGTTTTCCCAAAATTCGGGAACACTGTTGCCAATGGGAGTAATGGCGCCGAGACCTGTTACTACAACTCTTTTTAATTCCATGTTCAGAAAAAACGGATGGATAAATTACTTGGAATGTTCCTCGATGTAAGAGATAGCATCACCTACAGTGGCAATTTTCTCTGCTTGATCATCAGGAATAGAAATACCGAATTCCTTTTCAAATTCCATAATCAATTCTACTGTGTCAAGAGAATCTGCTCCCAGATCATTAGTGAAGCTGGCTTCGTTAGTAACTTCAGATTCTTCTACGCCTAATTTATCGACGATGATAGCTTTCACTTTTGATGCAATTTCAGACATAACTTTAAGTTTTTAATTAATAAATTGAGTTTATTTCTTTATTTTTGCGTTGCAAAGGAATAAATATTTATCTACCTGCGCAAATATTTGAGGAATTAAATGCGTTTTTTTGCACAAAAAACATGCTTTTGTGCAAAAAATAAGCCAATAAAGGAGGTTTTATGGAGAAAAAGATTGCGATTTTCGCTTCGGGAAGCGGCACGAACGCCGAAAACATTATTCGCTATTTTCAAGCGAAACAGGGAGAAACACAAGTTGTACTGGTCGTATGCAACCGTCAGCAAGCAAAAGTTTTCGACAGAGCCAAACAGTTGGATGTGTCTTGTATATATATGAATAAAGATGCATGGGTCACCGGAGAAGAAGTCATGCGCTTGCTGCATGAGCGGGAAATAGACTTCATTGTGTTGGCTGGTTTTCTGGCTCGTGTGCCCGATATCATTCTGCAAGTCTATCCAAGGCGGATTGTGAACATCCACCCGTCGCTCTTGCCCAAGTTCGGAGGTAAGGGCATGTATGGCGACAGGGTTCACCGGGCGGTGTTGGAAGCCGGCGAGCACGAAAGTGGCATCACTATCCAATATGTCAATGAGCATTACGATGAGGGAGATATCATCGCCCAGTATCGTTGTCCCGTCCTTCCGGAGGACACACCGGAAGAATTGGCCAAACGAGTGCACGCTTTGGAATATGAGTTCTATCCGCAGGTGGTGGAGCGGCTTGTCAAGGCAGATTGTCAGCCTTGCCATTGATAAAAAGTAGCAGTATTTTTATCGCCCCCAATCCTTCGTCAGTTTATATGTGCTAATGGCTGATTGGGGGTAAGGTTTCGATTGGACAAGATGTTGAAGAGGCAAAGAGGTTGCCTCTGTGAATATTTGACAAAGGGTGACGTGAATAACATCTGTTATAACTTGCAGTTCCCTTATGCAAGACTATGCTTCTGTCAATGCCTTATCTTATGGATACATGCGCAGCGGTTTCACCACTTCATATTCGGCACTGCCTGTGTGAATCTGACCAAACATATCCGTCACCTTTATATCGACCTTATGCGTACCCAACGGAAGAGAGGAAGGGACACGCATACGCCAAATGTGAGTAGAAGGATAAGAAGCAGCTGGCCAACGGGCCAGTTTAGGAGCTGTGTCACGATTCCAACGCTGCACCATGTAGTCATGGTCTGGGTCTATTACTTCTTCCTGTTTCATGCGTTTCCATTCTCCGCCGTCAATACGGCAAAGCACTTCATCATCGGCCGAGCCCATAAAGAAATTGACGGTAATAAAAGCAGGGGTATAACGGTCTTGTACTACCTGCCGGGGCGCATTGACAGACATGCGATAGTCGGCCGGATGTCCTGCCACCTTGTAGTCGATGCTGTAGGTGTTGCCGTCTACTTTGAGGTAAGCATACCCTTTTGGGGTACCGTCCGACATCAGAGAACAAGGTACACTATCGGCATCCAGATAGCCCGAATAGAAGTCACCACAAGTGGCACCGGCATTGAACTCATGCAGCGGCTTAGGGCCTCTCCAGCCATCTTCGGCTGTATGAAACAATTGTATTTGTCGGTGTAAATGCGCTGAAAGTAACAGAACATGGGGAAAATCCTTCAGACAATCAAAAAGAAATTGCTTATCTTCCTTACGTATGGCATTCTCATCCAACATAGGTATATGAAAAGCTACAACGACTAACTTATCCTTATCTACCAATCGAAGGTCGTTTTCAATGAAACGTTTCTGGTCTTCCCGAAAGCCGCCCCAGTAGCCTTTTCCACCTCGGGGATTGGGATAAAGCACATCGTCCAGTACCAAAAAATGGGTACGGGCATAGTTGAAAGCATAGTTGGCAGGCCCTACAAAGGTTTCGAATGCATCGTCGGCTTCCTCGTCAGTCTGTGCCTCGTAATCCATATCATGATTGCCCATCAGGTTATACCAAGGAACCCCAATCTTTGCCGTCTCGGTCAGATAAGGATTGAAGAGTGCGAAGTTCTCATCGTTCACGTCACCCAGACTGATACCGAAGCTCACGCCTTGTACATTTTCCAGTTCAGACACGATAGCTTTAGAGAAATAGCGAATATGGTCCGGGAAGTGCGGCTGCGGGTCACCAAACACTAAGGCTTTAAACGTATCGGGTTCTTCCTGCGGAACCAAACCAAAATCTATGGACGAGGGTAACTTACCCGTGGGACGGATGCCTTGATAAGCTGTTCGTTCGGGAGTACCTTCGGGCTTGTGATAATAATAAAACTGTGGACGGTTGTAACGGTCGAGAGCCGTACGATACCCTGTTGGTTTAATAACAGCTATAGTAGCTTCACCGACTACGGGCAAGCGATATTGACCCTTTTTGTCGGTGAGTACAATATCGGTACCATTGGTCACGGCCACGCCTTCCAGATATTGTTCGTCCCGGTCGTGCCGACCATTGGCATTATTGTCACTGTAAATACGCCCTTTAGCATACTGTTGTGTCTGGGCCGACAGGCTTGAAGCAAGCAGGCTCAATATAGAAATGATTAATAGATTTTTCTTCATGGCTGTTGAGAGGTTTGTTGGTGTATATAGTTTCTGATGGGAACAGGTAAATTGACGACCTGGTTCAACTGGCCTTTCCCTACTTGAAAGGAACGGCCTGAGTCTAATTTGAGTATTCCCGATGCCGGATAGTAAACAGCAGGTTGGACACGTCCTGTACCTTCGTAATCGCCGGGTGCTGGAATTGCTTCGGTGCCACCCAATGTTACCTGTTCTTTGCCTAATATGGACCATTTACCGGTGGCAGGACTATAAACGGCAGGCTCTACCCGTCCGTCTCCATTATAGTCAGCAGGGACGGGGATATCCCCTTCACTTCCTAACGGTATATTGGCTATCTCGGCAATATAGAATGTATGGTTGTCTATCCGATAGACAGCAGGTTCCACATGTCCGTCACCATCGTAATCAGCAGGAACAGGAATACATGATTTAAAACCGTGTTTAAGGGGTTGGCGCCCTTGGATATACCACTTCAAGTCAGAAGGATTCCAGGTCGCCAATTCCACCAATCCATCACCATCATAATCGGCCGGTACAGGTATGTCGCCCGGATTTCCCCAAACTACTTTCCCTTTTCCTTGTATAGTGAATGTACTCGTAGCCGGAGCATAAACGGCCAAAGTCGTTTTCCCGTCACCTCGGTAATCGGCCGGTACAGGCAGAGTACGCTCCATACCGAAAAGCACTGTTTCTTTCATATCTTCTATTTGCCAACGTCCGCCATTAAACAAAGCAAACTCTGATTTCCCGTCATTATCAAAGTCATAGATACGTGTAGCGGTCGACTCCCGCATCCAAGGCTTAACAAAACGGCTGTCGGCATCGGTCTCTTCCGTATGAAAATAAGGGGCAATGGTACGTACTTGGATAAGGTCGTTGTCTTTATCAAAAGTCATTAACCTCATTAAGCTGCCTCCACCCAAGGGGCGACTTTGGTAGTCGGCCAAAAAAGTCTTTATAGTGTGTCCTGCGTAACCGTCTTCCCGGTAACCCTCGCCGTTGTCGCCCACATGTCCGCACAACATCATGAATACGTTCGGACAACGTTTCAGCCGGTCGTAAATTCGTTCGCCTTGCTTTAACCAGGGGGCGTTACCATTCACTCCTTCCACCGGGTTGTAGTGGATAATACCATGACTGACAATAATCGCCCGACGCGAGGCATACTTTTCACATAATGAAGCTGCCCAATCATTGAGTCGGTCGATATTCTCGTCCATGGCGTCGTATTCGAGATAAATGACAATGAAGTCCATACCGGCAGCCGAGAATAGGTCATAATGACTGTCATTGTCTGTGCCGTAGGCTCCTCCATAATAATCCCTTCCTTTGAAATGGTCAATGCCGAAGTAATGGTTGAACCACTTTGTCTGTCCGCTTAAAGCAAACTGGCTTGGGGTCTGTTCATGGTTGCCTACAGCCAGTCCGTAAGGGATGCCGTGGGGCAATCCGGGCAAGGGCTGTTCCAAAATGGAAAGTGCCCTTGCCGCATTGGCCCATTGCTCAGGCCGCTCATCACCCCGATTGACGATATCACCCACGTGAACAACGTAAACGATGTTCTCCTTTTGATAATTGTCAACAATCCATTGCGTTTGGCTTTCGAAAAGCGTATTATTACGTTCGCCTTTTTCTTCCGTATACATTTGAGTATCGGGCAGTACGGCAATGGTGAATGTTTTGTCTTGGGCAATCGACAAGCTGATGCTTGCCATTGCCCCTACTATACAGGCTAAGATTCTCATAGCTTCTTCATTTTCTATTTAATATCCCGGGTTCTGCTCCAGTTCGTCATTCATGGCTACTTCGTCATAGGGCAACGGGTAGAGCAAGTGATGTTCGTCCACTTGGTAGGCGGCATCTATCAGATAACTGTATTGCTCCTTCAACTTTCGGCCATAGGCGTTCATCACTTCCACGGCCTTGCCGCTGCGCACCAGGTCGTGCCAACGCTTGTTCTCAAAAGCAAGCTCCACACGGCGTTCGTGCAGGATGATGTCACGTAACTGAGCTTGGTCGGTCACGGTCACATCGGGCAGTCCGGCACGTTGACGTACCCGGTTGAGGTAGGGGAGAGCCTCAGCGGGACGGCCTTGTTCGTTGACGGCTTCGGCCAGGAAGAGCAAGGCTTCGGCGTAGCGGTAGATGGGCCAGTTGTCATCCGTATTGTTGGGGTCGGTATGCGGATGCAGGTACTTTTTGATGTAAGGCACACCGGATACGCCTTCTTGGGGAACATAGTCATCAATCTCCGTCTTGGCCGTATAGGTGAACATGTAACTGCTATTGTATGTCCCTTCGGCAATGCCGATGGAGGCTGCACGGCGCTTGTCACCCGGTTCATAGTCGTTTATCAAGTCCTGGGTCGGTACATTCCATCCTCCTAAGGAACTGTTGTTGGTAGCTACACCGGTCAGTATCTCCGTATTGGTGGAGCGGGGGATGAACTTGTAGATGAAGTTGCTTTGCTGTCCGCCTTGCAATCCCTGCATATACTGTATCTCGAAGAGGGATTCCCGGCTGTTCTTGTTGGACGTAGAGAATACCTCGGCATAGTCGTCCAGCAGGCCGTATCCCATGTCCTCCAGGGTCAACAACAAGCGTTCGGCTTCGGCATACTCTCCTCGTGTGACGTAGACATCGGCCAGCAGAATCGTGGCAGAACCACGGGTAGCTTCACCGCTTGCAGGAAACTCTGCGGGCGGGTCGAGGTTGGCAATGGCATATTCCGCATCGGCTATAATCTGTGCATAAACTTCATCGGCCGTGGAGCGGGGCAGAAAAGCATCTTCGGCCGTAGTGACTTCGTGCAGGTAGAGGGGCACGCCGCCATAGTAACGCACCAATTTATAATAGAAGAAAGCACGCAGGAAACGAGCCTGTCCCATGAGGTTGCACTTCACGGTTTCGTCGATGGCAGCCGTCTCCAGATGGTCAATGGCTATGTTGGCACGTGAGATGCCTTTGTAGCAATGATAGTACACGGCACTGACATAGGTGTTCTGCGGCCCGTTGGTGAAGTCGTACACTTCCTCCCGATAGACGTAGGCCGAACCTCGGTTGGCGGGTGTATAATCGTAATGCGTATTGTCCGAACGGCCTTCGCCCGTGAAGAAATCGTTATCGGCAAAAGCTCGCAGAGGCACATAAGCCGCCACAACGGCCTGTCGGAGTTGGTCTTCAGTCTGATAGAAAGACCCTCCCGACTCTTTGTCGCCGGGAACCAGGTCGAGGAAATCGGAGCAGCTGCTCAACAGAGTCAAGCCGGCTGCCAACAAAAATTGATACAGTTTCATAGTTCGTTTATTTTTTTAATGAAGATACCTAAATTATTCTATACCATCCATAAGGAGGCCGAGGAGGATGTCCTGCCTTGGGGCCAAACTGCTAACAGGCTGTCTGCCTTATTCCAAAGCTTGATTCCATCGGGACCTCCCAATAGTCTCATCGGAGAGATAGATTCCGTCGGCAGAAAGGCAAGCATATCGTCTTCGTTATGGATTAAAATGTCACATTCAGTCCCAGGGAATAGACTCGCGGGATGGGGTAAGAGTTCTCGTCCACACCGATGCCCGTACCGTTCAGTCCGTTGAGACTGACTTCGGGATTAGCCCCACTGTACTGGCTGATGAAGAACACATTCTGGATGGAAGCATACACGCGAAGGTTGGAACAATACTTGTTCTTAGGCAGAGGCACTTGATAGCCCAACGTAATGTTCTTCACACTGAGGTGCGAGTTGCTCTCAATCCAGCTGGTGTTCACCTTGCGATGTTCGGCCGTGGTACCGGTCATCGTACGCGGATAGACACCCGAACCGGGATTCTCCGGTGAACGCCAACGGTTCTTGGCTGCTGCCAACAGATTGAATGCTCCATCCAGATTGCCCAGATACTGATGCGTCAAACTGCTGATGATTTTTCCGCCATACGAACCGGTCATGGTAATGCCCAAGTCGAAACCGGCGTATTCAAAGTTGTTGGTGAAGCCGAAGAGGAAGTCGGGATTGGGGTCGCCGATGAAAGTACGGTCCTGCACGTTGATGACACCGTCCTCGTTCACATCCTTAAACTTGATGGTTCCTACCTGCGAGGTACTGCTCTTGGGCGAATTGGCCAAGTCTTCTTCATCCTTATAAAGCCCCAACTTAATGTATCCGAAGAACTGGCTCAGCGGATACCCTTCTTGATTGCGATAATAGTCGGAATATTCGCTGGTATTGCGGGTAATGTAGCCCGGGTCTACTAATTCAACAATCTTATTGCGGTCGAAAGAGATGTTGAAGTTGGACTGCCAGGAGAATTTGCCAAACCGATTATTATATCCCAAGCTGATTTCATGCCCCCAGAAGTGAATCTTTCCCACGTTGGAGGTGATGGAAGCAAACCCCGATGCTTCCGGTATGGGGCGGTCCTGAATCATGTTGTCAGTAGCCTTCTTATAATAATCGTACGAGAGGCTGAAGCGATTGTTGAACATCGTGATGTCCACTCCGAAGTCGAATTGTGCCGTACGTTCCCAAGCCAAGTCCGTATTGGCAATGTTACTGCCGGAAGCTCCGCTGACCAAGGCACCGCCGAACACATAGTTATACTCACCGATATTGGCAATATGAGTATAGTTTCCGATGTTGTCGTTACCCGTGATACCATAGCTGGCTCTCAGCTTGAGCATGTCCAGATGGGGGACTGCCTGCATGAACTTCTCCTCGCTGACTACCCAGCCACCTGAGATAGAGGGGAAATAACCGTAACGCTTGGAAGCACCGAAACGGGATGAACCGTCACGCCGGATGGCAGCCGAAATCAGATACTTGCCCCGATAGTTGTAATTGATACGGCCTAAGAGAGACAACAAGGCATACTCTGTGATATTGCTCGTACCGGAAGTAATGCTGGTAGCATTGCTCAAGTAAGGAATGTCATCGCTGCTGAAGTTGCTGCCCGACAGACTATTGCTCTCTTTGGTATATTTCTGTGCCGAGAAGCCTAAAAGCACTTCCAGCTTGTGCGCTTCTTTGAATGTGTTGGCATACGTCAAGTTGGTTTCCGAAATCCAAGTATAGTCATTATAATAGCTACTGGTTCCGGTGGCTACGTTGTCGGCAGTGATGCTGCCCGGTCTGAAGTACTTCCGACGTTCCCAGGTCATGTCGGTAGCCAGACTGGTCTTCAATGTAAGTCCTTTCAAGGGTGTGATGCTGAGGTATCCATTAGCCAACAGACGAGCCGTGGTATAGTCATCTACCGTCTCCATGATAATCTTATAAGGGTTGATATTATTCAGCATCGGTGAAGTATTGACATAAAGCGGCATATTGCCGTCCTCATCCACTGGCGCTACCAACGGACTGGCTTGCAACGCCTTGTTAAAGATGTTGTTTACCCCGTCAAAGGCCATGAGCGAGTTATGGTCCAACTTGTAGGAAGGAGCCACGTTGATGCCAATCTCAGCAAAATCTTTCAACTTAAACATCTGATTGAGGCGGGCAGAAATCATCTTTACACCGGTATTCTCCACTACACCGTCCTGCATGGAATAGCCTATCATAGCAGAGGTAGAATAATTATCACCTCCTTTAAAGAGCGACAAATCATACTTTTGGATGGCTGCACTGCGTGTCATCACGTCAAACCAGTCGGTACCTTCGCCATAACGTTCGGGATTCTCATAAAGTGGGTCAAGCTCTCCCGTATATCCCTCGTACTTCACCCGATCCTCGTAGTATTCATTCTGAAACTCAGCCCATTCACGCGCATTCATCATGTCGGGACGTCCGCGCTGTGGCACAGTCTGCACTCCGTAATTGGCGGAAAACTCCAAACGCGCATCACCGGCTTTAGCCTTACGGGTAGTGATCAGGATAACTCCATTGGCTGCCCGCGAACCGTAGAGCGCACTGGCTGAAGCATCTTTCAACACACTGAGCGACTCAATCTCGGCAGGATTGATATTATTGGCATCACCCGTAAGCGGAATACCGTCTACTACAATCAGCGGACTGTTACCCGATGACAGAGAGGCTGCTCCACGGATGCGGAATGCCATGCCCGAACCTACCCGGCCACTGTATTGGTTGACTTGTACACCGGCTATCTTACCCTGCATTTCCTGGGAGAATTGCAACACCGGCATATCGGAAAGCCCCTTAGTATTAAGTTGCGATACCGAACCTGTGACTTCTCGTTTCAGCTGGCTGCCATAACTCACAATAACCACTTCATCCAGCATCTTAGAGTCTTCATCCAAGGTAATGTCCAGCTTGGTTTGTCCTTTAACTTTCACCTCCCGTGTGGCATAACCAATGAAGGACACTTTAATCGTGGCGTCAGATGTCACCGCTAACGAAAAACATCCATCAGCATCAGTTATGGTACCGGTGTGTGCTCCATTTTGGATAACATTAGCTCCGATAATTGGCTCACCGGTAGCATCTTTTACTTTGCCAGATACGGTAATACGTCGGGCGGGAACTTTCTTCTCTTCAGAAGATTTTCGGATAATCACTTGATTTCCTCTGATTTCGTATTTCAGACCCTTCAATGTTTCCGACAGGACCTTGTCGAGACTTTGGCCGGAGTAGACAGCGTTTATTTTTCTCCCGGTATCAACGTCCGCTGCATCGTAGACAAAGGTATAGTCCGACTGGTTTTCAATGGTGGCGAACAGCTCTTTAAGCGTAACATCACGTAGAGAAAGGGTTAGTGAAGTATCCGTCCCTTGAGACCAGACACTTACATAAGCCCAACATGCAAGCAGGGCCATTATGATAAATCTTTTTACCATGAGGCTTGAATTCTTTTTCTTATTCATGTTTCAAGTCGATTAAAAATTGTAATCCTGATAGAAATAATGATGATTTATAAGGTATATCTACTAAAACAGGACGGCATACGTCCCGATGCTGAATTTATTTATAAACAATGGTGACCTCCTTTTCTTTGATTACATACTCGATAGGAGTGATTGCGCCAATCAACTCCAACATTTTTTCAACAGATTCTGTTTGTATTGTCACATTATATAAGTGATTCTTTTTCGGCATATTCTTAACCACGAACTTCCTACCATACCAATGTCCCATTTTGTCCCATAACACGGGAATAGTCACATCTGTCAGTTTCAGTTCCTGTTCCCTCCAAATACCGGCATCGGCCATGCTTCCACCCGTCAATCGGAGGGTATGGTCTTTCTGGTTATAACAGATTTTCTCATTGGGTCGCAACTTTACTTCCTTCTTCAGGTGATTCATCTGCAAGCCGACACTTCCTTCCACCAACGCAACGGCAAACAGGGAGTCGCGACTGTGTGCCTTTACATTAAATGAAGTTCCATAGACTCGGATGGTGCCGTAAGAAGTATGTACCTCGAAACTGTGTTTCTTGTCCTTAGCCACTTCAAAATAAGCTTCTCCTTCCAAGGCTACGTCGCGAACGTTGTCTTCCGACCAACGTAACACGCTTTCCGAGTTAAGCCATACTTTGCTGCCATCGGCCAGTGTGAGCATTGCTTTGTTGCCACGGTCTACACGGAATGTCACCTCATCGGGAACTCTGGACGGATGCTTCGTCTGCGTGAAGTAAGTGATTCCACCGCCTACAATCAATAACAGGACTGTCGCTGCAGCTCCCAGCCACGTTTTCCGATAACGGGCCAAGCTATGGAAAACCAGTTTTCTTTTGATTCGATTCATAATACGATGATAAATTACATCCTGACCTACACCTTTCTGAATCGAAGTTTCAAACATCAACGTATCCATATAACGGGCACATGCTTCCTCTCCTTCGGTCGTATCGAGCCATTCCAAAAGTTCTTGTAATTCTCCCTTTGAAAGTGGGCGTTCCCGATACTGTCTCAGCAACTCTATATATTCTTTTTCTGTCTTCATTTTCTTATAATCTAAAAAACTTGTTCACCACTATAGTCGGGAAAACATCCGAAAACTACTACTCCCAAAGCCGCTTCCAGAGCAGTTTTCATGAAAATGAAATAGCTGAAACAATAGTGAAATACGACCGAAAGATAGAAGTAACGCTTGCTAAGATTTGATGATAATTCGCTAAACGCCATCCGACGGACACATTTATATCACTACTTTTGTTCCCGGATAGTTCAATAAACAGGGAAATTTGCTAATATGGAAAAATCGGATAAACAGAGCTGTATGGAGATAGAAGAAGTCTTTAAAAGATACTTTGACCGTATCTATCATTTGGCGATTCAAACCTGCAAGTCACCGGAAGTTGCAGAAGATCTTACGCAGGAAATCTTCATTAAATACTGGGAATGCAGTCTGAACAGTCCAATTATGTTCACGGAAAATTTTTTATATACTCTTGCCAAAAGGACAACCATTGATCATTTGAGAAGAAGCATCAGTCACGATTTAGTGTTATCATTTACAGAAGAAGAACTAAACCAGGAATACTGTATGCAGCTGGATGACAGTGAAGAAGAAAGGGAAAGAAAAATCTCGATGGAAAAGAAGTTGGCATTCATCACAGAGGTCGCCAGGCAAATGCCCGAAAAGCGATTGCAAATATTCAAATTAAGATGGGAAGAGGGACTCTCCATCAAGGAAATAGCCGAAAACCTAAACATCTCGCTATCCACAGTCAACATTCAATTGAAGAAAGCGATGGATTTCTTGAAAAGCAATGCGCAACTTACAACCGCAGAATTATTACTTGTTTGTGTACTATGGAGCTTCTGGTAAATGCCCTTTGAAACACACATTGTATTTCTATTTATTGTTTATCAGAATGCGGTAAGCCCCCTTCTCCCTGCGCAACGGATAGTCCCCCCGCAGTTTCTCAAAGCATTCGGGATGGGCGCGCAAAGCCTGGCAATCGAGGCGGGGGTCATACATTTGCAGGCAGGCTTCTGTCTCGTCGTGTGCCTCAATCAGAGTCCGGTCAGGTAGAGGAGGCTCAATCGTGTAATGAGCGTCGATGTGAAAGAAACGGCAGAGGGCATCGAGCGCCATGCGGGTGGCGTTCGCTTTCCCGTCGGCCGAATAGCCGGCTATGTGTGGGGTGCCGATAAAGACTTTGCCCAATAGCTCGCGATTGATGTCAGGTTCGTTTTCCCATACGTCAATGATGGCGTCAGCTATGCGGCCTTTATTCAGAGCGTCAAGCAAGGCTTGTGTTTCAATGACTTCGCCCCGCGAAGTATTGACAAGGACTGCGCGGGACTTTAACCGGGTCAAAATTTCGCGGTTCACTAAGTGATACGTAGGATGCTTCCCTTCACGGACGAGCGGCACGTGAAGAGTCAGCACGTCACACTCCTCCAGAAGTCTTTCCAAGGGGCTGAATGCCGTGTTCCCTTCCTTTTCTTCGCGGGGAGGGTCGTTCAGCAGAACTTTCATGCCTAAGTCACGGCCTACTTGAGCCACCTTGCTTCCTACATTACCTACCCCGACGACTCCCAACGTCATGTCTTCCAGCCGGAATCCTTTTTCCTGTTGGAGCAGTAGGAGGGAGGACTGCAGGTATTGTGCCACGGAGGCAGAGTTGCATCCCGGAGCGTTTTGCCAAGTGATGCCTGCCCGGCGGCAATATTCAGTGTCAATATGGTCGAAACCGATAGTGGCTGTAGCAATGAAGCGCACACGGCTTCCTTCCAGCAACCGGCGGTCGCACTGGGTGCGGGTGCGGATAATCAATGCATCGGCATCCTTCACCAGTTCCGGCGTAAAGTCCTTGCCGGGTGTATAGACTACTTCATCGGCAATGTTTGCCAATGCCTCTCTTATATAAGGTATTTTCTCGTCTACGATTATTTTCATCCTGTCAATCACATTTCACCCCCTTTTCAATGATGTATCGGGGTCTCCGTTTCACTTCCTTATAAATTTTGCCGATATATTCGCCTATGATGCCACATGCCAGCAGAATGGCGCCGCCGATGAACCACACGGAAACAATGAGCGATGTCCACCCGGGAATGGTTTGCCCGTCGGCATACGAACATAATCCGTAGATAATGGCGGCTACGGCTATCAGCATGAATAAAATTCCCAAGTAAGCGATGTAACGTATGGGACGTACCGAGAAAGAGGTGATACCGTCTATAGCGAAGCTCAGCATCTTTCGGAACGGATATTTCGATTCACCCGCAAGCCGCTCTTTCCGGTTATAATAGACCAAAGCCGAAGGAAATCCCAATGAGGACACCATTCCGCGCAGAAACAAGTTGCGTTCAGGAAAGGAAACTAAGGCTTGCAACGCCCTGCGGCTCATCAGACGGAAGTCGGCGTGATTGTACACGATGTCACCTCCTAACCCACGCATCAGCCGATAGAACCCTTGTGCCGTGGTACGTTTGAAGAAAGTGTCAGTTTTCCGTTCCCGACGAACTCCGAACACAACGTCTATGCCTTTCGCGTAATATGCTACCATTTCACCGATTACGTTCACATCATCCTGCAAATCCGCATCAATGGATACAGAGGCGTCCGCATGGACGGCTGCCCACTCTAATCCGGCCCAAAGTGCCTGTTGGTGCCCCACGTTGTGTGCCAGTTTGATGCCAGCCACATACGGATTTTCCCGTGCATAGGTCTCTACCAGTTCCCATGTCCGGTCTTTGCTGCCGTCATCCACATAGAGAATGACTCCTTCATCCACCAACTTCCCGTCTTTCAAAATGTCCAGCACGTGTGACAATTGGGCGGTGGTTTCCGTCAGCACTTCCTCTTCATTATAGCAGGGAACAACAATTGCCAATTTCATACATTTACTCCTTCCTCAATTTGAACTGATAAAGCCGCACCACCTTATGGTCGTCGCAACTACGGCGTTTGCTATCGTACACCAAGTGTGTTTCGTAATCAGGATAAGCTTCTCCGAAAGCCTCCACATCCGAGGCGCCCACTACCAAATAGCCTTCATCGGGCAGGAACACATCGAACGGCACGATACGGTCACCCAAGTAGAAGTTAATGGTAAAAGGATGCGTCCGGTTTGCCAGATATACATCCGTACGGTAGGAATACAATCTCCCTTCGGGAACAAGTTCCGCAATCTTTTCCGCTACTGGCTTGTCCGACTTCACATTCAGCACTGTTGGCTGATAGAAGCCGTCCAATGCCATAAACAGCGTGAAAGCCATTCCTGCCACCGCATAAAGTACGGGCGTTTCCCGTTTTGTCGACTTCATTTTAAAGAATACATACACTGCCGCCAAAGGCAACAAGACGACCAACCATTTCCAATCCATGGATATATCTTTCAGCGCATGCATATAGGCGATGTTCTCCGCCGCATGTTTCCCCGAGAATATTGTATCGGGCACGATGCCGCAACGCACCGCAATAAATGCCACGAACAACAGGACCGACAGACTACCCACGAGGGTGCCGAACAAGGTGATGGCTTTCCGATGATTACGAATGAGGTAAATCATGTATTCCGCCAGAAAATAAGCGATAAACGGATAGATGGGCAGCAGATAGACACTTCGTTTGCTTTTGGGAATGCAATAGAACACGAAGATAACCACAATGCTGAGCAACGAGAACAAACGTGCGTCATCCATGTGCCGGATGTACGTTTTGAACCGTATCCACCATTCCTGCGGTTTGCTTTGTATCCGTTTGTATTTTAAGAAGAACAATGAAATCAGCGCCAGCAAGGTATAGGGCACATAACCTGACAGAACCGTCAGGAAATTGTAATGTAGCGGATTGATGTGCGACTCATATGACATCTTTCCCAAGAAACGCAATACGTTTTCTTCTAACACTAATTGCAGGAAACGGTCGCCCCCTTGCCGGTAAGCGGCCAGATACCAGCATGCCGGAAGCGCGCACGACAGCAACACTACTCCAAAGAAGGAGAAAAATATGCGCCAGAAGTTCAACCCGCGAATCCACAGGAACACTGCTACTACCAAGCAGGGAAGTAACACGCCGACTGGCCCTTTTGTCAGAAAAGCTCCGCTCAGACACAGCACACCCAGCCAAGGTATGCCCTGTAGACGTTTCTCTCCCCATTTATAAAGCTGATAGAGTGCCAGCACCATCAATGCCGAAAGCAACATGTCCACTCGACAGTTCGTCCCTGCGCGATGCACCTCAAAATTGGTCAGCGTAATCAAACCCATCAGAAAAGCCACTTCCGTTCCTCTCCGTCGGGCGTAGAACACATATCCGGCAAGAACCATTACTGCCAACGCTACCGCCGATGGCATGCGTGAAGTATATTCGGTGACTGCTCCGGTCACAGTGGAGAAAACTGCAATCAACCAATGAAACAAAGGTGGCTTGAAAGCCAGTTCTGTACCGTTGTTTACCGGCAGAATCCAATTGCCGTCCTGCAACATCGAAAGCGCGACAACAGCTTCACGTGGCTCTCCCCGTGTATGGAAAGATGTTTCTCCGATAAACAGGAAAAGCGAAAGGATGCACAATGCAAACAGTACCCACCCATATTTCTTCTCTTTACTCATGCTTCTTCTTCTGAATGTTTTGGAAAGCAAAGATAGTGTTTTTACACCATTCTCTGGTTTATAGACTTTATTTTTATGTCGGAAGCATATAAAAAACAGCAACTATAGGTAAATTCAGAAGCATTCCGGTCCTCCGCCGTTCTAACCCGAAAACCCGGTCGCGGGAGTATCCAATATGACAGGGCAAAGTATCCTTGGATAAATGGTCAAGTATCCAATATTACTTGGTCAAGTATGCAATGATGCATTTGTCATCAAATGTTTGAACAAATGTAATGCGTTTACCGTAATATCATCTATCTTTGTCCGCAAATGAATGATTGAGTTTATGAAGACAAGCGTAAAAGTCGTTATCCCATTCTATAAAGAGACATTGAATCAATGGGAAAGCAAAGCGTTGGCTAATAATATGCAAGTGTTATCCGCCCATCCGACAGTATTCCTGAAACCGGATGGATTATCTGTTGCGTCCCTCACAGCCAAGTATCCTCAAGCGGAGGTATTGAACGTTTCGGAAAATTGGTTGGGTACCAAACGGGGAATTGCCGGCTACAATGAGATGATGATGTCCCAAGCCTTTTATGACTTGTTTGGCGACACCGAGTATATCTTGATTTGTCACACGGATGCATGGGTCTTTCGGGATGAATTATCAATTTGGTGTGGAGCTGGATACGATTTGGTTGCCGCTCCTTGGCCTCTCCGTCCACGTTACCGTTATTTCCCTTTTAAGCAATTCTTGACTCTGAAAAAAAGGTTCTCCCGCTCTTCCCATGGTTTCTCCAGGTGGGATTTGTTAGAAAAAATAGGAAATGGAGGGTTATGCTTGCGTCGGGTTTCGGCATTCAGCGCCGCTTGTATGCGTTATGCGGAAGACATCAAACGTCTTAGTAACCAACCGGGTGAAGTCTATGAGGATGCTTTTTGGGCATTGATTCCACAGGAACTGCGCTACCCCAGTGTGGATACTGCACTACGGTTTGCATTCGATGTCAAACCGGAAGTGTGTTATGATCTCAATAATCGGCAACTTCCCATGGGGTGTCACGGCTTTATGCACCGAAGCCGTGCGAAATTCTGGCAGCGTTTTATTCCAGAATTACGCACGGATACAGAATAACCGATATTCAGAAAGGCTTCAAACGCTCGAAGAACTTGCAGATTGTATCATCCTCGTACACATATCCGTCTGCCCGTAATTGGTCGAACACCCGGCTGCCAATGACACGCTCGTATTCCTCCTCCAGCTTTCCTTCCTTATACAAGCGGTAGAAGTAACGCCAGTGACGGCCTCCGTGCTTGCCCTTATGTTGTTCCAGTTGCTTGCCTCCATTTATCATTTTCTCCAAGAATTGTTGTTTACCCCGTATATTATAATGATATACACGGACGGTACTTTCCTTGGAATGTTTGGGAAACATAGTCACCTTATGATTACCCATAGAGATTTGCAGGTACCCGGCCGTACGATGAATGACCTTTTTGTTTTGGCGTTCAAAAATGGAATACGGTGAAAGGTTGTAACGTTCTTGGTCGGGCACATAGTTTACCGCTCTATGCCATAGCCAAAACGGTTTGCCATCTTCAGGATAAAGGCTGCGCATTTTGCAATTGAGTACATTGGCATGTGTATGGCTTAATTCTTCTTTCAGATTTCCCGAAGGAGCATACCATAACTCATCGGCATCAGCATTGATTACCCAATCGGCCTTGTAAAGTCTCTTGGCTTTCCATATCATACGATCTACCCATACTTTCTGTTCATAATTGGTAGCAGTTTCGTTTATCACCTCCTTTATCCAGCCCATTTGTTGGTACTTCCGGATAATTTCCGGTGTACGGTCAGTCGAATTATTGTCGGTCACAATAAAACCGTCCACGCCCATTGCTTTATGGAAACGTAAATTCTCTTCCAACATACCTTCCTCATTCTTTACTAATAAAGTCATAATAAGTTGTGGAGAAGAAGTATAGCAGAAAGTCTTAAAGCATTCTACTAAAGCTACTCCTATTTTCTGCAATAGAAACATGTCCATAAATCAATTCATTATAGGTTTGCAACTTTAATCCATTCGTCCGGAACGATTTCCCGACTATCCATATCACGTGTCCACCGCTCCGGAGCGATTACGATTTTCCCTTTATGTGGGTTCAACCAGGCTCCCCACCAACTGAAGGAGCTGTTGCAGATGATGTGGTGCCGGCAGCGGCTCATCAGCATCATGTCCTGCCAGCTGTCTTCGCCTTTGTTCCAGTCCACATAGACGGTGTCTGCAGGCAACGGCAGGTTGGCTTTTACCCAGTCCAAATCTTCCGAGAATACGTAGTAGTGGGGTACGGGCACGTGTCTCACCATTTCCTTGACTGCATTCCGGTAGTAAGGCAGTTGGCATATGGAACCAATGGATTCGTAGAACTTGGGCTGCAGGTAGTCGCCCCGCCTGACGTGGAGCGAAACGGCTTGTTCGTCTTTATCTATTTGTTCGCGCATCTGGAGCGTTTGTTCACTGGCTTGACGCAAGTCGAACTGAAAGGTGCGGCGCACTTCGTCCTTGATGTCCGCAAAATATTTCTCCGACTGGTAGAAACCTTTAAAATAGATAAACGGCCAAAGGTAACGGCATTCGTAAGGGCGTAGCGCCCCATGCTGCTTCCGTTCGATTATTGTCTTGAAGAATAGGAACTCAAGTACTTTCTTTAAGGGCTGGTTCATGCAGAACTCCACATGCGGCAACCCGAATACCCGGCGCATCTCGTATCCGTAATGCGCATGGTAGTGCATCATGTCCGTCAGGTCAATATATACGTGCGGGAAACGCTTTTTCATCTGCAGGTAGAACGCATAGATGAACATTTGGTTTCCCAAGCCTCCGGTAATCTTTATCAGTCTCATAGTGCATGTCTTTTACTTAATTATTCCCAACCGTTCGTTCACTCCGTCGCGATAGGCACGCCAGAATCTGGCAATGTCGCTCCATCGGTATGCGTCGCTGAAGGGGCAAGTAAGCAGGGCTATCAAAATATATCCTATCACTCCGTTGAATCCCCGCAGGTATTTCACGGCCCAATTCCGTCCGTAGTGATGGTTCAGGTAAGCGGAGTTGCGCACCTGGTAAAAGCGTTTCCATTTCTTCTTCCGGTTACGTTCTGCCCATGTGTCGTTCGTGAAGAACTTCTCTTTATCCATCAAGGCATCGGGAATATACAGGATTTTATATCCGGCCGACACTGTGCGGATGCAATAATCCGTATCGTCGCAGAAGATAAAAAGGTCTTTTTGGGGCAAGCCGATTTTGTCCGCCACTTCCCTGCGGATGAAGGGACCCTCGAAAGCGGTACCGCATATTTCTGTGGGACCCGCAATCTTCCTCTTCGATAACTTGCCTTTATATAAAGAAGCGAAAGGATTGGTCAGATTCAATCCTTGGAAATCGTTGGTGTATATTTCTCCACCCAACAGGCGGCGGGGAGCGAGTATCCCTACCTGGGGATTGTCCGCATGCTTCAAAAGACGTTCCAGACAGTCTGGCCGTGGGAACACGTCATCGTCCATACACCATATCCAGTCGGCACCCAGTTCACAAGCTTTCTGGATGCCGGTATGAAATCCGCCGGCTCCCCCGACATTCGCCTGCTTGATTACCGTCAACGTCGGTTGTGCGTCCAGCCATTCCGCAGTACCGTCGGTGCTTCCGTTATTGACAACCACAATAGCGTCTAACGGCTTATTCCGTTGCAGGCAGGAGATATTGCGTTTCAACAGTTCCAACCGGTTGTATGTGACCACTACAGCTATGATGTTCATATCTTTCCTTCGTTTTGTTCCAATGCTTCTATCTCTTTTTTCTCCTTGCCGGGTTGTGTGCTGCGGAATGCCACCATCAACCGGAAACATGCGTCGGCATCCAGACCGCGTACTTTGGCATACTCATCTGCAATGACCCTGTGCATGGCGGGCGTGGCAGGTAGACGCTCCAGGTTCTTGCAGCCTTTGCGCATGTCCAGTGGACCGATGGCCATCCGGTTGAGGTCTACTATATCGAGCTTGATGCCTTGGCCTGTCTTCTCGAACAGGATGTTGGCGCGTCCATAATCCTTGTGGGCATAACCATGGTTGTGCAGGATACCTGTCACGTGTCCCACGGCACGCAACACCTCGCCCTCGTACGGAAACTCCCGATGGAACAAATCTTCATAGCGGTATGGGCACGTGGATGCCAGGGTGACATAATAACTTCGGTCGAACAACAAGCCTTT
Organism: uncultured Bacteroides sp.; assembly: GCA_949289345.1. Lineage (GTDB taxonomy): Bacteria > Bacteroidota > Bacteroidia > Bacteroidales > Bacteroidaceae > Bacteroides. The sequence goes on from CASENS010000088.1 coordinate 85,762, forward strand.
GCGTATGTTCAGATAGCCCACCGGGCGTGGCGTTCCTACACCGATGGCCAGCAGCAACTCTGCATGTTCATACGAGCGCTTGGCTTTCGACGCGCGGAAAACGCCATACACAAAGCGGTTGATGAAGTTGGGGCGGCGGAAAGACTTCACGACATAATCCGTCCCTTGCCAAGTAATCCGCCTCAGCTGGTTACGCCCGTCATGGATGAGTGTTCCTTCACCTTGCGAAAAACGCTCGGGCAGGGAAAACATAAAATCTTTCAGCTCGGCAAAATCCGGGTGCAGTACCAATGTGCAATGATTAAACAAACCCATAAGTGTCAGATTTTATCAAGGCCTTTCGTGTATTTTAGCCAGTAATATTTCAACGGGTTCTTGTATTTTAACTGTTTCCAAGGACGGCTGCCGTGCGGACGATGCCATACGGGCAGATTGGCAAACACATAGTTACAGAACCCCAACGTCAATGCCTCGTGTGAGATGGTGACGTCGAACCAATTCTTTCCTGCATCCAACCGCTGGAAGTCGAAAGCTCGCAGAAAATCGGGAGTCAACAGGGAGCAGCAGAAGCTGCAATGCTTTTTCTCGGCATACACAGTTCCTTCTTTCCCCTTGGCGTGCAGGTAGGGATAGTTGATGGTTCCTGTCGCATCTACGGTGACCGCCGCCGCGATGGCACATTTCTCTTTTTCCAATGCGCCGTCATACAATCCTTGCAAGGTGTTCTTCTTTACCACTACGTCCGACTCCACAATCAGCAGTGCGGCATCTGCCTCAATGGCTTCCCGCTGAGCCATCTGCAACACTAACAGATAGTTGGGTGAAGGATGGTCGGTCACGTCCGCCAAGTTCACCAACCGGAAGCCCAATTGGGATGAGGCTTCTTGCAGGCGGGCGGTGTTTTCAGCGGTACTGAAGTCGTTGTACACCGTATAGCGGTGGGGAACAGTGATGTCTGACTCCATCACGGCATGGATGGTCTCCAGCGTGAGGTCTATCGAGTCCTTGACTGGGGTTAGGATATGCAGTTGTTTCATATTATATCGTAATTTAATGTGCTGATGTGCCTGGGCTGCGCTGTGTTTGCGACACAATGCTTTTTCCATGCCGCATGGCATTAGCGCATTGACACATTGTGGAGCTACGCCCCGCTAAATTATTAGTTAACTTCGTACATAATCATTGCAAAAGTATCTCTTTTCCACTGAACTGACAAATTATTACCTTGTTATCTCCTGTCGGGCAAGCTCCAGTGCGGATGCCACCGTGTCGTCCATGTCAGCATACGTGTATTGTGCCAGGCGTCCTCCAAACAATACGTTACAAGAGTTTTGAGCCAACCGGCGGTAATCCTCGTAAAGGAGCGTATTCCGTCCGTGGTTCACCGGATAGTAAGGCTCTTTGCCCGGGGCGAAGTTGTCAGGGTATTCGCGTGTGATGACTGTGTGTGGCTGGGTACCGAATTCAAAATGCTTATGTTCGATGACACGCGTGTAGGGCACTTTGCGGTCCGTGTAATTCACTACAGCATTGCCTTGGAAGTTCGCCGTTTCCAGCCGTTCTTCCTCGAACCGGAGGCTACGGTACTCCAGATGTCCGAGACGGTAACCGAAAAACTCGTCGATACAACCGGTAAAAATCACCTTCTCCGCTACAGCGTCCAGTTCCGCCTTGTGGGTAAAGTAATCGGTGCCGAGACGCACGTCTGCGCTTTGAAGCAAGGCGTCAGTCAGGACGTTGTATCCGCCGATGGGGATGCCTTGGTAGGCGTCGTTGAAGTAATTGTTGTCAAACGTAAAACGGAACGGCAGACGTCGGATGATGAAAGCGGGAAGCTCCGTGCACGGACGCCCCCACTGTTTCTCCGTATAGCCCTTGATAAGACGTTCGTAGATGTCGCGCCCGCACAACTTCAACGCCTGCTCTTCCAGATTGGCGGGCTCGGTGATGTGGGCATATGCCGCCCGCTGCTCTTCAATCTTGACTTTGGCCTCTTCGGGCGTTGTTGTTCCCCATAATTGATAGAAAGTGTTCATGTTGAAAGGCAGGTTGTACAGCCGGCCTCCATAACGTGCCACGGGCGAGTTGGTGTAGCGGTTGAATGTCACGAAACGGTTCACGTAGTCCCACACCGCTTTGTTGTCCGTATGAAAGATGTGTGCGCCATACTTGTGTACATGGATGCCGTCCACGTTCTCACAATAGACGTTGCCTCCGGCATGGTCGCGTCTGTCCACCACCAGACAGCGTTTGCCGGCTTCATGTGCCTCGCGCGCAAAGACGGATCCGAACAGTCCCGCGCCTACAATCAGGTAGTCGTATGCTTTCTTCGCTTTCATGGGAAATAATCCTAAAGGGATGCGCTGCAAATGTAAGCATAATACCTAAGTTATCAAAGAAAATGCTACCTTTGCACTCTATAATCAATTTTACTACGAACCGAAATGAAAGAATTCCTCCGACTGCTGCGCCGCTTTGTGCCGCCTTACAAGAAGTACTTGGGTTGGGCTTTGTTCCTCAACTTGCTCTCTGCCTTTCTCAATATATTCTCCTTCACGCTCATCATCCCCATCCTCCAGATATTGTTCGAGATGGATACCAAAGTCTACGAGTTCATTCCGTGGGATGCCGCGGACATGGGGATGAAAGATGTCGTGGTAAACAACTTCTATTATGGCGTGTCACAACTTATAGCCGAACGGGGGCCATCGCTCACGCTGCTCATCCTGGGTGTGTTCCTGGCTGTGATGACGTTGCTGAAGACATTGGCCTATTTCGCCTCGTCGGCAGTGATGATACCGTTGCGCACGGGCGTGGTAAGGGATATACGCATGCAAGTATATAATAAGGTGTTGCGTTTGCCGCTCGCCTTCTTTTCCGAGGAACGTAAGGGAGACATCATTGCCCGCATGAGTGGAGACGTCACCGAGGTGGAAACGTCTGTCACCAGCTCATTGGACATGCTCATCAAGAATCCTGTCCTCATTATCGTCTACTTTGGCACGCTGATAGCCGTCAGCTGGCAACTCACGCTGTTCACCTTGCTTGTGGTGCCCGCCATGGGTTGGGTGATGGGTGCCGTTGGCAAAAAACTCAAGCGCCAGTCGCTGGAGGCGCAAGGCAAATGGAGCGACACCATGTCGCAGCTGGAAGAGACGCTTGGTGGTCTGCGCATCATTAAAGCCTTCCTGGCCGAAGGCAAGATGGCAGCCCGCTTCGAACGGTGCAGCAACGAGTATCGCGACGCCACAAACCGCGTGGCCACCCGCCAGGTGTTGGCACATCCCATGAGCGAATTCCTCGGCACGTGCCTCATTGTTCTCGTCCTGTGGTTCGGTGGCACGCTGATATTGAACAACGCCTCCACCATCGACGCTCCTTCGTTCATCTTCTACCTCGTCATCCTCTACAGTGTCATCAACCCTTTGAAGGAATTTTCCAAGGCAGGATACAACATCCCCAAAGGACTAGCCTCCATGGAACGCATCGACAAGATACTCTTGGCGGAGAACCCCATTAAGGAACCGGCGCATCCCCTGCCCTTGCCTCGCCTGGAACATCAGATAGAATTCCGCGACATCACTTTCAGCTACGACGGACGGCGGCAGGTGCTCCGGCATGTCAATCTTACTATCCCACGGGGAAAAACCATCGCCCTCGTGGGGCAGAGCGGCTCGGGAAAGTCTACCTTGGTGGACCTCCTGCCCCGCTATCACGATGTGCAGCAAGGTGAAATACTGATTGACGGGGTGAACATCAAGGACGTGCGCATACACGACTTGCGTTCGCTCATAGGCAACGTCAACCAGGAGGCCATCCTCTTTAATGATACGTTCTTCAATAACATAGCTTTCGGGGTGGAGAACGCCACGATGGAGCAGGTGGTGGCCGCCGCCAAGATAGCCAATGCGCACGACTTCATCATGGAGACGCCCGATGGCTACGATACGAACATCGGGGACCGGGGTGGCAAACTGTCTGGCGGACAACGCCAGCGCATCAGCATCGCCCGCGCCATCTTGAAAAACCCGCCTATCCTCATCTTGGACGAAGCCACCTCGGCACTCGACACGGAAAGTGAACGACTGGTACAGGAAGCCTTGGAGCGGCTGATGAAGACCCGCACCACTATCGCTATCGCCCACCGCCTCTCCACCATCCGCAGCGCCGACGAGATATGCGTCCTGCACGACGGGGAAATCGTGGAACGCGGACGACACGAAGAACTGCTCGCCCTCGGCGGCTACTACAAGCGGCTGAACGACATGCAAAATAACTGACCTAATACTTCTGCCCTATGGATTTCGATTACACCCAATTCCCAAAGAACTACACCCTCTGTCCCAACACGGAGTGCCCTCGGGCAGGGCGATGCCTGCGGCAAGCGTTGTACAACAATGTGCCCGCCAGCATTACCTATCTGACCATCCTTTCGCCCGCCGCCTCCCGGCAGTTGGCCGGAGGTTCGTGCCCACACTTTCGCCCCATACAGTTGGTGCGCTTCGCCCGTGGCATCGATGCCCTGTTGGCGCAACTGCGCAAATTCCCCTATGATGACGCCGTCCTGCTGAGACGTGAAATGTATGAATATTTTGGTAAGAACAAATACTACGAAATCAAGAATCGGAAACGGCTGGTCACACCGGAGGAACAGGAGGAAATCTTGTCGTTCTTCCGCAAACGAGGTATTGCGGAATGCCCTTTGTACGACGAATATATTGACAAATTTGACTATAGATAGTGCTGATTGACAGATATATAGTATTCTGGTTGTTTTTCTTATAAAACCAGAAAGGTTTTCTGTCTCTTTCAGAAGACCTTTCTGTTTCTAACAGAAACCCTTTCTGCTACTACCGGAAAATGTTTCTGGTACGGGCAGAATAAAAACAGGAAAGTGCCACGGGAAAAAGACGTAAGCCACGGAGGGCGCATAAGTTACTCACCGGACGTCGCGACAGGCTTCCGGAGGATGGATGGAAGTTTCTTGTGTTAAGAAAATTCCAATCCGAACTCTTCCGTCAACTGCTGTAGTGCCTTATTTTTTTGCACCATCATCTGGTATTTCTCCACCCGGCTGTAGGCGCGCGGACGCTCGGATAGCTCGCTGACCCGTACTTTCATGGTAAGTTTGCGGTTCTTCAGCCGGGCGCGCAGGTAGGCTTCCACGCCCGGTGCCAAGGCTACGAATTCTTTGGCGATGACCTCGTTGTCCACCACAACCTCGAACGTAGTGTTGTCGTCCAGCAGGTGGAGACGCATGGCATGCATGCGGGTGGAGAGGGCGACTTGTGCCTGGGGCATGTTGTTGGCATATTCCTGCCAGTAAAAGTTGATGTCGCGCTCGTTCACCATGTAATCCTCCCCGTCCGGCGCTTGCTCCTGGGGCGTTTGCTCCGCGACAACCTGTGGCGTCTCGTTGGCGGGCTGCGTATAGTGTTTGATGGAGATGCCTAGTCCGCCTGCCTTCACTACGGGTATCTTCTTCTCTTGCTTTTCTTTGGTCAGCAGGAGGGAGGCCGTAGAGGCGTGCGCGGCTTGGGAGGCGGTCTGTGCGGTTGCAACGGGTTGGGATTGCGCCGGCTGTTGTTGCTTCCGGGCGGAGGTTGCCGTTGTCGCCGGCTGTGCGGGCGTGGCGGCTTGGGGTGTTTGTAGGGGTTTTATCTTCTGCTCAGGGCTACGCCCCCCGCTGGCGGTGTCATCCTCGTCGGAGGTCAACTGTGCCACTTGTATCAAGGTCAGTTCCACCAGCAGGCGTTTGTTCTTGCTGGCGCGATAGTTGAGGTCGCAGTCGTTGCACAGCTTCATGGCGCGGTACAGGAAAGGCAGGGGACACTTCTGCGCCTGTTCCTGGTAGCGCTGGCGGATGCCGGCTCCCACTTCGAGCAGGGGCAGGGTGACGGGGTCTTTGCTTACCAAGAGGTCGCGGAAATGGGAGGCGAGGCCGGTGATGAAGTGGCTTCCCTCGAACCCTTTGTTCAGCACCTCGTTGAAAAGCAGCAGGGTGTCTGTCACTTTGTTCTCCAGAAAGTAATCGGTCAGGCGGAAATAATATTCATAGTCCAACACATTCAGGTTCTCGATGACGCTGCGGTAAGTGATGTTTCCGCCAGTGAAACTTACTACTTGGTCGAAGATGGACAAGGCGTCGCGCATGCCGCCGTCGGCTTTTAGGGCGATGACGTTGAGCGCTTCCGGTTCGGCGGTGATGCCTTCCTTCGACGCCACGTAGGCCAAATGGGTCACGATGTCCTCCACCCGGATACGGTTGAAGTCGTATATCTGACAACGGGACAAGATGGTGGGCAGTATTTTGTGTTTCTCCGTAGTGGCGAGGATGAAGATGGCGTGGTGGGGCGGCTCTTCGAGTGTCTTGAGGAAGGCGTTGAAAGCGGAGGCGGAGAGCATGTGCACCTCGTCGATGATGTACACCTTGTACTTCCCTATCTGAGGCGGGATGCGCACCTGCTCCACAAGTTGGCGGATGTCGTCCACCGAGTTGTTGGAAGCGGCGTCCAGTTCGTGTATGTTGTACGAGCGCTGTTCGTTGAAAGCGGTGCACGACTCGCAGGCATTGCACGCTTCACCGTCAGCGGTGGGGTGCAGGCAGTTGATGGTTTTGGCGAAGATGCGGGCGCAGGTGGTCTTTCCTACTCCACGGGGTCCGCAGAACAGATAGGCATGCGCCAGCTTGCCGGTGGCAATGGCGTTTTTCAGGGTAGTGGTCAAGGCGTGTTGCCCCACGACTGACTCAAAGGTTGAGGGGCGGTATTTCCGGGCCGATACGATATAATCTTCCATACTCAGTTAGCAGCGTTCTTGGTTAGTCACTTTGCAAATGTACGCAAAAAAAGCGTTCTATCGGACATTTCCCTTGTCTTTTCATGGCACGCTTGAATGTTTTACATTATCTTTGCCTCGACAAAGCATAATCATTATGGACAACCTGGTTTTATTCTGGCACCGTATTTGTAGACACAAATATCTGATAACTTTGCTGATATTTGGTGTTATCATCATTTTCCTGGATGAAAACAGCCTTATCCGGCGGCTGAAACTGTATCATGAGTCGAGCGAACTTCGCAGCGAGATAGACAAGTACCGTACGGAGTTCGAGAACAGTACCCGTCGGCTGAACGAATTGGCTGTGGACTCGGTAGCCATCGAACGGGTGGCACGTGAACGGTACCTCATGAAGAAACCCAATGAAGACATCTATGTATTTGAAGAAGATATGGAGGATATGAAATAATGAAACGGATACTTCCCGCACTGTTTGCCGTAGGAGCTTTCATGGCAGTTGTAGGCGCCGGTGTCTACATCACCGGTTGGCCGGCGGCTCCCTATGTCTACACGGTAGGAGCCACTCTTGTAGCATTGGCGCAGATTAACGACCGTCCCCGTGTGCAGAACCCTGCCATCCGCCGATTGCGTTTCCAGCAGATACTGGGCGCCCTGCTTCTGGTGCTGGCTGGCACACTGATGCTCCTTGCCAGCCACAATGAATGGATTGTGTGCCTTACCATAGCTGCTATCTTTGAGCTATATACTTCCATACGCCTTCCGCAAGAGGAGGAGAAAGAATTGAAGGGGAAGTAAATCAGCTCTTGCGATAGTGCAACACTACACTATTCTCACGCCGAAGCGCCTGATGGGAAACTTCGCGTAAGCGCCCGACAGTCACGGCACGATAATGAGGCACTTCCCGGTTGATGTCTTCGGCTTGTCCGGTGAGTTCGAACCACGCCAGGTTGGTGGCTACATTCAGATAGTTGATGTTGCCGAAAATCTGGGCAGACTCAAACTTGTTCTTCACTTTCTCCAATTCGCGTTCGTCCACGGTTTTGTGCCGGAGCGAGTCCAGCTCCGTCCAAATGGCGTCCTCGGCTTCTTCCAACGAGACTCCTTCGGAGGGACGTCCGCTGATTTGGAGCAATCCGGCGTCGCGTGAACCGGAAATGTAGGCATCTATCTGGGAGAAAAGTTTGCGCTCCTGCACCAATTGCCGGTTCAAGCGGCTGGAACGTCCGTTGGCCAGCAAGTCGGACAGGATATCGAAGGCATAATAATCCGGGTCATCCCTGCGGCACATGTGGAAAGCCATGAAAAGCGCGTCAACCGGCACAGGACGTTCCACCGTGAGACGTCGTTCTCCGGTTTGTTCCGGTTCTTGAGGAAGCTGGCGGACCGGTACGTCCCTGCGCGGAATGTCACCGAACCATTTCCGGGTGAGACGCGCCGCCTCGGGCCATGGGATGTTTCCCGTTACGGCCAACACGGCATTATTGGGAGCGTAATGGTGATAGAAGAAAGCGCGGACTTCATCGAGCGTGGCTTGCGCGATGTGAGACAATTCCTTGCCAATGGTAGGCCAACGGTAAGGATGCGCCTTATAAGCCAGTGGGCGCAATAAGTGCCCCACATCACCGTAGGGCTGGTTCAGGCAGCGCTGCTTGAATTCCTCCATCACGACGTCCCGCTGTACTTCCAGGCTACGTTCGCTGAAGTCCAGCCCCAACATGCGGTCGGACTCCAGCCAGAAGCCTGTCTCCACGTTTGCCTTGGGCACGGTCAGATAATAATTCGTAATGTCGTTGTTGGTCCAGGCATTGTTCTCGCCACCGGCCAACTGGAGGGGTGTGTCATAATCGGGAATATGGCAAGAACCGCCAAACATCAAGTGCTCGAACAGATGGGCAAATCCTGTATGGTCGGGATGTTCATCGCGCGCGCCTACATCGTAGACGATGTTCAACGCCACCATCTGCGTTGAGGTGTCTTCATGATGCACCAGGCGCAACCCGTTCTCCAGCGTCAGCCGATTGATGTGTTCCATGAGAGAATGTCTTAAAGCACTTCTACCTTCTTAATCTTGACATCTTCTTCCGGGCGGTCGTTGCGGTCGGTTTTCACCTGCTGGATTTTGTCCACAACGTCCATGCCTTCCACCACTTCACCGAAAACGGTGTATTCACCATCCAGATGAGGAGTGCCTCCTACGGTCGTATAAGCTTTTACCTGTTCGGGCGTGAAGCGGAATTCGGGCTGCCCCGCCATCTGCTTCTCCACTTGGGCTATGAGCGAGTCTTGCAGGTTCATCAATCCTTCCTGGTCGTTGTTGCGGCGCATTTTGTAGATGTCCTTCGCATGTTTGGCGGCCAGCGCGTTGAAAGCATTGTTGAAGCGCATGTTGTTCATTTGTGTCTCCATGTCCAGCAGGGTGGAGTCGCTATAGACTTTTCCCGTGACAATGTAGAACTGGCAGCCGGAAGATGCTTTCTCGGGGTTCACCTGGTCGCCTTGACGGGCGGCGGACAGCGCTCCGCGCTTATGGAAATACTTGGGATAGACGAATTCGGCCGGAATCGTGTAGCCTACATCGCCCGCTCCCAGCATTTTCCCCTTAGGGGCGTCTTTCGAGTCGGGGTCGCCCGCCTGTATCATAAAGTCTTTAATGACACGGTGGAACAAAGTGCCTTCGTAAGTACCGTTCTGCGCAAGTTTGATAAAGTTTTCGCGATGCTTTGGAGTTTCGTTGTAGAGCTTGACGATAATGTCGCCCGCCGTAGTTTCAATCTTCAGTTTGGTTTCCTCATTCATATCTTTATTCTCCTTTTGTCCGGGTTTGCATGCCGTCATACAGCACGCAAACAGGGTTAATAATACAATTACAGTCCCTTTCATTTCGCTTTTTGTTTAATTTAAGTCTGCAAATATACTAAAATCAGTCAAAAGCAATTACCTTTGTGGGATAAAAGATAAAAACGTCAAGCTATGAAATCCATTTTGATTGTAGAAGATGACATTACTTACGGCATCATGCTGAAAACCTGGCTCACGAAAAAAGGCTTTCAAATCCATTCGGCCAGCAACGTAGCCCGTGCCCAAAAGGTAATAGAGACGGAAGCAATAGACTTGATCTTGTCTGATTTGCGCCTGCCCGACCAAGACGGCATAGGCATTTTGCGATGGCAAATAAAGCATGGGCGCATGATACCTCTTATCATCATGACCGGATATGCCGACATCCAATCGGCCGTACAAGCCATGAAACTGGGAGCATGTGACTATGTGCCAAAGCCCATCAATCCCGATGAACTGCTGAAAAAAATAGATGAAGCACTGAAGAAAGGCGACATGATGAGCGGAGCGCCTGTCCCGGGACAGAAACAGGCCACAAGCGGGACGCCTTCCACCGTTTCGACCGATTTTCTGGAAGGAGAAAGCGATGCGGCCAAGCAACTTTATAATTATGTAAGATTGGTGGCGCCCACCACGATGTCGGTGCTTATTACCGGTGCCAGCGGCACAGGCAAGGAATATGTGGCTCACCGCATTCACCAGCTCAGCAAGCGGGGACAGCATCCTTTCGTAGCCATTGATTGCGGTGCCATCCCTAAAGAACTGGCGGCGTCAGAGTTCTTCGGGCATGTGAAAGGCGCGTTTACAGGAGCGCTGACAGACAAAACCGGTGCGTTTGTGGAAGCCAATGGAGGGACTATCTTTCTGGATGAAATAGGAAATCTGAGCTACGAGATACAGATACAATTACTCCGTGCCCTGCAGGAACGGAAGATACGTCCCATAGGCTCTAACAAAGAAATACAGGTGGACGTGCGTCTGATTTCGGCCACCAACGAAGACTTGGAACAGCAAATAGGGAAAGGCACATTCCGTGAGGACCTGTATCACCGTATCAACGAATTCACGTTGCACATGCCTCTGCTGAAAGAACGTAAAGAGGATATTCTGCTTTTTGCCAACTTCTTCCTTGATAAAGCCAACCAAGAAATGGACAAACACCTCATAGGATTTGACGCGCAAGCCTGTAAAGTGATGGAAATGTATCACTGGCCGGGGAACCTGCGCCAGATGAAAAACGTCATCCGTAGAGCCACATTGCTGGCAACGGGCAATCTTATTACCGTAAATGATCTGGCGGACTTGCAATATGCCTCCGCCGCTCCATCGGCAGGCATTTCATTGCGTAATGAGGAAACGGAGAAACGTCACATTATTGAAGCTTTGCGCCAGACTGGGAACAACAAGAGTCGTGCCGCCCAATTGCTGGGCATTGACCGCAAAACCTTATACAACAAGCTCAAGTTGTACAACATAGGTGAGAGTCTGTAGAAAAAATCCACACTCCACACCTCAATTCCACACCGTCTCCACACTTTGGAATACTTTATTCCATCCGTTATTTGGCTGTATAACAGTTGTTTATATACGTGTTCATTTGTTTGGCACAACAATTGAGGGAATTATTGTAATTGTAGTATAACTTAAACCAAACTTAATGTATTAATCATAAAAGCAAGTGAAAAATAAACGTTAGTATTAGTAGTAGCCCTGTTTATGTTTGTTTGTGGAAGTCTGCCCGGTTAAGTTCTGAAAAGGGCTTGCCGGGAGACTTAAATACAAATGAGAAGACATAAAGCCCAATGCCTGTTTCAATTGTTTCCACAAACACATAGCATCTGCTCGAAGTCGCTGAACAACAGTAAGCCGCTAACAAGAAAAAGCCGTTCCCATCTTGTCTATTCTGGGGAACGGCTTTTTCTTGTTTATGCTTCCTTTTATTCCGGACAGTCCGAAAATCCGGTCGCAAAAGTATCCAAGAATAAACGCCCAAGTATCATTGGATAAACAGCGAAGTATCCAATAATACTTGGGCGACTTGGCAATAATCAGCTATATCTGTCAATAATTCACGACCGGCTTCTTCGGATTGCCCCCCCTTATTCCATAAGCTTGCGATAGCGTACGCGTTTGGGTTCTTCACGTCCCAAACGTTTGAGCTTATTCTCCTCGTATTCGGTATAAGACCCTTCAAAGAAGAACACGTTGGAGTCGCCTTCAAAGGCCAGAATGTGAGTGCAGATACGGTCAAGGAACCAGCGGTCGTGGCTGATGACTACAGCGCATCCGGCAAAGTCTTCCAAGCCTTCTTCGAGTGCACGTAAGGTGTTCACGTCGATGTCATTGGTAGGTTCATCCAGTAGCAGGACATTGCCTTCTTCCTTAAGGGCCATAGCCAAGTGGAGGCGATTGCGTTCACCACCGGAGAGAACACCGCAAAGTTTCTCTTGATCGGCTCCGGAAAAATTGAAACGGGACAGATAAGCGCGGGCGTTAATATCCCGGCCACCCATGCGGATCAGTTCATTACCACCCGAAATTACTTGATAGACGCTTTTGTTCGGATCTATATCTCTGTGCTGCTGGTCCACGTATGCCAATTTAACGGTTTCGCCGACCTCGAACTCTCCACTGTCGGGCTTTTCCAGTCCCATAATGAGACGGAACAACGTGGTTTTTCCCGCACCGTTTGGACCAATGATGCCCACAATGCCATTGGGCGGAAGCATGAAGTTAAGGTCATCGAAAAGCAGTTTGTCGCCGTATGCTTTAGCCACATGTTTGGCTTCAATGACTTTATTGCCGAGACGTGGTCCGTTGGGGATGAAGATTTCCAATTTTTCTTCCTTCTCTTTCACATCTTCGTTAAGCAATTTGTCGTAGGAGTTGAGACGGGCTTTACCCTTAGCTTGACGAGCTTTTGGCGCCATGCGCACCCATTCTAACTCGCGCTCTAAAGTCTTGCGGCGCTTGCTGGCCACCTTCTCTTCCATCTCCATACGCTTGGTCTTCTGTTCCAGCCAACTGGAGTAGTTTCCTTTCCAAGGGATGCCTTCACCACGGTCAAGTTCCAAAATCCATCCCGCCACATGGTCAAGGAAGTAACGGTCATGCGTCACGGCAATCACCGTACCCTCATATTGTTGTAAATGTTGTTCCAACCAGTCAATGGATTCGGCATCAAGGTGATTGGTAGGCTCGTCCAGCAAAAGTACATCCGGTTTCTGCAACAACAGGCGGCAAAGAGCTACCCTGCGGCGTTCACCGCCCGAGAGATGTTCTACCGGCTGGTCTTCGGGAGGACAACGAAGCGCATCCATGGCTCGTTCCAGTTTGCTGTCAAGATTCCAAGCGTCGGTTGCGTCGATGATATCCTGTAGTTCAGCCTGGCGGGCAAAGAGCTGATTCATCTTTTCCTCATCTTCGTAATATTCGGGCAAACCGAATTTCTGATTGATTTCTTCATACTCGTTGAGCGTATCTACAATAGGCTGCACGCCTTCCATGACAACCTCTTTCACAGTTTTAGTCGGTTCCAAGTAGGGTTCCTGCGCCAGGTAACCTACCGAGTAACCGGGTGCAAACACCACTTCTCCTTGATAAGACTTATCCAATCCGGCAATGATTTTAAGTAGGGTTGACTTACCTGCTCCATTCAAACCAATGATGCCGATCTTAGCGCCATAAAAGAACGAAAGATAAATGTTCTTCAGCACCTGTTTGTTATTCTGCTGGATGGTCTTGTTTAGACCTACCATAGAAAAAATAATCTTTTTGTCGTCTACTGTCGCCATACGTTAAATATATTAAGGGCAAATTTAGATATAAATCTGATACTCAAAGCACCTTTGCTCAGTTTGTCCAATTGGGGCTGCGAAGGATTGGATACATAAATATCCTTTGTATCAATGGTCAGACCCAAAATCAGTCCGCATGCGATGGCGCCTCCCATGTTTCCTGCGCCGATGATTGCAATCTTCATGACTGATGTATTTTTGGTTTTGCGGCAAAAGTAAACCTTTCCGCACAGAAAAACAAGCCTTTTGGCGGAGATTTATGCATAGTTGCCGGCAAAAAGCAGTTGATATATGGAGAAAGAATTTGATTATGCCTCGGTGCCCCATGTGCGGTGCGTGAACCCCGCCGCCTATCCTCCGGAGGGGGAAGCGTGTGCCTGGTTCAGGCCCATCCGGCGCTTCCGCCCGCCGAGCAGAAGCGGATTGAAGCCCTCTTTGCCCGCCACGGGCTGACGGACGGACAGGTGTTCGACCGCGTGGAGATGGTGTATGATTGGTAGGCTGAGCCGTGATGAGTCCGGCAATGAGCCAAGTCCCCTGCGGTACGGATTCAGTTCCATGCAGGGTGGAACTCAGTTCCCTGTTGTGCGGAACTTGGTTTCATGCTTGGCGAAACTTAGTTCCATACAGGGTGGAACTTACCTCACCCGCCGACTGATGTGGGAAGCCCCGCCGGGAGTGGTTGGCTCGGCCGGCGGGGCTTCAAACGTTAAAGTAAGTCTTTCAGTTATTCCATTTGTTCCTTTAAATCATCAGGATTGCGGCTGGTATGCCAAAAGAAGTGTATTCTTACAAAATCGTCTTTGACTGAATAGATGATTTTGTAAGGTTTCACCAACAGATATCTGTACTCATGGGTGTCATCGGACAGTTCATGTTCAATACTTCCGGCGAAAGGATTTGACTTTAGGATAGATATGTTCTGCCGGATGGCCGCTTTGTATCTCAAAGCCGTATTGGGACCAAAATGCGCTTTGCCGTAATGGAATATCTCTTCAATTTGTTGGCGGGCTTGCCTGTCATAAACAATCTTTTTCATTATCGCAGGTTGTTATAGCAGTTTTCCATCTCCTCTTCGGTGAGGTGTTCCCCCCGCTCAAAGCGCTCTTCCGAGGCCTTCAGTAAGTCTTTGGCTTCGCTGAGGCTCATTTGTCCCGGCACCGTTTGCCTTGACTCGCGGGCGGATTCTATCAGTTTCTCGGCCAGCCAGGTTTTGTTGTCCGCGCTCAGTTGGAGCGATTGCAGGAAATCGAACAGGGCATCTAATGATATACTCGCTTTCATCGTGTTGGGTATTATGGTTCAACAGGGGCAAAGGTACATATTTAAATGAGAACTTAAAAGATAAAAGGATGAAGATTTCATCGTGTTTCTTCATCCTTTTATCAGGTGTCACAGCACCTTCGACAGCCGTTCGAGGAACTGGTCGGCCTCGTCCATCGTGAGGCACAGGGGCGGAAGCAGGCGGATGACGTTCGTGCCGCTGACGCCTGTAAAGACCTTCTGCTCGTGCAGCAGGCGCGAGCGCAGCTCCTTGATGGGACTGTCGAACTCGATGCCTATCATGAGGCCTTGGCCGCGCACTTCCTTCAGCCCGGGCAGTTTCTTCAGTTCGTCCAGCAGATAGTTGCCCACGATAGCGGCATTCTCCATCAGTCCTTCGCCCTCGATGACGTCGAGCACGGCCAAGGCTGCCGCACAGGCCAGGTGGTTGCCGCCGAACGTGGTGCCCAGCTGTCCGTAGACGGGCGCGAACATCGGGCTGATGAGCACGCCGCCCATGGGGAAGCCGTTGCCGATGCCCTTGGCCACGGTGATGATGTCCGGACGGATGCCGGTGTATTGGTGGGCGAAGAAGCGGCCGCTGCGTCCGTATCCGCTCTGTATTTCGTCGAGGATGAGCACGGTGCCCGTTCGCGTACACTCTTCACGCAAGGCCTGCATGAATGACGGGTCGGGCACGCGGATGCCGCCAATGCCCTGTATGCCTTCGATGATGACGGCGCAGACATCGCCCTTGCGCAGTTCGGCCTGCATGGCTTCCGTGTCGTTCAGAGGCAGGTAAGTGGTATGCCCGTTGTCGTTGATGGGGGCGATGATTTTGGGGTTGTCCGTCACTTCCACCGCCAGCGAGGTGCGCCCGTGGAAGGCTTTGCCGAAGGAGACTACCCGTGTCCGTCCGTTATGGAACGAGGCCAGCTTCAGCGCGTTCTCGTTGGCTTCGGCGCCGCTGTTGATGAGGAAGAGCTGATAGTCGTCATAGCCGCAGACTTTGCCCAAGCGTTCGGCCAGCGTCCGCTGTAGTTTGTTGATGACGGAGTTGGAGTAGAACCCCAGCTGCGCCACTTGTTTACTGATCATCTCCACATAATGCGGATGGCTGTGGCCGATGGAGATGACGGCGTGTCCGCCGTAAAGGTCGAGGTACTCGGTGCCTTGCTCGTCCCAGACGTGGCAGGCCTTACCCCGAACAATATTGATATCAAATAATGGATATACGTCAAATAGTTTCATAATCATTCGTATTTAAAACGCGGAGGGCTTGAGGCGTAAGCCGACGGTCTCCTCCAGGTTGAACATCAGGTTCATGTTGTGGACGGCCTGGCCGCTGGCACCCTTCAGCAGATTGTCTATGCAGGAGATGATGAGCAGCTTGTCGCCATGCTTCTCCAAGTGGAGGAGGCACTTGTTGGTGTTCACCACCTGCTTGAGGTCGATGTTCTTGGCCACCACGTGGGTGAACGAGTCTTCGGCATAGTATTCCTCGTAGATGCGGGTCAGCTCCTCGATGCTGCACTTGTTCTTTACCACGATGGTGCAGAAGATGCCGCGCGGGAAGGCACCCCGGTAAGGAATGAAGTCTATCTCCGAGTGAAAGCTGTTTTGCAGCTGCTTCAGCGATTGTTTGATTTCGGGCACGTGCTGATGCTCGAACGCCTTGTAGACGCTCAGGTTGTTGTCGCGCCAGCTGAAGTGGCTTGTGGCACCCGGCTTCACGCCCGCACCGGTGCTGCCTGTGATGGCGTTCACCGTGATGTCATCGTTCAGCATCAGATGCTTGGCCAGGGGAAGCAGACCCAACTGAATGGCTGTGGCAAAGCAGCCGGGGTTGGCCACGTGGAGGGCGGAGCAGGTGGCACGGCGGTTCAGTTCCGGCAGTCCGTAGACGAAGTCGTTGCCCTCGGCCTTCAGCCGGTAGTCCATCGAGAGGTCGATGACCTTCAGTCCTTCGGGCAGGTTATGGCTGTCCATGAACTTGCGCGTGTCGCCATGAGCGGTGCAGAAGAACAGACAGTCGATGTCCTCCAGCGGCAGTTGGTCGGTAAATCGGAGGTCGGTTTCGCCATACAGTCCTTCGTGCACATCGGTCACAGGATTGCCTGCGTTACTTTGGCTGTTGATGAAGACGATTTCCGCCTCGGGGTGATTGATGAGCAAGCGGATGAGCTCGCCGGCGGTGTACCCCGCACCGCCTATGATTCCTACTTTTATCATATTGATGAAGAATTAAGAATGAAGAACGAAGAATGACGATTCTTCATCCGGAGGCGAAGCCGACATTCTTCATTCTACATTTAAAAGGTTATTGCTGGAAGTATCGGTTCTCTTCTTCGGGGATGATAATCAACAGGATGATGTAGATAATCACACCGGTGAAGGCGGTGAACACGGTGGCCAGCGCGTAGATGACACGTACCAGCGTTACGTCGAGGCCGAAGAAGTTGGCCAATGCGGCACATACGCCCGACAGCATCCGGCCCGTACGAGGGCGTCGGAGTTTCTTTTGATTGTCCATGGTTCTATCAAATATTATTCAATTCATCGCGGTGTCCGGCGTAGTAGGCGCGCAAGGCAGTGCTGGTCACCTTGATGAAGCCTTTGGCGTCTTCGGCTGTCCAGCCCTTCTGCATTTCGCCATATTCGCCGAACTTGTTCTTCACCAGGTCGTCCTCGCTTTCCACGCCCACGGTGTGGAAGCCGTAAGGGCGAAGTTCCAGGATGGCGGTGCCGTTCACGTTACGCTGGCTGGAGGTCAGCATGGCCTCGATGTCGCGCATCACCGGCTCCAGGTATTCGCTCTCGTGCAGGAACATGCCATACCAGTTGGCCACCTGGTCCTTCCAATACTGCTGCCATTTGCTCAGCGTGTATTTTTCCAGGAAGCGGTGCGCGCCGATGATGAGCATGGGCGCGGCGGCCTCGAAGCCTACACGGCCTTTGATGCCGATGATGGTGTCGCCCACGTGCATGTCGCGGCCGATGGCGTATGCTGCGCCAATCTCCTCTACTTTTTGAATAGCCTTGATGGGGTCGTCGATGCGTTCGCCGTTCACGGCTTTCAGTTCACCCTGTTCGAAGGTCAGCCGCAGTTGTTCGGTGCCCTCCTTGGTGCAGTGCTTCAGATAGGCCGATTCGGGCAGCCCCTGTGCCGAGTCGAGTATTTCGCCTCCGCAGATGCTGGTTCCCCAGATGCCTACGTTGTAGGAATACTTCAGCTTGGCGAAGTCGGCGGCAAATCCGTGCTTGTTCAGGTAGTCGATTTCTTCTTGACGGCTCAGTGCCATGTCGCGGGTCAGCGTAATGATTTCCACGCCCGGTGCCATCACGAGGAACGTCATGTCGAAGCGCACCTGGTCGTTGCCCGCACCCGTAGAGCCGTGGGCAATGGCATCGGCGCCGATTTCGTTGGCATAGCGTGCGATGGCCAGTGCCTGGAAGATGCGTTCGGAGCTGACCGAGATGGGGTAGGTGCCATTGCGCAGCACATTGCCGTAGACCATGTACTTCAGGCTCTTCTTGTAATACTCGTGCGTCACGTCGAGGGTAACGTACTTGGTGGCGCCCAGTTTGTAGGCGTTCTCCTCGTTGGTCTTGAGCTGTTCGGTACTGAATCCGCCCGTATTGGCGCAGGCGGCATACACTTCGTATCCTTTTTCTTTGGCCAGATACATCACGGTGAACGAGGTGTCCAGCCCGCCGCTGAATGCGACTACTACTTTCTTTTTCTGTTCCATATTCTTGTTTTTATTATATCTTGTCTTCTTCATGTAAAGCCGGGTCATACAACATCGCCGTGCAGATGCAGAACTTGCGATTCTTGGCTACAAGGATATCGTGGTTGATACATCCTTCGCACCCCTTCCAAAAAGCGTCGTCGTCTGTCAGTTCGTTGAAGGTGACAGGCACGTACCCCAGCTCAGTATTCATCTTCATCACGGCCGCACCACTGGTGAGGCTGAATATCTTAGCCCACGGCCATCGCAGGCGTGCCAGGCGGAAGGAGGCCTGTTTGATGCGCTTGGCCAGTCCGATGCCTTGGTATTTGGGATGTACGATGAGGCCCGATGTGGCTACATATTGTTTGTTGCCCCAACTCTCGATGTAGCTGAATCCGGCAAACTCCGTGCCGTGCAGGGCGATGATGGCCTTGCCCTCTTTCATTTTGGTGGCCACATATTCGTGTGTGCGCTCGGCGATACCTGTGCCGCGCTTCTTGGCGGCTTCGCGGATGGTGTCGAGTATGGTGTCTACATAAACTTCATGGGAGGCGTCTGCCACCATGACTTCTATTTCCTTTACGTCCATTTCTACTTATTATTCTATATCAATCTTTATTGTTTAAACATTCGGTATGGTTTCAGACAAAAAAGCGCGGATATCCTCGTGCGCGGCTTCTTCGGCCAGCACCAGCATGATGGTGTCATCGCCGGCGATGGTGCCTAAAATGTGCCTGCACTCACGGTTGTCTATGTCGTAAGCAATGCTGCTGGCATAGCCCGGGCGGGTGCGGATGACGGCAATGTTGCGCGAGAATTGCAACGACACAAAGCCGGTCGACCTCATCATCTCACTCGCGCTTTGAGGAGTGGTCGTGCGTTTGTACATGATATCGTTAGGCAACACATATACATACTTTCCGTTTGTATTGGCGGCCTTGGCCACTTTGAGCTGCTTCAAGTCGCGCGACAGGGTGGCCTGTGTCAGCTCGAATCCCTCCTTGTTCAAGGCTTGGAGCAACTCATCCTGCGAGCCCATTTCCTTGCTCGATATTATCATCTTAATGGCGTCCAATCGGTTGGCTTTCTTTTTCATCTTATGCATATTTATTCTTAATTGGTCGCAAAAGTAGGGAATATTTTTGAAATAATATGCATAATCGGCCAGATTTTATTGCTTTATACTATTTTCTGCATATTGAAGCTGTTCATGCCAGGCGATGACACTGGGGGAATGCTGATTTTCTTTCGACAAGTTCCCGTCTTCCTTTCGAGGAGGTGAGTCCTTTCCTTCGCAAAGATATACAAGAAATTCATACGAAAATCAAAAAACATAAGATTAGCGTCAAAATAAACGGGCTTGTTTGAAAAATAATTGCTACATTTGCCCATAAGCTTTGCACTTTGAAGTCTGTTTATATAAAAATATCAAACTATAGGAAACACATGTGGAAAAGTTATCTGTTATTTGCCTTTTTACTGATGCCGACATTGCTTTGCGCTGGAAATCGGTGTCACTCATCTATTATACATATATATAATAATGGTGTAAACAATGTGGATGAAGAACGTTCGTACGCTCAGTGGTTTGCTGATTCCGAAATGGCTCGTTTCCCTCAAGCCTATCAGTTGGACCATGGAAAGCGTCTTTTCTTCGGTTATGCACAGGGGGTGGGTTGTTGCGCCATGCTTCGCATGTGGAAATCCACGGGCGAGCGGCGCTATTACGACTATGTGAAACAATGGGCGGACAGCCTCATCAATGAAAAAGGCGAAATTCACCTCTACGATATGTCGGCCTATAACCTGGACTTCATCAATTCGGGCAAAGTCCTGTTCGACCTTTATGAGGAAACTGGTGACGTGCGTTATAAGAAAGCGATGGATACGTTGATAAAGCAACTCCAGCGCCAGCCCCGCACTTTAAAAGGAGGCTTCTGGCATAAGTTGATTTATCAGCACCAGATGTGGTTGGACGGACTGTACATGGCTTCACCCTTCATGGCGCAATATGGAGCCGAGTTCACCCGTCCGGAGTGGATAGACGAGGCTGTCAAGCAATTCCGCTTGTGCCATCAATATACCTATGATGCCGCCACGGGGCTTTATTATCATGCGTGGGACGAAAGCAAAAGTCAACGTTGGGCCAATCCGGAAACCGGTCATTCTCCTAATTTCTGGGGGCGTAGTATCGGTTGGTGGTTTATGGCTTTAGTCGATGCGTTGGATTATATTCCGGAGAGACATGAAGGGTATGCTGACTTGGTAGCTTATATTCGTGGGTTGGCGGAAGTTCTGCCTAAGTATCAGGATAAAGACGGCCTTTGGTATCAAGTGCTGGACCAGCCAGAACGTAAAGGGAATTTCCCAGAAGCGAGCGTGACCGCTCAATGTATGTATGCGTATGCTAAAGCTGTGAACAAAGGATATATTGATGTCCGATATAAAGAAGTGGCCGAAAAGGCTTTTGAAGGATTGAAAAACAAACTGATTGTGGAAAATCCGGACGGCACATTGACCTTGACTCGGTGTTGCCAAGTGGGAGGTTTGGGTGGAAATCCTTACCGGGATGGCAGTTTCGAATATTATATAGGCGAAAAGATGCGTGACAATGATGCCAAAGCCACGGGACCTTTCATTATGGGGTGTCTGGAGTTGGGCAAATAAGACGATAAACAAGAATAATTATCAAAATACCATAAAACTATGATGAACAAGAGATTGCTAACTTATCTCATGGCCTTGGGCATATGCGGTTCCATAAGTGCGCAAACCGTAACGTGGCCTGAAATAAAGACAGAAGCCAAAGCTTCCGCCCGTTGGTGGTGGATGGGAAGTGCGGTAGACGAAGAAAACTTAACCCGTAATTTGGAGGAATATGCCCGTGCTGGCATGGGTTCTATGGAGATTACTCCCATTTATGGCGTACAGGGTAACGAAGCACGCGACATAGACTTCCTCTCACCCCGCTGGATGGAAGTGTTACGCTATACGGAAAGCGAAGCTGCCCGATTGGGTATGCTTATCGATATGAACACAGGCACCGGATGGCCCTTTGGCGGGCCGGAAGTTTCCATTGAGGATGCCGCCTGCCGTTTGCTCATTGAAGAATATCATTTAAAGGAAGGGCAACGTCTGGAGCAGAAGATTGAGACCTCGGACGAGAAGCAAAAAAACTGCGCCACATTGGAGCGCCTGATGGCTTTCTCCTCGGACGGAAAATGCTTGGACTTGACCGGCAAAGTAAAGGACGGAAAATTGAATTGGAAGACTCCGAAAGGTGAATGGCGCTTGATAGCCGCCTTTTGCGGCAAAACATTTCAGCAGGTGAAGCGTGCGGCTCCTGGTGGCGAGGGATATGTGATGAACCACTTTTCGCACGGAGCGGTCGAACGCTATCTGGCACGTTTCGACAAAGCCTTTGAAGAAACGGATACAAAGGTTTTTCCGCACAATTTCTTTAATGATTCGTACGAAGTCTATGGGGCAGACTGGACGAGCGGATTGTTCGACGAATTTCTGGCCCGCCGGGGATATAAATTGGAAGAGCATTTGCCGGAGTTCCTTCTGGAAGATGACGAACGCACGGATGAAGCTCGCCGCATCATCTCAGACTATCGCGAGACGCTAGGCGAGATGCTACGTGAGAATTTCACTGCCCAGTGGACAGATTGGGCACACAAGCATGGTTCCAAGACCCGTAATCAAGCACATGGTTCTCCTGGCAATCTGATAGATATTTATGCTACAGTAGATGTGCCCGAGTGCGAGGGTTTCGGCTTGTCGGACTTCGGCATCAAAGGCTTGCGTAAGGACTCCTTGACCCGCCCCAACGATTCTGACCTGTCCATGTTGAAGTATGCCTCTTCAGCCGCCCATATCTCTGGCAAAACACTTACCTCGTCAGAAACATTTACCTGGCTCACCGAGCACTTCCGTACCTCCCTTTCACAATGCAAACCAGACCTTGACTTGATGTTCATCTCGGGAGTCAACCATACCTTCTTCCACGGTACTACCTACTCGCCCGCTGATGCGGCTTGGCCCGGGTGGAAATTTTATGCTACGGTGGATATGAGTCCCACGAACAACATCTGGCGTGATGCTTCGGCTTTTTTCGACTACATCGCCCGATGCCAGAGTTTCTTGCAGATGGGCAAGCCGGACAATGATTTCCTGGTTTATTTGCCCGTATATGACATGTGGCAGGAGCAAGGCGGACGACTCCTGATGTTTGACATTCACAAGATGGCCGAACGCGCACCTCGTTTTATTGAGGCCGTACACCGTATCAACGATGCCGGCTATGACATGGACTACATTTCCGATAATTTTGTCCGCACCTTAACCTATAGGGATGGGGAGCTTGAAACTTCGGGTGGAAGCCGCTATAAAGCTTTGGTAGTGCCCGGTGCCCGTTTGATGCCTGCTGATGTATTGGCCAAATTGCTTCAACTGGCCAAGGAGGGAGCTACGATTGTCTTCCTTGACCGATATCCAGAAGACGTGCCCGGCTATGGGAATCTGGAAATACGCCGTGCTGACTTCAAGAAAACATGGAGTGAAATAGAAGCTTTACAAAAATCCGGCAAAGGCCATATCCTTTTCGGCACTGACTATGCTAAAACCCTGGCGCAAACATCAGCTATACCCGAAGCTATGAAAACGGCCTTTGACTTGAGTTGCATCCGCCGCACCAATGCCGATGGATATCATTATTTTATCTCAGCCTTGACCGATAAGGATACAGAGGCATGGATACCCCTCTCCGTAAAAGCACGTTCGGTAATGTTTTACAATCCTATGAATGCTACTTCTGGCAAAGCCCGCATCCGCCAAAGCGTAGATAAGACGGAAGTGTTCGTCCAGTTACGGTCGGGAGAATCAGTCATCTTGAAGACTTTTACTGAAGCTGACGTACAAGTGCCTGCTTGGGCTTATACTACCCCTGCGAACAAGGCCGTACAATTGGATGGCAAGTGGGGCTTACGCTTTGTTCAGAGCGCCCCGAAAGTAGCCAATGTGCCTGACTCCGTATTCTTAGGTTCATGGACAGATTTAGATTTCGATGGTTCACACGCTACGATGGGCACAGCTTGCTATAGCGCCACCTTCACCTTGGACAATCCGGCCTCATATGCCGATTGGGAGCTCGTTCTGGGCGATGTCCGCGAGAGTGCCCGTGTTCGCATCAACGGAATAGAGGTGGCAACTCTTTGGGCAGTGCCCTTCCGTTGCAATATAGGAAAATATCTTCGTCCAGGCAAGAATGTGCTTGAAGTCGAGGTCACCAACCTTCCCGCCAATCGTATCTCCTACATGGATAAGCGAGGCGTGAAGTGGCGTATCTTCAAGGATATCAACATTGCTGCCTTAGGCTACAAAAAAGGTGATTATGCGGGATGGGCACCTGTGCCAAGCGGTTTGTTGGGGCCGGTGAAATTGATACCGCTGAAGGTTGAGTAAAGCAATGGGGTATCCCACTACCTTAGTGGTTCTCGTTGCCCTTATTGACTAAACCTCGTAACGTTGGTGGAACATTCTCATCCGATGAGAGATTAGTTAACATATATAGAAGAAAAATATCAGCAATGAAACGGACGATGATTTTGATTGGCGCCTTGTTGTGTGCCAACTGTTTCCTTCAAGCGCAAGACCCGAGGGAGAGGTATTATTATTATGAAGTGCTCGCTCCCCAGCATGAACCGAAACCTTTGGTCGAGGGCTATGCGGAGAGCCGGGTGGTAGAGAACTTAAATCGAGGTTTGACTGTCGCACCGGGGCAAGATGGAAAGTCTGTTTATCTCAGTTGGCGTCTGTTGGCTTCAGATAGCGTTGATGTAGCTTTCCACGTCTATCGTGAAGCGGACGGACATAAAAAGAAACTGACACGAAAGGCTTTGAACACAACATGCGACTTTGTAGACAAAAAACCGGTAGCCCGCGCCACTTATTGGGTGGAAGCCTGCACAACAGGAATGGAACCTTTTGCTTCGGAGAAATGTGAAGTGGTATTGGCCGACTTGAAGAACTACACTTCCATCCGTTTACACAACAACGACCGTGCGGGGAAGGTTGCCTTGGCCGACTTAAATGGCGACGGAGCATACGATTATGTTGTCCGTACACCCGAATCGAATGTCGATCCTGGTACACGGGGTGATACGAAAGGCATTACTTATAAAATATCGGCTTATTTGAGTGACGGCACTTATCTGTGGACGTACGACATGGGGGCTGGCATCGAACCGGGTATTTGGTATTCGCCTTTTATCGTGTATGACTTTAATGGAGATGGAAAAGCGGAAGTAGCTTTGAAAACCGCTGGTGATGATTTCGTGAAAAACAATCAAGGCCGCGTATGTGGCGGAGGTGAATACCTGTCTGTCCTTGATGGCATGACGGGTCGGATAATTGACCGCGTGGATTGGCCGGAGCGCAATGACCGCTATGGAAACTTGAACCGCCAAAACCGAAATCAGATAGGCATGGCGTATCTGGATGGAAAAACTCCCTACATATTGGCGGCACGTGGCACTTACAAATTGATGGTGGTAGATGCCTGGATGCTGAAAGATGGCAAACTGGAACGTGCGTGGCGTTGGGACGGTGATGAAGAAAATCCTGTCATCCGCAGCATGGGAGCTCATAGCATGGTGACGTCAGATGTTGATAATGACGGCCGGGACGAAGTAATGCTAGGCTCATGCATGCTCGATGACAACGGCACTTTGTTGTGGTCTACTGGGCTGGGACATAGCGACAAGGCTTATTTATGCAAATTGCTTCCTGATAGTGAAGGCATGCAAGTATTCATGGTGAGTGAGCCGAAGAAGGAGGACGGGCGTGGCGTATCTGTAGTGGATGCCGCTACGGGCAAACTCGTATGGAAGATGGGTGGCACTACCTATCACGTAGGCGACGGGATGGTGACCGACTTCGACCCTGCTCATCCCGGCTTAGAGTGTTTTGCCAGCGAAGACAAGAAAGGAGGAAGTACGGACAAATATCTGCTGACGGCCGACGGACAACGTTTGAATGTGAACAAGGAAGATATTCCCGGATGCCGCAACTGGATATGGTGGGATGCCGACTTATTACGCGAAACTTTCAAAGGTGATGATAATCGTTGGGGGGCCGGTTCTTCATCAGATGGCCGTAAATTAGATATTTGGAAATGGAAAGGTGAAGTACTGGCAGATGGCATCGAAGGTGATATCGTACTGATAGCCGACATGGATGGCGATTGGCGTGAAGAAGTCGTGACAGCTTTGGATGGTGAGTTGCGAGTATATCGTACAAATATTCCTTCGCACGACCGTCGGATAACCTTGATGCAGGATGCTTTATATCGTAGCTACATAGCCCATCGCAGCATGGGATATCCACAAGCCCCGGTGCCTTCATTCTATTTAGGTGAATGATGATTTGAATTAGAAAAAAACACGACCGATTGTCATGAAACAATTAAAATTGTCGCTATATTTGTGTGGATTTCATATGCGATGTCAAATCGGACATGTTAAATGCCAAAATCAATATATTTAAGAACTTACAATCAGCTATCTTTGTAACATTATTAATATAAAAACTAATAGCCATGGAACAATGTTTTTTTGCGGTTGATTTAGGCGCGACCAGTGGCCGTACCATTTTGGGGAGTTTTACTCCTGAAGGTTTGAAGATGGAAGAAATCAATCGTTTCTCCAATCATTTGATAGAAGTTACCGGACATTATTATTGGGACATCTATGAATTGTATCGCAATATCATTGAAGGATTGAAACTTGCCTCCCGTAAAGAAGGGGTGGAAATTGTTTCTATCGGCATCGACACGTGGGGCGTGGATTTTGTCTGTGTAGGTAAGGATGGCCAGTTCTTACGCCAGCCTTATTCCTATCGTGATCCGCATACGGATGGCGCGCCGGAAGAGTTCTTCTCCCGTGTACCCCGCAAACATGTGTATGAACTGACCGGTATCCAGGTGATGAATTTCAATTCCTTATTCCAACTCGATACAATGCGAAGAGCCGGTGATAGTGCCTTGGAGGCAGCCGATAAGTTCCTCTTTATTCCCGATGCGCTAAGCTACTTGCTAACGGGTGAGATGGTGACCGAATATACCATTGCCACTACAGCCCAGTTGGTAAACGCCGCCACACGTAAGTTTGAACCGGAATTATTGAACGCACTTGGATTAACGGAGCAGAACTTCGGACGTTTTGTATATCCGGGTGAAAAGATTGGGACGCTTTCTCCGGAAGTACAACGTATGACGGGGCTGAGTGCCATACCTGTCATAGCCGTAGCTGGACATGACACGGCATCTGCTGTAGCAGCCGTTCCTGCTCAAAATCGGAACTTCGCATATTTGAGTAGCGGTACGTGGTCATTGATGGGAATCGAGGCCGATGCGCCTATCATCACGGAAGAGACGGAAGCTTTGAACTATACCAATGAAGGAGGGGTAGACGGAACTATCCGTGTGTTGAAGAACATTTGTGGCATGTGGTTGCTGGAGCGTTGTCGTTTGCAATGGGGTGAGACTTCTTATCCGGAACTGATAGCCGAGGCCGAATCGTGTGAAGCTTTCCGTAGCCTGATTTATCCGGATGATGCGATGTTTGCCAATCCTTCCGACATGCAGCAGGCCATCCAGGATTATTGCCGGAAGACAAGACAACCTGTGCCGGAGACTCGTGGACAGATTGTGCGTTGTATTTTTGAAAGTCTGTCTTTGCGTTATCGTCAGGTGCTGGATGCTTTACGTTCTCTGTCTCCACGTCCGTTGGAAACCTTGCATGTCATAGGCGGAGGAAGTCGGAATGACCTTTTGAACCAGTGGACGGCCAATGCCGTGGGTATTCCGGTAGTGGCAGGTCCGTCTGAGGCAACGGCTATTGGTAATATTATGCTTCAGGCACTTTCAGCCGGTAAAGCGAAGGATATACCTTCCATGCGTCGCCTGGTGGCACAATCCATTCCTTTGAAAACGTTCCAACCACAGGATGCCGACCTTTGGGCGGAAGCATATAACCAATTTGAACAAAAAACGAACTAATTATAAACTCTAAAAAATTCATCACCATGAAAGAAGAATTGATTAACAAAGCGTATGCGATAGCCAAAGAACGTTATGCAGCTATCGGTGTAGATACAGACAAAGTATTGGAAACTCTTCAGGGTATCCAGATATCCATGCACTGCTGGCAGACCGACGACGTGGTGGGCTTTGAGCCGAAAGCAGGTGCTCTGTCGGGCGGAATACAGACTACAGGAAACTATCCGGGCAAGGCTCGCAACATCGACGAGGTGCGCAAGGACTTGGAATTTGCCATGTCGTTGCTGCCCGCCAAACAACGTGTTAACCTCCACGAAATCTACGGAGACTTCCAGGGCAAGTTCATCGACCGCGACCAATGCTCCATTGACCAGTTCAAGAGTTGGATGGAGTGGGCTGATGCACAAGGCATCAAGTTGGACTTCAACTCTTCGTCTTTCTCTCATCCGAAAAGCGGTAACCTCTCCCTTTCCAATCCTGACAAAGGCATCCGCGATTTCTGGATTGAACACACGAAACGCTGCCGTGAGATAGCCGAAGAAATCGGAAAGCATCAGGGAGACACTTGTTACATGAACCTGTGGGTGCATGATGGTAGCAAGGACATCACTCTGAACCGCATGAAGT
The DNA here is from genome assembly GCA_949289345.1 of uncultured Bacteroides sp. Classification (GTDB taxonomy): domain Bacteria; phylum Bacteroidota; class Bacteroidia; order Bacteroidales; family Bacteroidaceae; genus Bacteroides. Next base: position 113,883 of record CASENS010000088.1, read on the forward strand.
ACCGCGAATTGTTCAATGACTCGCTCGACCAGATATTCGCTGTGAAGTACGACCACATGAAAACCGGTTTGGAAAGCAAGGTGTTCGGCATCGGACTGGAGCACTATACGGTTGGCTCTAACGAGTTCTGCATGGGTTATGCTACCAAGCATCAGACTTACTTGACCATTGATACCGGACACTATCATCCTACCGAAGTGGCTGCTGACAAGGTGTCGTCGGCATTGCTTTTTGTTCCGGGACTTATCCTGCACGTGAGCCGTCCCATCCGTTGGGATTCCGACCACGTTACACTGATGGACGATGCCACTACCGAACTGTTCCAAGAACTGGTTCGTTGCGACGCACTCGACCGTACAGCCATTGCGCTCGACTATTTCGATGCCAGCATCAACCGCATCGGTGCTTATGTCATCGGTACGCGTGCCGCACAGAAGAGTCTGCTCCGCGCTTTGCTCGAACCGCTTGCAACTTTGCGTAAGTACGAAGCAAACGAACAAGGTTTCCAGCGTCTGGCTCTGCTGGAAGAGTGCAAGTCGCTGCCTTGGAATGCCGTATGGGATATGTTCTGTTTGAAGAACAATGTGCCGGTAGGTGAAGAATTCATTCCCGAGGTAGAGAAATATGAAGCAGAAGTAACCTCTAAGAGAAACTAAGATTCGATGAAGAATGAAGAATAGCTGTTTCTGTTCTTCATTCTTCATTTTGAAAATAGCGTTATGGAAATTGTTATAGGACTGTTAATCATTGCTATCGGCGCGTTTTGCCAATCAAGTTGTTATGTGCCGATTAACAAGATAAAAGACTGGAGTTGGGAATCCTATTGGGTAATCCAAGGCGTGTTTGCCTGGTTGGTATTCCCGTTCTTAGGCGCATTGTTGGCTGTTCCGTCCGGATACAGTCTTTTCGGTTTGTTTGCCGATGCCCAGACATTGGACATTGCCATGACCATGCTGTTCGGTGTGTTGTGGGGAGTCGGCGGCTTGACGTTCGGTTTGTCCATGCGTTACTTGGGTGTGGCGTTGGGACAAAGTATTTCATTGGGTACTTGTGCCGGATTGGGTACTATTCTGGCGCCGGTCATGCTGAACATCTTCTATCCGGAAGCTCATCATCTGGAGAAGCTGACGGCTTCTGTCATCATCGGTGTGGTGGTGACGCTCATCGGTATTGCCATCATTGGGGTGGCCGGTAACATGAAGTCGCAGAGCCTGAGCGAGGAGGAGAAGAAGGCTGCCGTGAAGGATTTCAACTTTCCGAAAGGTATCGCCATTGCTTTGTTGGCAGGCTTCATGAGCGGCTGCTTCAATGTGGGGCTGGAGTTTGGTTCGTCCATCCACTTCGAAGAGTCAGCCGAAATGTTCCGCACGTTGCCTGCCACTTTCCTGGTGACGTTGGGAGGTTTTGTGACCAACGCCGTTTATTGCTTCTACCAGAACAGCAAGAACCATACGTGGGGCGACTATCGCAAGGGGAATGTGTGGGGCAACAACCTCGTGTTCTGCGCTTTGGCCGGTGTGCTTTGGTACAGCCAGTTCTTCGGTCTGGCACTGGGCAAAGGTTTTCTCACCGATTCACCCGTATTGTTGACCTTCTCTTTCTGCATCCTGATGGCGCTCAATGTCGTGTTCTCGAACGTGTGGGGCATCATCCTGAAAGAGTGGAAAGGTTGCTCGCCCAAGACTGTTGTCGTATTGCTGCTTGGTCTGGTGGTACTTATCGTGTCGTCTTTCCTGCCTCAATTGTTGGGATAGACATCCGCATTAGTGGGTCAAAGCCACTAAGGTAGTGGGTCGGACCGACCCGCTCTGGTCGAGGTAGTCGACCAACTCTAGTCGGGTGAGCCGACGCGCTATTCGTAAACAAAGTATTTAACAGTTAAAATTATATAGTTATGAAATCAATATTGGAAGGACGTCCGGCGCTGGCTGCCGAGGTTAATAAAGTGGCCGAAGTGGCCGGTTACTTGTGGCAGAAAGGCTGGGCCGAACGTAATGGAGGTAATATCACGGTCAATGTGACCGAATACGTGGACGATGACATCAAGGCCATGCCTGCCATCAGTGAAGTAAAGCAGATAGGAACGGCGCTTCCTCATCTGAAGGGTTGCTATTTCTATTGCAAGGGTACGCAGAAGCGTATGCGCGATTTGGCCCGCTGGCCGATGGAGAACGGTTCGATTATCCGCATCTTGGACGATTGTGCCAGCTATGTGATTATTGCAGACAGTCCTGTGATGCCTACGTCCGAGCTCCCTTCTCACTTGAGCGTACACAACTATCTGATTGCCAAAGGTTCGCCCTATAAGGCATCGGTACATACACATCCCATTGAGTTGGTGGCCATGACGCATTGCAAGAAGTTCTTGGAAAAGGACGTAGCCAGCAACCTGTTGTGGAGCATGATTCCCGAGACCAAGGCATTCTGTCCGCGTGGTTTGGGTATCATTCCTTATAAGCTGCCCAGTTCGGTGGAATTGGCTGAGGCCACTATCCGTGAGTTGGACGATTATGATGTCGTGATGTGGGAAAAGCATGGTGTGTTTGCCGTAGATGTAGATGTTATGGCGGCTTTCGACCAGGTAGATGTGTTGAACAAGTCGGCCCTTATCTACATTGCTGCTAAGAACATGGGCTTTGAGCCCGACGGCATGAGCCAGGAACAGATGAAGGAAATGACCGTGGCATTCAACTTGCCGAAATAACAGGTATATTAATCTTTAAACATGAATAGTTTCAGAAATGTATAGAATGATTTTGAATGAGACATCCTACTTTGGTGCAGGGTGTCGCGCGAATATAGCCGTTGAGGCTGCCCGCAGAGGTTTTAAGAAAGCTTTCTTTGTAACCGATAAGGATTTGGTCCGTTTCCATGTAGCGGACAAGGTGATTGAAGTGTTCGACCAGAATAACATAGCCTACGAGCTGTTCAGCGATGTGAAGGCCAACCCGACCATTGCCAATGTGCAGCACGGTGTGGAAGCATTCAAGGCTTCGGGTGCTGATTTCATTGTGGCCTTGGGTGGAGGTTCCGCCATTGATACGGCCAAGGGTATCGGTATTGTGGTGAACAATCCGGATTTTGCCGATGTGAAATCGTTGGAAGGAGTAGCTGATACCCGTCAGAAAGCCGTGACTACTTTTGCACTGCCTACTACGGCTGGTACGGGAGCTGAGGTGACCATCAACTATGTCATCATCGACGAAGAGGCCAAGAAGAAAATGGTATGTGTAGACCCGAACGACATTCCTGCCGTGGCTATCGTAGATCCGGAACTGATGTACTCAATGCCGAAGGGTCTGACCGCTGCTACGGGTATGGATGCCTTGACGCATGCCATCGAGAGCTTTATTACGCCCGGTGCCTGGCTGATGTCGGACATGTTCGAGTTGAAGGCCATTGAAATGATAGCCGGTAATCTGAAAGCGGCCGTGGACAATGGCAACGATGCCGTGGCTCGTGAAGCGATGTCGCAAGCACAGTACATTGCCGGCATGGGCTTCAGCAACGTAGGTTTGGGTATTGTTCACTCCATGGCTCACCCCTTGGGCGCTCACTACGATACGCCTCATGGTGTGGCCAATGCACTGTTGCTTCCTTATGTCATGGAATATAACGCCGAATCGCCGGCCGCTCCTAAGTATATCCAGATAGCCAAGGCTATGGGTGTAAACACTGAGGGCATGAGCGAAGCCGAAGGCGTACAGGCAGCTATCGAAGCGGTTCGTCAGCTTTCGTTGAGCATCGGCATCCCGCAGAAGTTACACGAGATTGGCGTACGCGAGGAAGACCTGCATCAGTTGGCCATCGATGCGTTCAACGATGTATGCACGGGCGGCAATCCGCGTCCTACTTCGGTAGAAGACATCGAAGCCTTGTATCACAAGGCATTCTAATCCGATTGGAACAGACAGATTAAGAAACAACGGCGGACTTGTCGATATCCTTTATAAAAAGCCTCGGCAAGTCCGTTTTTTAATAGATAAAAAAGCTGATACGACTGGGCACATATTCGTCAAAGCGAACCGCCCATACTTCCGTAACGAGACGTAGCATCAATGATACTGATGAGAGGCAAAGATAGCACTGATGGTATACAAAGGTAATACTGAGCCGTGCCCTGCATTAATCTTAAAATAACGTGAGTTCGATATAAAGATAAATATATTTTTCTGATAATTAAAAACATAGCGATAAAAGTATTAAATTTATAGTGTCCAATTATAACATTTAAACGATTACCACTATGTTTCCAGAGTCTAAAGTTACGGAGAATCTCTGGAATAACCTCCAAATTTCGGAAGATTAACGCAATAGAAATTGGGAATTAAGCAGTTAGGAGAAAATCACGGAAGTTGGAAAAGGGGCTGAAAACCGTTTCAAAGCGGATTGAAGCAAAAGAACGGTTTCCTATCCGTTACCCGATGGAAGTGCAGATTTAACAGTCACCGTTCCGTTTGCGCCGCTCTGCGTAGTTTTGCTTGTCAAGGATTAACTCGTTGATTTATAGTTTTGCAACCAAAAAAGAACGAGTATGGCAAGAAGTACATTTCGCGTGCTGTTCTATG
>CASENS010000089.1 GCA_949289345.1 uncultured Bacteroides sp.
GGATAAGACAGATTTTCACAGATTATTTCATTTATTGATTTATGAAATCTGAAATGAGAAAGATTCGGGCGAAGCCCCTTTAAAAATCTGTGGTCATCTTGTTCAATCTGTGTCATCTGTGTGCCAATTAAATTCCCATTTATAGTATAAATTAATTTTGTTCACTTACTTATTTCATTCGCAAAGCTATAAAATAAAATACAAATGACGAAACTTTCCACACGGAAAGCCAAATAATCGACACCGGTCTACAACGATTTGGCTACTTTTGCCCGGAAAAATCAGATAGACACCATGAAACATCTACTTGTTTTCGCGCTGTGCGCCCTTTTATTAGGTATGAGCAATTGCTCATCAGACCCTGTTGAAATTCCAGACGAGCCCAACCAAGAAGAGCCATCGGGCGGTGAAGAGCCCGACGAACCCAATCAGGAAGAACCCGATGACCCCGGTGAAGAACCCGACACACCTCCTGTAGAGAAGGATTACGGCACCTGCGAGCAGGATGCCAACGCCCCTATCGGCTTTGCCTGCATAAAGAAAGTGCCTACCGGAGGCACAGGAGGCGACTATCGCACCGTAACAACCGCCTCCGAACTGACCAGTGCCTTAACAAGCCCGGAAGCGCTCACCATATATATTAAAGGTGTGATCGAAGTCAGTCAGATGATGAAAGTACAAGCCAAGAACAAGACCATTCTCGGTCTGCCCGGGTCGGCGCTTACCAATCCCAACCGCACAAAGAGCGGTTCGGGCATCCTTTATTTCCGCGAAGGATCGGACAACCTTATCCTTCGCAATGTCACCTTCAAAAGTGCGGGAGCCTACGATGTGGACGGGAATGACAACCTCTGCATAGACGGCACCACGAACATCTGGGTGGACCATTGTGACTTTCAGGACGGAGTGGACGGGAACTTCGATGCCAAAAACGCCTCGGACAACATAGCCGTGACCTGGTGCAAGTTCCATTACCTCATAGAGCCGCAAGCCGGAGGAAGCGGAGGAAGTGATGACCACCGGTTTACCAACCTATGGGGAGGAAGTGACAAAGACACACAAGACCGCGGACACCTGCGCACCACTTTCCAGTATTGCTGGTGGGGCGAGGGATGCCGCGAACGTATGCCCCGTGTACGCTACGGGCAAATACACATTGTGAACTGCCTCTATGACAGCCCCGTGGCCAACTATTGCATCGGCCTTGGCTTAGAGGCGAACGTACTTGTGGAAAAATCCGTCTTTGTCAACATGAAGAAGCCTTACGAATGCAAGTCGGACAACGGCACGGGCATCATCAACTTCGCCGATTGCAAGTTTACCAGAACCACGCCCGAAGAGATAGGGCAGGCTTTCACTCCGCCTTATGCGTTAGAGAAAACATGCCCTGTGGAAGACGTGGAAACCCTTGTGAGCCAATATGCCGGAGCCACGCTCACCATTAATGAGCGCCCCTAACTTGCCATGTCCACATTGCATTCGGACAAAACAAGTCGGCTTATTACCTATTTTTAATAAAAAAGAAAAACGCAAGGGTTGGCAAAGTTGAAGAAAACGACTAACTTTGCGCCACTTTATAAGTGGAACTTCTTTTTTTATTAACTAATTAAAAAGAGCTATTATGACTTATTCACACGAAGTGGAACACATGTGTGTTGTAAAAAAAGGTCCCAACCATGGACCGGCTCCTATTCCCGAAGAAGGTAAATGGGTAAAAGCGAAAGAAATTGTAGACATCTCTGGTTTGACACACGGCGTGGGTTGGTGTGCTCCCCAGCAAGGTGCATGTAAATTAACCCTTAATGTAAAAGAAGGCGTTATTCAGGAAGCGTTGGTAGAGACCATCGGCTGCTCTGGTATGACTCACTCTGCCGCCATGGCATCCGAAATCCTGCCGGGCAAAACTATCCTCGAAGCATTGAACACCGATCTCGTTTGCGACGCTATCAACACAGCTATGCGCGAACTCTTCCTGCAAATTGTTTACGGTCGCACCCAGTCAGCTTTCTCTGAAGGCGGTTTGATGATTGGTGCCGGACTGGAAGACCTCGGCAAAGGCTTACGCAGCCAGGTAGGCACCCTCTACGGCACACTGGCTAAGGGTACCCGTTACCTTGAACTGACCGAAGGCTACATCACCCGCATGGCTTTGGACAAAGACAACGAAGTCATCGGCTACGAATACGTCCACATGGGTAAGTTCATGGAACAGGTGAAGAACGGTGTTGACGCCAACGAGGCTCTGAAGAAAGTGACCGGTACGTACGGACGCTTCAAACCCGAGCAAGGCGCAGTTAAATATATTGATCCACGTAAAGAATAAGGAGGAGGAACAGATTATGATTAGACCCGTACAATTTGAGAGCCAAGACCGCCGCATGAAGCAGATTTTGGCCGCACTGAACGAGAACGGTATCAAGGATATTGAAGAAGCTAACGCAATCTGTGACGCTGCAGGTCTCGATCCTTACATGACTTGCCAGGAGACGCAAGGCATCTGTTTCGAGAACGCCAAGTGGGCTTACGTGGTAGGTTGCGCCATCGCCTTGAAAAAAGGCTGCAAGAACGCTGCCGACGCCGCTGAAGCTATCGGCATCGGTCTGCAAGCATTCTGTATCCCCGGCTCTGTAGCCGATGACCGCAAGGTAGGTTTGGGACACGGCAACCTGGCTGCCCGTCTGCTCCGCGAAGAGACTCAATGCTTCGCCTTCCTGGCCGGACACGAGTCGTTCGCAGCCGCCGAAGGTGCCATCAAGATTGCCGAAATGGCCAATAAGGTACGTACAAACCCCTTGCGTTGCATCCTGAACGGTTTGGGCAAGGACGCTGCCATGATTATTTCACGTATCAACGGCTTTACTTACGTACAGACCCAATTCGATTACTACACAGGCGAACTGAAAGTAGTGAAGGAGACTCCGTACTCGGACGGTCCTCGCGCCAAAGTAAAATGCTACGGTGCTGACGATGTACGCGAAGGCGTGGCTATCATGTGGAAGGAAAATGTAGACGTATCTATTACAGGTAACTCAACAAACCCCACACGTTTCCAGCATCCGGTAGCAGGTACATATAAGAAGGAACGCGTATTGGCCGGCAAGCCCTACTTCTCAGTAGCTTCCGGTGGTGGTACAGGCCGTACCCTGCATCCGGACAACATGGCCGCAGGTCCCGCTTCTTACGGTATGACCGATACATTGGGCCGTATGCACTCAGACGCCCAGTTCGCAGGTTCTTCTTCAGTTCCCGCTCACGTGGAAATGATGGGCTTCCTGGGCATCGGCAACAACCCGATGGTAGGATGTACAGTAGCTTGCGCCGTTAATGTGGCTTTGGCTCTGAACAAGTAATCCAAGCTACTTATCATTTTATAGTATCCCTGTGACACCTTTTAGTCACAGGGATTGTTTTTATAAGCCCTATGGAACTTTTTAACCGCATAATAGGATAGTTACGGTTTTGAATAAAATTCTATCTTTGCCGACAGTTTTCAACTAACAAACCCCACTACGATTCCTAATGAAGCTCCTACGTAACTTTTACTTGACACTTGGATTTACCCTATCCTGCTTCGGATGTGATGTGATAGACTACCATCCCTATGATGTCCGCATCAGTGGGGAGACTGACATCAACCACAAAAACATCGCGCGTATTGAAGCTGCGTGCAAAAATAAGGACACGTTGCGTTTCGTCACTACGGGCGACTCGCAACGTTGGTACGACGAGACTGTGGACTTCGTAAATCATGTAAACGCACGCGGAGACATTGACTTCGTAATACATGGAGGCGACTTAAGCGATTTCGGCGTAACGAATGAGTTTTTATGGCAACGCGACATACTAAACGCTCTGAAGATGCCCTACGTGGCACTGCTTGGGAACCACGACTGCTTAGGAACAGGTGAAGAGACATTCCGGACAGTATTCGGCGATCCTGATTTTTCATTCATTGCAGGACGAGTAAAGTTTGTCTGCCTGAACACAAACGCCATCGAATATGACTACTCACGCCCCATACCCGATTTCGAGTTCATAGAAAACGAGATAACCAATCGTGCCGAGGAATTCGACCGCACCGTGGTTTCCATGCACATCCGCCCTTATTGCGGAGAGTTCAATAACAACGTGGCACGTGTGTTCCAGCATTACATCAACATGTATCCGTCTCTTCTGTTTTGTACTGCCGCCCACGAGCATCATGTCTTCGAGGAAGACCTCTTCGGGGACGGCGTCATGTATTATATGAGCGACTGCATGAAGAACCGCAACTACTATTTATTTACCCTAACCCCAAATGGTTATGAGCGCGAAGTGGTTTATTTCTAAATCGAAGGGTAAATTGGTTCAGCTACTTTTTATGGTGTTGTGCATCAGCGTTTGCCAATGTCTTGACGCGCAAGAGAACGACACCTTAAAAAACAGCCGTTACGACCGGCGCATACACCGCTACCGCAAACATTGGGAAGCACTTATTCCCACACACACCAAGATACAGTTCGCCGGGAATATGGGACTGCTCTCCTTTGGCACTGGATGGGATTATGGCAAACGCAACCAATGGGAAACCGACATATTCTTAGGTTTCCTGCCTAAATACGACTCCGACCGCACCAAACTGACCCTTACGCTAAAACAAAACTATATACCTTGGAGTCTGACGATAAAGGACGGTCCATTTGCGGTAGAACCCCTTACATGCGGTATGTACCTAAATACCATCTTCGGCAACGAATTCTGGACAAATGAACCGGACCGTTATCCCAAAGGCTATTACGGTTTCTCGTCAAAGGTTCGCATCCACGCTTTCTTGGGACAACGGCTGACTCTCAACATCGCACCCCGACATCGCTTTAACGCCCGTGCCTTCACCCTCTTCTACGAACTAAGCACAAGCGACCTGTACATCATCAGCGCTTTTACCAACCGCTATCTGAGACCTCGCGACTACCTAAGTCTGTCGTTCGGAATAAAACTGCAGCTCTTATAAAGCAAAAATAACAAACGGACATCTGTCTTGATCCAATCACCACGTATAATTCAAACCAAAGCCCAACGTCTCGGTGCACTGGAAATAGCAGTCACCCACCGTAGGCGCCGCACTGTCATCGTAACGTGCAAGCACATAGAACTTGGCGGAAAGGAATTTAGTAAAGATGAAATCCACATTAGTCTCCCATTCCACACGCGTCCATTTGTAACTGGTCAAGTAATCCAACCGGGTCTTCAGGCTCACAGCAGGTATAATAGTCCACTGGAAATTGGTCTGTACCTGCGAACCAAAATCGTGCTTAACCGACGCACCTTCCTCCAAACCATAACTGGTTTCATTCACATCGGGATCGCCCACGTAGCGCATGGTATAAGTCAATGGAGCCAGGAAGACGGACAGATTGAACTTGGACTTCTCCAGCTTATAATCCATACCGATACTGGTGGACCAATCGAGCGGAGCCAGGAAAGCGGCTTTCCGTTCCATGCTGTTGCTCCCGTAGGAATTAAATATCTGGGTTTTCAATTCGGTGGAAATGGTGTAATACCACTTGGAAAAAGCCTTTACACCCAACTTACTATACAGGCGCAACACATCACTTGTTATCAAAAAGTTATGGCATGTATCCGACGGTGCCGAGCTGACATTGGTCTTTATCTCCAACAGGTTTTCCCACTCCACCCGTTGCTGGTCGTTGTATTTTGCGCTGAGCAACAGGTTCAGCATGACAGAGGTCGAACTCTCGCCTCCCTTATACCAGTTTTTGGAAATACTGTTTTGGGTGAATTGCAAAGAGCTGTTGCCTGCTGTCACCCACCAGTTGGGCTTGTGTATCACCACTCCCGCCTCTTCATCAAAATCATAATGCTTTTTCCGTATGAGTTTGCTCACCGAAGGCCGATTCTTCACCTCCTTACCGATATTATCTTGGAAAACCCGGCTCTGCATCACTTCGTCTTCGGTGAGTACAATCCTGCCCGAACACTCAGGATACGATGCCAGCAGCATCCGGTTCACCACTTCACTGACCCGCCGGATGGAAGTAAACCGCTCCCGGTCGAAAGGAAGCATACGGGAAGTGAGGTCGGGCACTGAGTCGTAAGGAGTGTTGAATGTCCACTTCAATTCGGATATTTCTCCCATCGGTGAATAGTAAAAGGTATAAGGCAAAAAGAGTTTATAGTATTTCGGGTCTACCGCAATGTAGCGTTCGGGAGTACGCGGGTCATTCAAGTAATCCAACACACCGATGTAGCGCTCGTACAGCAAAGATACGGTATCCACTTTTACAACACCACCAGAAGATTCGCGCGACAATTTAAGAACGCAATAACGTGCCATCAGTTCCGAAAGCTTGGGACGTGGTTTCCGTGCCTTCTTCACCTGCGTCTTTTTCGCAACCGTATCCGCACGCACTGTGTCTCTACAAAGGGAGTCCATCGGTAGCGGAAGCGATCGCACCGTATCCAACGGTATCGAATCTGTCAGCATAGTATCCGACGTTACCGAATCCACCCGTATGGTATCAATCCGTTCCAAGCCTACCCCTACGGTATCTGTCCGCACCGAGTCTGTCTTTACGGCACGCTCCAATTCTCCTGCCAGCTTCTGCGCCGCCATCGACCCAGGAAAGAACATGGCCACCACCAATGTCCACAAGTGTCTATTCTTCATAAATGTCATAAATCTGTTTTAGCCCTAAAATCTATGATATGAGCGCAAATTTAGCTTAAAATCTTTATATATCTCCATTTTTTTGTAAATTTGCGACTTAATTAGTGAAATAGCATATGAATATCTGCTATTTACACAGATAAAGAGACTGATAATCTAACTATTAATATATATATTATTGTGGGAGAAACAAAGTATATCTTCGTCACCGGTGGCGTTGCCTCTTCGTTAGGCAAAGGCATCATTTCATCCTCCATCGGCAAATTGTTGCAAGCAAGAGGTTACAAGGTAACCATTCAGAAGTTTGACCCGTACATCAACATCGACCCGGGCACGCTGAACCCCTACGAGCATGGCGAATGCTACGTGACAGTGGACGGGCACGAGGCTGACCTCGACTTGGGACACTACGAACGCTTCTTGGGCATTCAGACCACGAAAGCCAACAACATCACCACAGGACGCATCTACAAAAGCGTCATCGATAAGGAACGCCGGGGTGACTACTTGGGAAAGACCATCCAAATCATCCCGCACATCACGGACGAAATTAAACGCAACGTGAAGTTGCTGGGTAACAAATATAAATTCGACTTTGTAATTACCGAGATTGGCGGTACAGTGGGTGACATTGAGTCACTTCCCTATCTGGAAAGCATCCGCCAACTGAAATGGGAGCTTGGCAAGGATGCCTTGTGCGTACATCTTACCTATGTACCCTATCTGGCCGCTGCAGGCGAGCTGAAGACCAAACCGACCCAGCACTCGGTAAAGGAATTGCAAAGCGCGGGTATCCAGCCTGACGTTTTAGTGTTGCGCACCGAACACGAACTGAGCTTGAACCTCCGCAAGAAAGTGGCCCAATTCTGTAACGTGGATGTAGAGGCCGTTGTACAGAGTATCGACGCACCGACCATTTACGAAGTGCCCATCCTGATGCAGGAGCAGAAGTTGGACGCTACAATTTTGAAGAAGATGGGGCTTCCCGTAGGTGACACACCAGGGTTAGGACCATGGCGCAGCTTTCTGGAACGCCGCCATAAGGCCGAAAATACCGAACCGGTACACATCGCGCTGGTAGGCAAGTACGACCTGCAAGACGCCTACAAGTCCATCCGCGAAGCCTTGTCACAGGCTGGTACTTACAATGACTGCAAGGTGTCCGTAGACTTCGTGAACAGCGAGAAGCTGACGGACGACAACGTGGCCGAAGCCTTGAAGGACAAGTCGGCTGTGCTGATAGGTCCGGGATTTGGCGAACGGGGTATTCCCGGCAAGTTTGTCGCCATCAAGTACACACGCACTCATGACATCCCCACTTTCGGCATCTGTTTAGGCATGCAATGTATGGCTATCGAGTTCGCACGGAATGTCTTGGGGTTAAGCGATGCAAACAGCCGCGAAATGGACGAGAAAACTCCGCATAACGTCATCGACATCATGGAAGAACAGAAGTCCGTCACCAATATGGGCGGAACCATGCGTCTGGGCGCTTACGAGTGTGTGTTGCAAAAGGGCAGCAAGGCCTACGAAGCTTACGGCACAGAGCACATCCAGGAGCGTCACCGTCACCGCTATGAGTTCAACAACCACTACAAAGAACAATACGAAGCTGCAGGCATGAAGTGTACGGGCATCAATCCGGAGTCGGACTTGGTGGAAATCGTTGAAATACCTGCCATGCGCTGGTACATCGGCACACAATTCCATCCCGAATACAGCAGCACGGTGCTCCATCCGCACCCGCTGTTCCTGTCGTTCGTAAAAGCGGCTATCGAATATAAGAAAGACAATGCGCCGAAAGAATAAATGGAAAAATCAGTTACCATTCTTCTAACTGACAAATGATTATTTAACTCAAGAATCAATGGACAAAAACACCATTACCGGCTTGGTACTGATAGCCCTCCTCCTGATAGGGTTCAGCATCTTGAGCCGCCCCAGCAAAGAGCAACTGGCAGCCCAGCAACGCTACTATGACTCCATAGCCCAAGTACAACAACGCGAGGCCGACCTCCGCGCCAAGGCCGAAGCCGCCTTGGCTAACGAACAGAAACAGGCGCTCAGCGACTCCACGTCACTCTTCTTCCAAGCCCTGCATGGTACGGATGAGTTGGTGACTATCCAGAATGACGTGGCTCAGCTAACTCTGAACACCAAGGGAGGAAGCATCTACAAGTCCGTCCTAAAGGACTATATGGAGCAAGATAAGAAGACACCCATCACCTTGTTCCGAGGCGAGGACGTCAATCTGAACTTCCTCTTCTATAACCAGCGGGAAACTATCCTGACTGAGAACTACTACTTCACGCCTGTAAACCGTACGGACAGCACGGTCACGATGCGCCTGCAAGCCGACAGTGCCAGTTATATAGACTTCCGCTACGCCATGCATCCGGGCACCTATCTGGTAGACTTCACCATACAGGCCGTAGGCATGGAAGGTAAGCTGGCTTCTACCAACAAACATGTAGACATCGAGTGGAGCCAACGCGCCCGCCAATTGGAGAAAGGCTACACGTACGAAAACCGACTGGCTGAACTGACCTACAAGATAGCAGGCGAAGGTACCGACAACCTCTCCGCTAATGGCGACGACAAGGAAGACGTAGTGGAACCGGTGACTTGGATTGCCTTCAAAAACCAGTTCTTCTCCTCCGTCCTCATCACGGACGCCAACTTCGAAAAAACCAGCCTGGCCTCTACAATGGAACCCAAAGAGAGCGGATACATCAAGGACTACAGTGCCGAAATGAACACCACCTTCGACCCGACGGGACAGCAGCCTACGCAGATGTACTTCTACTTCGGCCCCAACCATTACAAGACCCTCTCCGCATTAGACAATGACCGTGTGGAGGACTGGGACCTGAACAAGTTGGTCTACCTCGGCTGGCCTATCATACGCTGGGTAAACAAGTGGATCATCATCAACATCTTCGACTGGCTGCAGGGCTGGGGACTGAGCATGGGCGTCGTGCTCCTGCTGTTGACCATCATTGTGAAAATCGTCATCTATCCCACCACGTGGAAGACCTACATGTCCTCCGCCAAGATGCGCGTGCTGAAACCGAAGATAGACGAAATCAACAAGAAATATCCCAAGCAGGAAGACGCCATGAAGAAGCAGCAGGAAATCATGGGACTCTATAGCCAGTACGGTGTCAGCCCCATGGGCGGATGCTTGCCTATGTTGCTCCAGATGCCCATCATCATCGCCCTCTTCATGTTCATCCCGAGCGCTATTGAGTTGCGTCAGCAGAGTTTCTTGTGGGCGGACGACTTGTCCACGTACGACGCCTTCATCCACTTCCCCTTCCGCATCCCGTTCCTGGGCAGTCACCTCAGCTTGTTCTGCGTGCTGATGACCGTGACGCAGATACTGAACACCAAGTTCATGATGCAACAGCAGGACACGGGCGCCAACCCGCAGATGGCCGCCATGAAATGGATGTCTTACCTGATGCCCATCATGTTCCTGTTCATCCTGAACGAGTATCCTTCGGGGCTGAACTACTACTACTTCATCTCCACCCTGGTCAGCGTACTGACAACCCTCATCCTGCGCAAGACCACGAACGAGGAGAAGCTGCTGGCACAGCTGGAAGCCAACAAGAAGGACCCGAAGCAGATGCGCAAGACCGGTTTCGCCGCCCGCCTGGAAGCCATGCAGAAGCAGGCCGAAGAGATGCAACGCCAGCAACAGCAACAGAAAAAGCATAAGTAACCATCACCTAACAGAAAACGATACAAAAGACGTCATTTAACCAAACACAGGGACACATAGGCACAGTTGTTTTTTCTCTGTGACTTTGTGTCTCTGTGTTTTTTTACCCTCTCAACGACTATGCAGACCACCTATACCAACCGCGAGATATGGCACATCGCCTACCCCATCCTCATCAGCCTGTTGATGGAACAACTGATAGGTATGACCGACACTGCCTTCCTGGGCCGTGTGGGCGAAGTGGAATTGGGAGCCTCGGCCATTGCAGGCGTGTTTTACATTGTTATCTTCATGGTAGCGTTCGGCTTCAGCATCGGCTCGCAGATACTCATGGCACGGCGCAACGGCGAAGGTGAATACCGCGAAATAGGCCGGCTGTTCTACCACGGCATCTACTTCCAATGCACCATGGCCGTGGTGATGTTTGTCTTGTCCTTCTTCTTCTCGCCCATCATTCTGAAACGGATTATCGCCTCACCGGAAATCTATGAAGCTGCCACAAGCTACCTGCACTGGCGGGTGTTCGGTGCGCTGTTCTCGTTCAATGCCGTCATGTTCCGCGCCTTCTTCCTCAGCACGACACAAACCAAAACGCTGACGCTGAACTCCATCGTCATGGTGCTGAGCAACGTGGTGTTCAACTACCTGCTCATCTTCGGCAACTGCGGTTTCCCCCGTCTGGGCATTGCGGGTGCCGCCATCGGTTCCTCACTGGCCGAAGCAGTGTCGCTGGTGTTCTTCATCGTCTATACCTACCGACGCATCGATATCCGTAAGTATGGATTGGACCGCATCCCCCGTTTCCACTTCTCCACCTTGCGCCGGATGCTGAATGTCTCCCTTTGGACGATGATACAGAACTGCGTGTCATTGTCCACGTGGTTCCTTTTCTTTCTCTACATAGAGCACTTAGGCAAGGAACCGCTGGCCATCACAAACATCGTGCGCAGCGTCAGCGGAATGCTGTTCATGGTAGTGAGCGCGTTTGCCTCCACGTGCGGGTCATTGGTGAGCAACCTCATCGGGGCAGGACATTCGGACAAAGTGCTCCCGCTCATCAACAAACATGTGCGGCTGGCCTTCTTCATTGTCGCCCCGCTGGCCATTCTGTTCTGCCTGTTTCCGGACATCATACTGAGCGTCTATACCGACATGGAGGGATTGCGTGCCGCCTCAGTGGAGTCACTGTGGGTGCTCTGCGCCTCCTACATTGTATCCACACCGGCCTTTGTCTACTTCCAGTCCGTATCCGGTACGGGCAACACCCGCACCGCCCTTGCCTTAGAGGTATCCGCTCTTGCGCTCTACACCGCCTACATCACCTACGTCATCCTGATACGCCGCATGGATGTGGCCTTCTGCTGGACCTCGGAGTTCGTGTACTCCACAGCTATCTTGATTTTCAGCAGCATCTATCTGCGACGGGGGCATTGGGCAGGGAAAAGGATTTGAGGCAGTATGTATGACACACCCATAAAAAAAACCGTCCCTCCCTACAAATTCCTGTTTTTTTATTTGGATGACAAAGATTTTTTACGGAACTTTATGCGCAGAAATGTCAAACATTCAAAATCTGACAGTCATGAAAACAATCCGAATGAACAACGGGGACGAAAAGCAGCTCCCCGAGACCGGCGTCCGTTACGAGCCGCCACAAGTCGAAGCAATTGAAGTGGAAGTGGAAAAAGGCTTCCAAAGCACCATCGAAGGTTTCGAAGAGGGAGAAGAACACGAGTGGGAATCCTAAAAAGAAACATCATGCGCATGAAAACAACATCCTGCTATTTTTTCAGCCTGCTTGCCGTCTGCCTGTTCCTGCTGAGCGGGTGCGCGGAAGAAGAGCCAAGCGGACAAAGGGAAACGAGGACTTTGAAATCCCTCCATGCCACGATGGCCGAGGCGGTGAAGACAAAGGCTTATCTCACCCAAGGGAACAACGTCGTGTGGGAAAAAGAAGACGTCATAGGCGTATTCAGCGACCAGACAAAAGAACCGATACCTTTCTTTTGCACGAACGTGACAAATGACGGCGGAGATTTCGAGACATTCGACGAGATTGCCGGAAACACGTTCTATGCCATCTATCCGTTTACCGAGCTATCCATCGCAGGCAATCAGGCCATTTGCTACCTTCCCACCGGACAAGCCTATCGGAAAGGTTCGTTCGACTCCTACAGCTGTCCGATGATAGCTGTCAGCACGGACAACCAGTTCCACTTCCGGCAGACGTGCGGCCTAATACGCGTCAAGCTGAAAGGAGCCATGCAAGTGACCCGACTCGAATTGGTCGCCAACGACGGCACCTACCTTTCCGGGACAGGAACCATCGACTTCAACGAAGACACGCCCACATTCCGGATTGCGCAGTCATCCCAACGCTATGAAGACGTCGTAATCTACACCGACTCTCCGCTACAGCTGTCCGCAACCGAGGAGACCTCTTTCTACTTCGTGCTTCCCCCGCTGACCCTTGAAGAGGGTTTCACGCTCCGGATATTCGATGAGCAAAACAACTGCATTGAGAAACGTACGGACAAGCCCGTCCGGATAGACCGTGCGGGCATTACGACCTTTGCCACCATCGACACGGACAACGAGTTGGCGAAGCTGGAACAGGAAGCCGAATCGAACCGGGAGGCGCTTATCGCGCTCTATCACGCTACGGGAGGTTCCAACTGGACAAACCATGCGAACTGGAACACGGACGCGCCCCTGTCCGAGTGGTACGGCGTATATACAGATGACTACGGGAGAGTAGTCAGTTTAGACCTCAGAGAGAACAACTTGACGGGAAGTCTTCCTGAAGAAATTGGCATGTTGACAACGATACATAATTTATATTTAACCTTTAATAAACTAAACGGCAGCATTCCGCCCGAAATAGGAAACTTAACAAACCTTGATTTTTTGGACCTGTTCGGTAATGAACTTAGCGGAACTTTCCCGGCGGGACTTGCCAGGTTGAAGAACTTGAGGTATCTGAATTTACAAGGGAACAACTTCTCCGGCACATTGCCGTCCGAACTGACCGCTACCGACTGGTGGCAGAAGTGGGGATGGGACTTTTTGGAAGACGAATACAAATTCGATTTCAATTCGTTCAACCTCTACCTGCCAGACATTACTTATCCCGACCATAACGGGAATGAGCTCAACACACACGAGTACCTTGACGCCAACCGATGCATCCTGTTCCATGGCTGGACTACTGACTATTTTAGTGAGTATGTTTACAACTATGTCACCGAAGCCTACGAACAATACAAAGACGATTTCGGCTTTTTGGGTTACTGCACGGCAGACGAAGGCAACAGGGAAGAAATGCTCGCCTGCATGGAACAGTACGGGATGGAATGGCCCGTGATGCCGGATGTGGAAAGCAGACTGCAGGAAACGTGGAAAGGTTGTGTAAGTGGCAATTTCATCTACTTTTTCGACCGGAAAGGCAAGCTGGTTTATAGCAGCCGTACGAATTTTGATTTCGAAAACTTGAAGTCCCTGCTGCAAAAGCTCTCGGACGAAGGCTATTTTACCGACGGTCTCGAACCCGGTTCACCTGTCATTCCGCCGGGCGAGGATTTCTAATCAGTAACGTTTAAACACACACGCTAGTTATGAATATAAAAAATCTATTTACATCATACATACGTCCGGTCCAATTGCTGGCAGGAAGCATGCTGGCCATTCTCCTCGCCGCGTGTACGGACGAGCTGGCACAGGACACCATGCCGCAGACAACGGGCGAGGCGGGAGTCATCTCCGCGCCAAGCACATTGACGGTATCTTGGGCCGATGCGGCGGACACCCGTCTGGCTTTTGAAAAGACGGACATCGGAGGCAGGGAAGCCTTCATGAGTACCTGGACTGAGGACGATGGTTTTCGTCTGGTAGGCAGGAAGCCAACCTGGACCGATGGCGACCCCGAGGACGTTACCAAATTCATGATTTTCTCGCTGGCGTACGGCGCAGGCACCACGGAGGGTATTTTCTCCTCGGATGACGAGGCAGTCAGCAGTTCGGCTTTCATGCTTTATTATCCCTCTACTTTGACTTCTTACAGAGATTATCAGCTTTTCTCCTATAAAGGCCAGGTGCAGCGGGGCAATGACAATTACGACCACATAGCCGACTATCACGCCATGTGCCTGATTTGGATACGCGATTTGGATAATATAGTCCTGGACACCTCTAATGAGAATTTCAGTCAGTCGTCGTGCATGAAGTTCGTCTTGAGCGGACTGCCCGAAACGTTTGTTCCTGTGTCATTGCAGTGGAGCATCGTGGATGCGGAGGGAAATATCCTGCCGGAAATCCTGCTGGAATACAACAATCACCTGAACTTCGTGCCTCATTGGGGTCTGACTCTGGAGGACTTTGAGCCAGCCAATTCCATTACCGCCTACCTGATGCTTCCCGACCAGGATTTCACCTTGCCGGAAGGCGCGCAAATGCGGGTCAGCGTGACGGGAAGCGAAGGCGAGTTTTACTATGCCGACAAGCCTGCCGGAGGCAAGACCTTCCAAGGCGGATGCCTCAACACACTGACCATCACCGACGGATGGACAAAACCCTACGAGTCGACCGACTTTTCACGGAACGGGAAGGTAACCGTCCTGCAGACGGCGGAACAGGGCGAAGACCGGGGCATCGATGTGGTAATCATAGGTGATGGTTTCTCCGACCGCCTGCTTGCCGACGGCACGTATGACCAAGTCATGCAGAAAGCCTATGAGGACTTCTTCTGCATCGAGCCTTACATCAGTTTCAAGGAGAAGTTCAACGTCTACCAGATTGATGCCGTGTCCAGACACGAGGACATGGAATACGGAGAACGTGAAACAGCGTTTGGTAGTTGGTTTGGGTCAGGTACTTATATATATGGAGACAACAATGCAATCCGTTCGTTTGTGCAGAATGCCATACAGGCGGACGACGACCGCATGAACAGCATGACGGTGATTGTCATGATTAACTCGACCCGCTATGCGGGAACGTGCCACATGTTCGGCAGTTATCCGAATGATTTCGGTGACGGCTTAGCCATCGCTTACGTGCCTACAGGAGCTTCGGACGAGGAACGACGCGGGATATTGCTTCATGAAGGCTGTGGTCATGCCTTTGGCAAACTGGGCGATGAATATGGCACCGCGACGGGAATCCATGGTTCGATAATCGCCGATGCTAAATTGTATCGTGAGAATTATGGATGGTATAAAAACATCGACTTTACGGACGACCCGAATGAAGTGTACTGGAAAGACTTCATAGGCGACGCACACTATCCGGAAATAGGTATCTATGAAGGAGGACAGGGCTATGCGTATGAGGTTTACCGCCCGACGGAAAACAGCATCATGCGCGACAATACAGGCGAGTTCAACGCTCCCTCGCGCCGCGCCATCTTCTACCGCATCAATAAGATGCTGGATCCCGCCTTCACCGACGACTATGAAACGTTCGTGAAATGGGACGTAACCCGTAACCTCGTGCAACATCCCGCTACAGGCACACGCTCGATATCGCGCAAGGAGTTCGTGCCCCTGGCTCCTCCGGTAGTGCATATAGGTTATTGGGAAAACGGTGTTTTCATCACCGAATAAGTTTTCGAAAGGATATGCGGACCGCAGGGACGGCCCGCATATTTTTTTGACCTCCTCATGAAATGGGAATTTAATTGGCACACAGATGACACAGATTGAACAAGATGACCACAGATTTTTAAAGGGGCTTCGCCCGAATCTTTCTCATTTCAGATTTCATAAATCAATAAATGAAATAATCTGTGAAAATCTGTCTTATCC
>CASENS010000090.1 GCA_949289345.1 uncultured Bacteroides sp.
CAATGCCGTCAGGCCGCCGGGGGTGATCCGGAAAAATCTTCCTCTCCGCCGTCGAGCGTATTTCTCCGTCCAGCCTTGTACGGTTGTTCCTTGCCGCCCTTCGGGGCAGAAAAATAATCCCGGCGGTCGCAAGCAGGCCGAGCAGAGGGAAAAGAAAAACAATTCATTAAATTTCAAGATTATGGACAACATCAAAGAATCGAAAGAGTACAGACTCGCAAAGGAGTGGGAAATGGCGGTAAACGACTATGGTTTCAATCCGAAACGCTTTGCTGCGGCAATCCCGGACATGCACCCGACACTCCAGCAGAGCCTTTACCGGCTTATCAGGGAATGCATCAAGGTCATGGCGGACGACACCCGCCGATACGATGACCGCAACAGGGCTTCACACGAGGAAGCCAAGTGCATCATGGAATATCTCAATGAACGTGGACGTAACATACCGTTAAGATAAGGAGGTCATTATGAGAACAGACGAATTGGAATTTGAAGGCACGACATACATCTGCCGTGTCGTGGAGTCGGTGGACGGTGAGGATTTGTTGATTGGCTCCACTGAACTGCTCGATGCCCTACAGCCGGGCAGCTTCGAGGATGCGAATGAGGGCTTTGCCAACAAGAAGGCGGAAGACCTCTATGACGAGGTGTTCTACTTCACGGAACCGCAGAATCTTCTCCTGCCGGACAAGGAACTGATTGCGCTCTTAAAGGAAAGCCATCCGGACTGGTTCGAGTAACCCGGTATTGGACATTGTATCGGACACCGCCTGCACACCAGTGTGGGCGGTGTCGTTTTATGCGGTTGTACAGGCTGCGTATGGCAAATGTTTCTATCTCATAGATATTTAATTGAATGTCGGGAAGTTGGCAGGATAGTTTCCCAAGGCTGCTTTGTACACACATCAGAAAAATATTTTCTGTTTTGATGGAAAATAATGCCAATTTTATCGTTGCTGCACAAAAAAATCCGTTACCTTTGTAGTCGGTTTATTATATCAAAATGGATTATGACGATAGAACACAACGGATATGGCAGGCAATTTTCCCTTCATCTGCTTGCATCGCTATTCTTGAAAATATGGCGATGAGTCTTTTGTGTGCTCTAATCAATCTCATAACCAAACAGGAAACCCCTCTCAAAACATATTCAACCCCACTTAAATTGTTAAATTTTACTGGTAATAGTAAAAATATGTATCGGGGGGGGTACGCGCAGGAATTTACTTCAAATTATTTAATTTTCAAAAGGTCGTCGGAAGGGATTACGCTTCCGTCATTCCGTTTCAGCGAGAAACAATCACAGGACATACTATGTCCCCGCCATGCAGTAATGGTCGGGTGGACATGTTTATATACCCCGGTTACATGCGATGCAAGGAGAAATTGCGCCTGTATGTGTCCGGGGCTTTTTGTATCCAATAGAGACAAATAAACCATACATGAATATATGAGTAAGACAATGAGAACCATAGTAACCGTCATCTGCGCTTTATTCCTGCTGCCTCTGTCGGCGCAGGAGAAGAGCGATACGGTCTACACCTTCCGCTTCGTCTCAGACAGGGACATGTTCTATGTCCCGTACAGCGGCAATGACATAGAGCTGGCCCGACTGGAGGAGTGTATCGGGAATCACAGAACGGATATCCTCGACGGCAAGCTGCCGCTCTATGTGGACGGCTACAGCACGGCAGGGCAGGACGAGGCGGAAAATATCGCCATGTCGAAGATCCGCTCCAACCGGGTGAAGTCCGAACTGATTGTACGACAGAAACTGACGGAAGACTGCTTCATCACGCGCAACCATTCCGGAAGCGGCGACTATGTGACCGTGCGGATAGTCATTACTGCGGGCAAGGACGAGGCAGAGGAAGCGAGGCTGGCCGCCGAGCGTGCCGAACAGGAAAGAGTGGCTGCGGAACAGGCCGAGCGGCAACAGTTGGAACAACAGAAACAGGAACGCATAGCCCGTGAGAAAGAACAGGCCCGTCTTGACGCAGAGCAGGCCAGGGCCGACAGCCTTGCGGCGGAGCAAGCGAAAGCAGAGGCGGAACGCCTGTCTGCCGGGAAAGCCGGAGATGCTGACAGCTACACCCTCTCCCTCCGTGTCAACCTGCTGCGCTGGGCGACCCTCACTCCCGATCTCGGCATCGAGTGGCGCATCAGCCCGTCCGTAGGTATCATGGTTAACG
>CASENS010000091.1 GCA_949289345.1 uncultured Bacteroides sp.
ACCCATTTATTTTGCGTCCAAAACCGAGTATCAACATTAAAAACAGTATCGACAATGGAAGTATTGATTTTTCAGAAAGAGGCGTTTGAGGAAATGGCGGCGAAGTTCAGCCGCTTCTCCGACCGTGTGAACGAACTCCTTGCCAAACAAGGCGGCAAGTCATTAAACCGCTGGATGGACAACCAAGAGGTCTGCCGACAGTTGAACATCAGTCCGCGCACCTTACAGACGCTGCGTGATAACGGCACGCTGGCCTATTCGCAGATAAACCACAAGGTGTTTTACCGACCGGAGGATGTGTCGCGCATTGTCAAGCCCGTTGAACGTAAGCTGGCAGACAAAGCCGTTTGATTATTATTGTACCACTAAATCCAATGTAACAATGAGTGAAATGATTACCAAGAACCATGCGCTTATCGCTGAGTTCGGCGACAGCCTTGACCGTCTGTTGGACGGCATCGAGAACTTCATGGCAAACAGCCGTCCGACATTAGGCGGTGAACGCTTCCTGACGGACAGGGAGGTGTCTGCACGGCTGAAAGTGAGCCGACGCACCTTGCAGGACTACCGCAACAACGGCATAATCGCCTATTACCAGTTGGGCGGCAAGATTCTATACAAGGAATCGGACATCGAAAGTATGCTTGCCGCCAATTATAGGGAAGCGTTCAGACGGCATCCATAATTTGAACAAAGGGAATACGACCAGACGGCATCAGGTCGTATTCCTTACCTTGTCTGGTCGTATATCCTTCGTATCAACAACTTGGGGCTTTTCGTATATATGCCGCTGGCGAAAAGAACAAATATAACGGTTCTTTCCGATTGGCGGCATATAGTTTCCCCATGATGAACCGCCGGAAAGCCACGCTCTCCCTACTTCTCAACTTGAAGGAAACGGCTATCACCATTTCAAGACTGTAAACATCGTAGTTTATCCCGTTGTCCTGTTTGATGTACCGCTTCGTTTCGCTTTCCAACAATTCCATGTTTTTGTAGATAGAGTGTATAGCCTTGCGGATGTCGCAGCCGAACACGTTGAACGCATCGGACATCTCCTGCTGCGTCATCCAGACGGGAGCGGTCGGTATGGCGACCAACCCGTTTTCTGTGATTGTGATTATTCCCCGTTCCATAGTCATTATTCATTATCAATGTTTGTTTCTTTTGGCAGTTCTTGTCTTTTGTACCATTTGCCCGTTCCGTACATCATTCTGACCGCCATCAGGTTGTCTATGTCCTTTGAAATCTTCTTGTCAGTCACCTCCGCGTACCGCTGGGTGGTCTTTATACCTGAGTGCCCCATCATCTTGGCGATGCTCTCAATGGGTATGCCCTCCGAAATCAAGAAAGTTCCGAAGGAGTGCCTGCTTTGATGGTAGGACAAGTTTTCCTTCCGCCCTATCGCCACGCCCAGTTCGTATATCCCGAACCACATCTCGTCACGGCTCGGAAGCGGGAACACGGGCCTGGTGTCGTCCGTGGTGTTGTAGAGGTCGAGTATCTGTTCCGCTATCGGGTGCAGGGGGACGAACGCCTCCACGTTGGTCT
>CASENS010000092.1 GCA_949289345.1 uncultured Bacteroides sp.
CAGCACGGCTTTCCTTCATGAAGTCCGCCATGATGTTGGGCAGGGCACGGAGTACGGCATGGGTGTCGGCGGGCGACACGGTCGACTCACGGGCGATGCGGTTGGCAAGTTCCTGCGTCTCCACAGGCTTGCCCACGGTGACGCTGCGGGGATACCACAGGTCGTTGATTGCTTGCTTTACTCGTTTCCAGAATATCATACAAATTCATTTTTTAGTGTCTTCTGTCCTTCTTTACCAAACGCCTTTCCAACAGACTGACTGACAAGCGGTTGTCTTTTGTCCCCCACGAGCCTCTCGTTTGTCCCTCACGAGGACCTCGTTTGTCCCTCACGAGGATGTCGTGTGTCCCTGACGGGAAATTGTGGTGTCTGCGGGCAGGTTGTCGCTTGGATAATTCTTGACAGAAAGACGGGTTAAACATAAAATTGATTGTTCATTAGTTCTCTTGTTAATAATAACTTTCGTGGAAAGTCTCGAAATAGATAATACCACCCCGATGAAAAATGATGATTTTGTTTTCTCTTGCCAACCAACCGATGGCACAAGCCAATGTAAGTGGATCCAACTTCGTGTTTTCTATGAGTTCTTCCCATGAAAGATTCTTTCCATGCAGCGCACGCCATACGATGCCTGCATTTTCGCCAATTGCATTTACATTCATAACTATATAGGTTTAAAGTTTATTATTACAATGTATTAAACGATAACGCGTCGGTGATACGCCCGTCGCGGCCTTGAAATATTTCCCAAAGAAAGAGTTATTTGGGAAGTGAAGTTGAAACGCTATTTCCTTGATTGTAGCTTGGCTATGGCAAAGCCTGTATTTCATTTCATCGATAAGTTTTTCTTTGATCCAATCTGTTGGCGTTTTCCCGCTAACCAGCTTTACTACTGTAGATAAATATTTGGGGGTAATGCACAGTTGTGAAGCATAATAGGTTACACTTCGTTCTGAAGTGATGTGGTCTGAAAGCAGTTTCATAAATTGAAAAAACAGATCTTCCTGATGTGATACATACACCTTTATCTGAAGTATGGATATGATTCACGTATAAAGAAATTTTCTTCTCTTGCAACAATAGCCCGATGATAGCTGATAACTCGATAAAACTCAGGTTTGTGCTTTTCATCAGATTCTTGAATGAAAATTCATTTTGCATTTTGATTAAAGCCCAGACTGTGTTTTTTATGTTCTCTTTGTATTCCTGCATCCTTTGTTTTAGTAATTAATTCGTTATAAAATCTATTTTAGTAAAAGGAGAGAAACAAGCATATCTGAAATATTTATGAAGAGTAGATTTGTTAGCATGACTGGAATTTCAGATACTTTCTTGCTCCTCTCCTTGTTGTAAGGTCTAGGTGTTTTTACCAAGATTCTGGCTTTTTATTTTTCGCGCCCGCCTCCTAAAGCCTGGTACAGGTTGACCACGCTTTGGATTTCGGTGAAGCGATTGGCTACCAGCGAAAGTTCTGCGCTGAGCAAGGTTTGCCGGGCAGTTAGCACTTCGAGATAGGTGTTGTTTCCGTGTTCCATCAGCAGGGTGGTGCTCCGTTCGGCACGCCGCAAGGCTTCCACCTGCTTCTCGTACAGTTCCGCCTTATCATGGCTGGTCTGGCAGGCAGTCAATGCATCGTTCACCTCCGAGCCGGCATTCAGCAGCGTCTGCTCGAAGCTGAGGCGTGCCTCCTCCTGTTGTGCCTTGGCTATCTTCAGGGCGGCGATGTTCGTCCCCCGGTTGAAGAGGGGCTGCACCAGCGAGCCGAGAGCCGTGCCGAGGAATTTGCCGGGATTGACAATCATCGACCCAGCTTCGTTGGTCCATCCCGCACTGCCACTGAGCGTGATGGAGGGATAAAAGTTGGAGCGAGCCTGGTTTTCGGCATAGAACGCGGCTTCCAAAGCATGTTCCGCCGAGCGCACGTCGGGACGGTTGGCAAGCATCTGCAACGGGATGCCTATCGAAAAGTCCATGGGCATCACCTGTTCCGACAGTTTGCCTCGTTCGTAGCTACGCGGCGTTTCGGCAAGAAGAAGTGCCAGACTGTTTTCCACTTGAATGATTTGCTCCTGCAAGTCGAGCACGGATGTCTCCACGCTATAATACGTGGCTTCCATTTGTGCCACTGCCGATTCGTCATACCGCCCCGCGTTCATCAGTGCACGGGCAGAAGCTACCGTTTCTTTCCATGCCTCGGCGGTCTGTAGGGACAAATCGAGTTGCTCGTCCAGCATCAGCAGTGTATAATAGGTATTGGCGATGCTGGCGATGAGTTGGGTACGAACAGCCTGCTGGTAGTCTTTGCTTTGGGCATAGAGTGCCTGCGCCTGCTTTTTGGCGTTGCGCATCCGCCCGAAGATATCAAGTTCCCAGCTGGCGGTGACGGGTACGGTGTAAGTCCACGTGGCTTTCGAGCCATCGAAGCTGCTCATGCCGCCTTGGGGAGAAAGGGCAAAGGAAGGCAGGAAAGCCAGTTTGGCGGAAAGTAGTGTGGCTTCCGCCTCCTTCACCCTGAGTTGGGCGGACCGGTAGTCGGTGTTGTTTTCCAACCCTTGATTTATGAGCATGAGTAAATAAGGGTCGGTGAACACTTTCTGCCAGTCCATGTCGCCCAGGCTGACGGAATCATCCGTCTGTTCCACATTAAAACCATAAAGGTCTTCCGGCACAGTGTCTGTCGGCGTATAGTGGTTGTAGATGCCGCAGCTGCTCAGCAGGGCAGTTGTGGCGGTCAGTATTATTATATTTCTTTTCATGCAGTTCCTTTCTGTTAATCGTTGTCTTTATTCAATGCGGCCCGTTCGGCGTCGTTGCGTTGGTTTTCTACTTGTATGCGCAGGTCTGGTTCTATTTCCATTGGTTTACGGAATTTCTCCTGTAGATATTCAAAGATGATGAAGAATACCGGCGTAACGAAGAGCAGTGCCAACGTACCCACTACCAAACCGCCGACAACACCTGTTGCTAATGAACCGTTACCGTTGGCACCTGCCCCCGACGAGAACATCAACGGAAGCATACCGAAGGTCATACAGAGTACCGTCATCAGGATAGGCCGCAGACGGGCTTGGGCGGCTGTATAGGCGGACACCACGATGCCCATGCCCCGGCGACGGCGTTCGGCGGCATATTCCGTAATCAGGATGGCTGTTTTTGCCAGCAAGCCAATCAACATAATCATACCGGTCTGTAGGTAAATGTTGTTTTCCAGTCCGAACAACTTGGCGAAGAGGAATGAACCCATCAGACCGAAAGGTACAGAGAAGATGACAGCCAGCGGAATGAGGAAACTCTCGTAGAGGCAGACCATGATGAGGAATACCAATAGAATACAAACTAAGTAGACGAACATCGTCTGGCTGCCGCCGCTCGATGCTTCCTCACGTGCCATGCCGCCGTATTCATAGCCATAGCCGGTGGGGAGCACTTGCGCTGCCACTTCGCTGATGGCCTGTTGCGCCTGCCCGGACGAATAGCCTTCTGCCGCATTCACGTTGACTGTTATGGAACTATAGAGGTTGAGGCGGTTTGCCACTTCGGGACCAAGTACGTTCTTCAGGGTAACAAACTGGCTGACGGGTGCCATTTCTGTGCCGTTGCGCACGAACATATTGTCCAGAGCATGTTCATCCAGACGGTATTCGGGCGAAGCCTGCACCATGACGCGGTACACCTTGCCGAACTGGTTGTAGTTGGACACATACGAACCGCCGCAATAGGTGCCCAAGGCATCCAACACATCGGTGACGGCAATGCCTGCCCGCTTGCACTTGGCGGCATCCACGTCAACGGCTATCTGCGGATAGTTCATTGAGTAACTGGTGTAGGCCATGGCAATTTCGGGACGCTGATTCAGGGCACCGATGAACTGCATGATGGAGTTGTAGAACGTCTGCATGTCGCCTCCGGTTTTGTCCTGCATGTTCAACTCGATGGAATTACTTGTACCGTAACCCGGAATCATAGCGGGCTGGAAGCAGAACACGCTTGCCTCTTTAATTTGGCTAAACCGGGCGTTGAGGCGTGCCATGACGGCATCTGCCGTGTGGTCGCTACCTTTACGTTCGTCCCAATGTTTTAATTTGATTACCGTCAAACCATAAGAGGTTCCCTGTCCGGCAATCATGCCATAGCCGGAAACCACCGCGTAATGGTCCACTTCAGGTGTTTCTTCCAATATGACTTTGATTTGGTTCATCACTTTCTTTGTTTCGGCTAACGTGTTGCCCGGAGAAGTACCAACTTCCACCAAAATAGAGCCTTGGTCTTCCTGTGGCACAAGTCCCGTTTTAGTAGTACTCATCAACACAACCAATGCGATGACGGCAACAGCCAACGAACTCCATACTAGCCAGCGGTGACGGATGGCATACATCACGCCCCGTTTATACCTATTCAATATGGGCGTGTACGAAGCATTATAGGCTGCACGTATCCGTCCATTGAAACTTTTAAGATTGTGTTCGCCTTCAGCAGGACGCATCAGGATGGCACAGAGGGCAGGGCACAAGGTCATGGCAGAGATAAGGGATATGCCCACCGCTGTTGCCATGGTGATACTGAACTGCGTATAGAACACACCTGAGGTTCCGCCCATGAATGTTACGGGAATGAATACCGCCATAAAGACGATGGAGCAGGTGACAACCGCCATTGACACGTCACGCATACCATCGCGTGTGGCCTGATAGGGTGATTTATATCCGATGTCGAACTTGGTCTGTACCGCTTCTACCACAATCACCGCATCGTCCACCACAATACCGATGGCAAGCACTAAGGCAAACAGTGTCAGAATGTTGATACTGAATCCGGCAACAACCAAACAAGCAAAGGTTCCGACCAGCGAAACAATGATGGAGATTGACGGAATCAGCGTGCTCTTGAAATCTTGCAGGAAGAAATAGACCACGAGGATAACCAAGATGATAGCGATGACCAATGTTTCTACCACGTTGTGGATGGAAGCAAAAAGGAAGTCGTTGGTACTCATCATTTGCACAAATTCCAGCCCAGCAGGCAGGTTCTGTTTCATCTCGTCCATCTTGGCGGTGATGGCAGCATTTACCTCTGTGGCGTTACTACCCGCTACTTGAAAGATAAGGAATGTCACACCCGGAACACCATCTACTTCGCCGTGATAGGC
Source organism: uncultured Bacteroides sp. (assembly GCA_949289345.1). Classification (GTDB taxonomy): domain Bacteria; phylum Bacteroidota; class Bacteroidia; order Bacteroidales; family Bacteroidaceae; genus Bacteroides. The sequence continues at coordinate 5,147 of CASENS010000092.1, forward strand.
ATACGATTCACGTCCCAATTCCACTTCTGCAATGTCTTTCAGCCGGAGCACAGAACCGTCTTCGTTGGAGCGCACTACAATGTTACTGAACTCGCCCATTTCCTCCAGACGGCCACGATACTTCATGGTGTATTGGAATACGTTGTCCGAGTTTTCACCTAATGAGCCGGTCGGTGCCTCCAGGTTCTGCTCGTTCAGCACCGCCGTCACATCCGAAGGTTGCAAGCCGTATTGCGCCATGCGTTCCGGATTCAGCCAGATACGCATACTGTATGTGTCGCCCAATTCCACAACTTCACCCACACCCGGAATACGCTTGATTTCGGGAATAACATTGATGTCGAGATAATTGGCAATAAAGGTCTCGTCATATCGTCCGTCTGGGCTCTTCAGCGAATTGATTTGCAGGAAGCTGTTCTGGCGCTTGATGGTTTGCACGCCGATTTGGGTTACTTCGGCAGGCAAAAGCCCCTGTGCCATGGAGACGCGGTTCTGCACGTTTACTGCCGCCATGTCGGGGTCGGTGCCCTGTTTGAAGTAGACGTTGATAGTGGCGGTGCCGGAGTTGGTGGCGGTAGAGCTGATGTACATCATGTTCTCCACACCGTTGATGCTTTCCTCCAGCGGCATAATGACACTGTTCATCACTGCATCGGCATCGGCACCCGTATAAGTGGCTTGCACCATTACCGTAGGCGGCGCGATGTCCGGATATTGCTCTACAGGCAGGCTGACGAGCGAAATCGCCCCAATCATCACAATCAGGATGGAGATGGCAATGGCTGCCATGGGGCGTTTGATAAATATATTCTCTTTCATGTTTTCACGTCCTCCTTTGTTTTATTTGACCGTCATGCCCTCGCGCACCAGCCCGGCACCCTTGGACACGATTTCATCGCCCACGTTCAGGCCGCCCGTCACGATGTACGTGCGCCCGTCGTTCACGTCTGCCACGGTAATCAGCGTGGATGTGGTTTTCCCGTCCACTACCTTATATACGATTATCTTGTCCTGCTGCTTCACGGTCGCCTCTTGAGGGATGACGATGCAGTCTGTGTAGGTGCTGGGCATCAGTACACAACCCGATGCGCCGCTATGCAGCAGTCTCTTCCCGTTGGGGAACACTGCCCGCACGCTCACCGTACCCGTCTGCCGGTCTATCACACCGCTGATGGTCTCGATGCGACCCTTTTCTTCGTAGACAGACTGGTCGTTGAGCTGCAGTTGCAGGTCGGGCATCTGCACCAGCGCACTGTCCAAGGTGCCGTATTGGCGGACAAGCGCAAGCAGTTGGTTTTCGGTCATGGAGAAATAGACGTACATCGACGAGTTGTCCGACACGGTGGTCAGCGGTTGCGCCATGCTGGGGCTGACCAGTGTACCCACTCGATAAGGCAGTGTGCCCACCACGCCATTGCCGGGGCTTTTCACCACGGTGTACGAGAGGTCATTCCTCGCATTCACCTCCTGTGCCTCAGCCTGCGCCAGCCCAGCTTGGGCGGTGAGGTAGCTGTTCTCAGAGGTGCGCAGGGTGTAATCCGACACCACGTTCTGCTTGCGCAGTTCCTTGTTGCTCTCGTAAGTCAGTTCGGCAGTCGCCAATGCCGCTTGTGCCGACTTCACGTTGGCAATAGCGGTGTTCAGTGCCGCCCGGTAGGGCACTTGGTCGATGATGAAGAGCGTCTGCCCCGTGCGTACCTTTTCGCCTTCGGCCACGCACAGCTCTTGTATGGTGCCCGACACCTGCGGATAGATGTCGATGTCCTGCCGTCCGCGGATGGTGGCAGAGTAGGCGGTGTTCAGTTCCTGGTCGGAAACTGTGACTTTCATCGTTTCATAACTCCCTCCGGCAAGCGGCTGTTCGTTAGCCTCTTTGCAGGCGGTGGCCAGCAGGATGCAACCAAGCATTCCCCATAGCTGCATCCGACATTTGCATTTGCTTTCTTTCATTGCTGTCATATACAAATTGTGATTTATAAAGTTCGGTGCAAAATTAGGGGGTTCTCCCGGCACGCCCGGTTTCTTTTCGTGGGGGATGATTGTCAAAATCGGAAGTACGCCTTTGCCACCTCTGGACATTGGCGTTGCCACCTCTGGACGTTGGCATCGCCACCTCTGGACGTTCCCTTTGCCTTGGCTGGACGAAGGCACCGCCTTGGCTGGACG
>CASENS010000093.1 GCA_949289345.1 uncultured Bacteroides sp.
CGGTCGAGCATCTCGTCGATGGCTTTCAATGTCTTGCCCTCACCGTATTCCGTGGGCCAGAGCTTGCTGGTAATCCAGATTTCCTCGCGGGGGATGCCGCTTTCCTTGACGGCACGGCCTACACCTGCCTCGTCCTGATAGGCATGGGCGGTGTCGATGTGGCGGTAGCCGGCTTTCAATGCCGTGAGGCACGACTGTTCGCACACTTCGTCGCTGGGCTGGAGGAACGTGCCGATGCCGAACCGGGGCATCTCCACGCCGTTGTTCAACTTGACCACGGGCACGCCTGCCGTCGTCGTTTTCTCTTGCGCATAGGTAGCGCATACGCCGCCCCATAGCATCAGGGCGGACAACAGAAGATTCTTCAGTAATTTCATACGTTCATTCTTTATTATTCGGATGTAAAGGTAGGGAATATGCCTCTGAACAGGCTTATAGAAAATTCGGGAGGATATGCCGGTTTTGCGGTAAAATGGTGTTACCCCTTAGGTTTCTAACATTCCCAGAGACCCGCGAGAAACGCTTCAGGCAAACTTTGCGGAAATCAAATCGGTGAAAGTTATAAATAGGGACAGATGGTGTTGCTTTTTCATTCCTTTCTTGTAAGGAATAATGCTTGTAAGACAATGTCGTCGGGTCTGGAACGAAGAATTAAACCTTGCCTTCTGCCTACACATTTGTCGGATGAATTCGGAATAATCCGCAAACGACAAAGATTATTGATAATGTCAAAACTTCCGATGCTGGTAGAGCAAGCCAAATACCGCTGTTTCCTAAAATCTTAGGAAGCAGCAAAAAGCAGTTTGTAGTGACACTTCAAAACGAGCCGGATTGCGCCGATAGGTTTCATAATCGAACGGATACAGTTCATCCTGAAACTGATGATACACCGATTACATAAGGGAACTCTATACCTATATCCATTAGGTAATCAAGCACGCCGCAGGTGAAAGCCCCTCTCATGCCTCCGCCTTCAAGAACCAGTCCCATTTGTTTAAATTCACATTTATATAGCCTAAACTCTTTGTTAAACAAAAAGCCGGGCAAGGTGATTGGTTTTACCCAGTCATCTTACCCGGCATATTATATCTGCCTTTGATGAGGATTACAAAACGCTCTCCCTACGATATGTCTTATCGTATAAAATGAATGTCTGCAAATTGCCAAGCATAGGATGGGAAGCAAAGTAAGCAAGCTGTAACAACCATTTCAAATTGCTTCTATGCCTATTTCAACTTACTTCTATAACAATTGAAGCATAGCTTCATTTACGAATACATTATTTGGTGAAATGCAGACATTCAAATCGTATAATTTCACTTATTCAGTCCTTTGTTGTAAATAAACCTTTCTCGTTGCTCTGCTGTACATCACAATAATCACTACAGTGGTCAGCATCTCTGACAAGCACAATGCCAGCCAGATACCCTTTGTTCCTATAGCTTGGGGCAAGAGGATGAAAGAAGGTATCAAGAAGATAAATCCGCGCAACAGAGCCAAGAAAGTTGCTGGTTTTACCCGTTCCACGCTCTGGTAATACCCTATAACGGTAAGGTTAAGGATAAAAAAGATAAAAGCGGCAGAGAAATAGGGATACCCTTCGATGGCTAAACGGGCAGCCGGATTATCCGGACTGATAAACAGTCCCACCAGTATATGCGGAAACAGACAGAAGGCTGCCATGATGATAACCCCGCTTGCAACGGAAGTAAGCAGTGCGATGCGCTCCGTGGCCACCACTCTTGCCCGATAGCCCAAGCCGAAATTATAGCTGATGATGGGCTGTGCCGACTGTGCGATGGCATTGCCTACCATGAACACGAACGGTATGTAGTAACAGACTATGCCGAACGCTCCCACACCGTCATCGCCCAAATATTTCATGAACACCTGGTTGCCGACAAACATTAGCGTGGCCAGTGTGGCTTCCGTCAATAGGGCAGACGAACCGATGCGGCATTGGTATCCTAAGTTGCGGAAAGAAAGCCGCATGCTTTTAACGCTCCACTTGATTGGATAAAAGCGCAATTTACGGCCAAACCGAAACAGATAGACAAGCCCGATAAGACCACCGGCAAACAAGCCTATCGTAGCTGCAAATGCCGCACCCATCAGTCCCCAGCCTAAAGGAAATATGAACAGCCATCCAAGCAGGACGCTGATAAGGGCAGCGGCCACGTTGCACATCATGGCAAGCCTCGGGGCACCGTCCAGGCGTATGATGAACAGGCAGACGGAACACCACATCTGGAACATCAGCGAAGGAATGAACCACAGGAGGTATTCCCTGACCATCGGGGCCAGATGTTCCGACGCGCCCAACAGTCGGGCGGTGGCAGACGGATAGGCCATCATCAAAGCAGACGGAATGAGCGCCACAACCGTTACAAACAGGATAGCTTGGGTCACATTGATGCGGGCCGCTTTAGGCTTTCCACGTGACAATTGGATGGAAGCCACCACCGACGAGCCTGCTCCAACCATCAGCCCCACGCCGGTAAACAGCATGAGCAGGGGTATGCAGATATTGATGGCGGCAATACCGTCGCTGCCTATCCCATGCCCGACAAATATACCGTCTATGGCTGTGACGGCCGACATGCTCAGCATGCCGAACAGCGTCGGGATAAAATACTTCTTGAACAGTGTAAACACTTTCACTGTACCTAAATCAATAGCATCTCTTTTCATTTTCTTATCGTTTTATGTTTATTATCATATTTATTGGACAAACAAAAACCGGATAAGGTGATTGGTTTTACCCAGTCATCTTATCCGGCATATTATCTGCCCTCCGATGAGGATTACAAAACGCTTTCTTTCGTAATTTCGCTGCAAAGGTGGGTCAAAGATTTGGAGTATACAAATTTTTGCCTATTTTTTAGTTTCAAAATACGATTTGATTATAATCATCTGAAATTATGTTACTTACTAAGATGAAATACTAAATATTCATTTATCGTTTGCATAAACGCTTAAAATCGCAATATTCACATTGTTTGCTTTGTTCCGTTTGAGTGAAAGGTACTTGCGGGTCGAACAGTTCATGGAGCAGTGCATGTAATTCCTTCCAAAACTCGTTTTCCTTCAGACTGAAGTCGTTGACAGGAGCCTTGTTTTGGCGCATTCCCATTTCAATGACCGGCGAGTAGGTCTCTGAAGCTGCCCGGTGAATGTAGAGTAGGGAAGGCGCCACCTTCCTGGGCTGTTTGTGGCAAAGGATGGCGGCATAGAGGAAGGTCTGAAAAATGTAATTGGGGCGTCCTTCGGCCGGTGTAAAGAGTTGCTTGATGTTTTCCGGGGTCTTGGGCGTGCCTCCCGTTTTGTAATCCACAATGCGTAGTATATCCCCTTTGCTGTCCATACGGTCTATAGTGCCTCCTATCTGTATGGGCAATCGTCCTTGTGGGGTATCCACTTCAATAGTGTCTCTCACCTTATGCTCCATGCCTTCCATGGTGAAGGGAGCGTATTGCAGGTCATTGCGGAAGAGTTGTTTCAAGTAGAAACCTATGACCTTGGCGTGTATCAGCTGAGTGCCGTTGTATTCGGGGCACTCATTGATTGGCACGTGGAAAAAGTTTTCCTTGAAAGCCTGGTCCACATAGTTTTGCAATCTGACTTCATCCTTGAGGAGTTCTTCCAGGTCTTCTTTGCGTATTTCCTTGCCGTGTTGGGTCAAATCGTTGTACGCCAGCTCGGCCGAGCGGTGGAAAATGGTGCCGAACAAGGCCGAGTCTATCTCAGCTGAAACTTCATCGGGGCGCTTCAGTCCTGCAACATACCGATAATAGAAACGCAAACGGCAATCCAAGTAAGTGTTCAGAGCTGATGGTGAGAGGAAGACGTCTGGGTGCAGGCGCGTGTCATACATGTCGCACAGGCGTTTTATGATTTCAGGTGTTTTTTCGATGCGGATTTCAGCTGATGTTTGCGGAGACTGGCTGGCTTCCAGGTATTCACGTGTGATTTCCCCGGGTGATTCCACCAGATATTGTAACATGAAGCGGGACATCTCTCCCCGATTCAGCCCATCTGAGGAGGTGTTGTACATCAAGATGACGTTTTCCGCCCGTTGCATCAAGCGGTAGAAATAATAGGCGTAAACGGCGTTCTTGTGCTCAATGGTGGTCATGCCGAAGGCTTTACGCAGGTTGTAGGGGATGAATGAAGAGTCGCCTCCCGACTTAGGGAGCTGGCCTTCATTCACCGAGAGCATCACTAAGTTGCGGAAGTCCAGATTACGCGTTTCCAGCACACCCATTACTTGCAAGCCTATGGCAGGTTCTCCGTGAAAGGGAATGCTGGCGGATGTCAGTAAGCGGTTCATAAGGCGCTTCAGCGTGTCGGTGCGTATGTTTTGCAAATCATCGTTCTCTGCGAGACTATGCAGACGGTTTATCAAAGTATAGCTTTTGAAGAGTGATTCGCGATAGAGTTGCCCATAGATATCCGTGGTGTCTTCCTCCGGAGAGGTCCGATAGAGTGCAGACACGTCCTTGATGCGTTCCGTCAGGTAAGCGCACAGTTCTTTAATGCCGTTTTGCGGAGTGAATATCTTTTCCAACACCGCGTCCGTCTTCAACTCGGAAGGCAGAGGATAGAAACGGTTGTTTTTGGTCAGCTGATGTTCCAGCGTTTCGGCCTGTGGCGTCAGTCTTCGGATGTAGGGATGGCGCAGGACGGGTAATACGGTTTCGTATGTATAACGTCCCGTGTCACTCCGGTAGCCTGTGGTCTGCATCTCCATCAAAGCGTTTATCAGACTATACACGGGAGTCTGTGCCAGGGGGAAGCCCATGGTGATGTTTACATTCTTTATGTTGGAGGGTAGGGTGTGGAGTACGGGGAGCAGCAGTGACTCGTTGCACAGTACTACGGCATTCTCTTTTTCGTCACATTCTTTCACGTTATCCTCGGCCAGCAAGGTGGAAAGATATCGTGCCTGTGCATTCTCAGTAGGGGCAGAGATATAACGCACCCGCTTGGGACGGCTCATCACGTCGAAGCATGACTCCGGAAGCCGGTTGGGGAAAAGGCTCAAGTTGCTTAGGATAAATTCGCCTGCTTCGTGCCGGAAGGGAGGCGTGTTGTTCTCTGGAAGTCGGGTGTAGAAGATGTCATAGTCCCAATAGAACCAAGCTTTTTCGGCGTCTTGCAAGGCCTGGAAGAAGCGTCGCTCCACCTCGTTCAGTACGTTGAAGCCCACGAATACATAGCGTTCGTACTCCAGTTGTGAGGTATCCAGTTCTTCCATAACCTGTCGGTAGAGCATGCCTTCGTAGGCAATGCCTAATTTGGCCAAGCGTTGCTTGTAACTCCGGTAAATGTCACCCAGTTTGTCCCATAGGTTGATGAAGCGGTTCTTCAGTTCGGTACGTTTCTCTGGTGAAAAGTTATGGAAAAATTGGCGTATGGCTTCTGTCTGTTCTTCATTCAGGTAGTCGGGGGTTGGCATAATGTCCTTCAGGTCTTTCAGATTACTGAAGAGACCTTCGGCTTTCACCATGTTCTTGTCTATATCGTCGAAGTCACTGATTAGAAGTTCGCCCCAAAAGTAGAAGTCATCCAGTGTCTCTGCGCTTTGGGTTTCCTCACGAAACACTTTGTAGAGTTCGCACACTAAACGGATAGGGTCTCCGTTTTTTAATGTGGACAAGCGTTCGAAAAGGTCGTTGATACTGACGTAGGCAGGCGACCACAAAGGACAATCGCTCTGCGCGGCCAAGTGTTCATTGAAGAACAGGGAGGCTCGCTTGTTGGGGAAGACGATGGCCGTTCGGCTCAAGTCATTTCCTATGCTGTGATAAAGGTCCTTGGCGACCATCTGGAGAAATGTTTCCATAACGTTTAATGCGGTTAGTATGTCAATGTGCTAATGACTTAATATGGACAGATGTGCTAATTTGTAGTGGATGTCCTTTCTTTCAAAATATCTTCCATCTTCAGTAGCTCGTCCCGATATTGGGCAGCTTGCAGGAAGTCCAGTTTCTTGGCGGCTTCCTGCATGAGTTTACGGGTGCGCTCTATGCTCTTTTGCAACTGCTCGGGCGACATGTATTGCACCACAGGGTCGGCAGCATGGAGTTTGGGTGAATCTTCCGGCTCTGCGTAAGGTTTGGGGGCGGAAGTGCCTTCAGCGAACGCTTCGGTGCCTGCAAACACGTTGAGGTTGCGCGCCTTGCGTATCTGCTTGGGGGTGATGCCGTGTTCCTCATTATAGCGAAGCTGCTTCTCGCGCCGACGGTTGGTTTCGTCTATGGTGAGCTGCATGCTTTCCGTGATGTGGTCGGCATACATAATGACCAGTCCGTTTACGTTTCGGGCAGCACGTCCCGCAGTTTGGGTCAGTGAACGGTGGGAGCGCAGGAAGCCTTCCTTATCAGCGTCGAGGATGGCTACTAATGATACTTCGGGCAAGTCTAATCCTTCGCGCAGAAGGTTGACCCCGATAAGCACATCGTACACGCCTTCGCGCAAGTCTGACATTATTTTGACACGCTCCAGCGTATCTACGTCGCTATGAATGTAGTTACACCGGATGCCATTATCCAATAAGTATTCCGTCAGTTCCTCGGCCATGCGTTTGGTGAGTGTAGTCACTAAAGTACGTTCGCCCCGTTCAATGCGCAGTTGTATTTCTTCCATCAAGTCGTCTATCTGGTTGTGTGTGGGACGCACCTGGATAAGAGGATCCAGTAAGCCTGTCGGGCGGATAACCTGTTCCACCACGATGCCTTCGCTTTTCATCAGTTCGTATTCGGCCGGGGTGGCGCTGACGTAAATCACTTGGTGGGTCATGTTCTCGAACTCGTCAAACTTCAGCGGGCGGTTGTCCATGGCGGCTGGCAGGCGGAAACCATATTCTACGAGGTTTACTTTGCGTGCATGATCACCTCCGTACATGGCACGTATCTGAGGTACGCTCACATGGCTTTCGTCTATCACCATCAAGTAGTCCTTTGGGAAAAAATCCAGCAGACAGTAGGGACGGGTGCCGGCTGCACGTCCGTCGAAGTAGCGCGAGTAGTTCTCTATGCCCGAGCAATGTCCCAATTCGCGCAACATTTCCATGTCGTAGGTTACACGTTCGTACAGACGCTTGGCTTCTAGCGGTTTTCCTTCTTTCTCAAAAAAATCCACTTGTTTGTGCAGGTCATCCTCTATCTGATGGATGGCGCGCAGGGTGCCTTCCTTAGTGGTCATGAAGAGGTTGGCGGGATAAATTTTGTACGAGTCGAAGTTTCCTACGCTGACACCGCTCACGGGGTCTACTTCCTCGATGCTGTCCACTTCATCCCCCCAAAAGACGACCCTCAGCAGATTGTCGCTATAAGCTAAATAGATGTCTACCGTGTCGCCTTTCACGCGGAAGTTGCCTCGGGCCAAGTCTACGTCGTTGCGCACGTACAGACTGTCCACCAGCCGACGCAGGAAAACGTTGCGGCTGAACATCTTGCCCCGGATGACTTCGATGACGTTCTCGTAGAAGTCGGCCGGGTTGCCCATGCCGTAGATGCATGACACGGAACTTACCACAAGGACGTCTTGTCGTCCGCTTAGCAAAGCTGATGTGGCGGCTAAGCGCAATTTGTCTATTTCGTCATTAATGGCAAGGTCCTTCTCTATATAAGTGTCTGTAGAGGGCAGATAGGCTTCGGGCTGGTAATAGTCATAGTAGGACACATAGTACTCCACGGCATTGTGGGGGAAGAATGCCTTGAACTCGCTGTACAATTGGGCGGCCAATGTCTTGTTATGGCTCAGCACGAGGGTAGGCTTGTTCACGTTGGCCACTACGTTGGCTATTGTAAAAGTCTTGCCCGAACCGGTGACGCCCAGTAATGTTTGTGCGGGCAAGCCTTGCATTACACCTTCAGTCAGTTGGCGGATGGCTTCGGGTTGGTCACCCGTAGGCTTATAGTCGGATGTAAGTTCGAACTGGTTCACGTTTCAATCAAGTTTTTAACAACTTGCAAATATACGGATTTTATTTGAAACTGGCAGGGTTTGACAAAACTTCATGTTTCTTGTTCGGGAAAGCTTAACTGTTTACCAATAAAATACTTAAGTGTTCTCACCGTAACACTTGACTATCCCGGTTCAAATACTTGGCAATGATAACTTAGAAGCCCCCTCAACTCCCCCCGTGGGGGAGCTATTGTATTCTACTTAGTATTCAAAGCCTCCCCCACGGGGGGAGGTCTGGTGGGGGCTAAATTCCCATTTATACAACTACGCATTTATCGGATGAACTTTTTTTCTTCATCGGGCTTTTCCTGCAAAGTGTGACAGTGTGATAATTATATTTCGAGTCATGTTTATTTTATGCAAATAATATATTAAGTAACTAATCAAATTTAGCTTATATTAGTTTTGTTCACTTGCTTTCAAAAAAAATCCGTACTTTTGTCCTGTTAATCAGTAGAACAGAAAAAACATATGATGCGACAAGTAACCTTTCGTTTGTCCGCCAAAAGGCGGGGATGTCATTTGGTGACGCGCGAGATAATGGAGCATTTGCCCCGTCCGTTGCCCGAAGTCGGGTTGCTGAACCTTTTCGTGCAGCACACTTCGTGCGCCCTTTCCATCAACGAGAACGCTGACCCCGACGTGCGCGGTGATATGGAACGGATACTGAACCACTTGGTTAAAGAAAACGAACCTTATTACGAACATACCTTGGAGGGACTTGACGATATGCCAGCCCATGCCAAGTGCTCACTTTTCGGTGTGAGCCTAACCATCCCTATTGTAGGCGGCAGGTTGGCTTTGGGTACGTGGCAAGGTGTTTACCTTTGTGAGTTTCGTAATCATGGAGGAGAACGGCAGATTGTGGCGACACTTTATGGAGTTTAATCTGCGGATTAAAATTTGTTCCGAACATTTTGTCATTCAAGAAAAAATGTACTATCTTTGCGCCCAATTTATGAGTCAACATAATGTCTCACTCAATTAATTTATTTATTAACTTATTAATTATTAATGGAAAAATTTGACAAAGTAGCCCCCGTTGATGACTTCAACTGGGATGCGTATGAACATGGTGAAACAAACACTAACGTTAGTCACGAAGACTTGGAGAAGGCGTATGACAACACGCTGAATAAGGTGACTGACCGTGAGGTGGTGGACGGTACCGTAATCGCAATGAACAAGCGTGAAGTAGTTGTGAACATCGGTTACAAATCAGACGGCATCATTCCGATGAGTGAATTCCGTTACAATCCGGACTTGAAAGTAGGTGACAGTGTTGAGGTGTACATCGAAAACCAGGAGGACAAGAAAGGACAGCTGGTGTTGTCGCACCGCAAGGCTCGTGCAGCCCGTTCTTGGGACCGTGTAAACGCAGCTTTGGAAAACCAGGAAATCATCAAGGGATATATCAAATGCCGCACAAAGGGTGGTATGATTGTAGACGTGTTCGGTATCGAGGCATTCTTGCCCGGTTCGCAAATCGACGTGAAGCCTATCCGCGATTACGATGTATTCGTTGGTAAAACAATGGAATTCAAGGTGGTTAAAATCAACCAGGAATTCAAGAACGTGGTTGTTTCGCACAAGGCGCTCATCGAAGCTGAGTTGGAACAACAGAAGAAAGAAATCATCAGTAAACTTGAGAAAGGACAAGTTCTCGAAGGTACTGTCAAGAATATCACCTCTTACGGTGTGTTTATCGACTTGGGCGGCGTAGATGGCTTGATTCACATCACTGACCTGTCTTGGGGCCGCGTAAGCGATCCGCATGAAGTTGTTGAGCTTGACCAAAAGCTGAATGTCGTTATCCTTGACTTCGATGACGAGAAGAAGCGTATCGCATTGGGCTTGAAGCAACTGACTCCGCATCCTTGGGATGCCCTCGACCCGAACTTGAAGGTGGGTGACCACGTGAAAGGCAAAGTCGTGGTGATGGCCGATTATGGTGCATTCATCGAAATCGCTCCAGGTGTAGAAGGATTAATTCACGTATCCGAAATGTCTTGGTCACAACATCTGCGTTCCGCTCAAGATTTCATGAAAGTGGGCGACGAAGTAGAGGCTGTTATCTTGACGTTGGATCGCGAAGAGCGCAAGATGTCTTTGGGTATCAAGCAACTGAGACCGGATCCATGGGAAACCATCGAAGAGAAATATCCGATTGGAAGCAAGCACACGGCCAAAGTACGCAACTTCACCAACTTCGGTGTGTTCGTAGAAGTAGAAGAGGGAGTAGACGGCTTGATTCACATCTCCGACCTGTCTTGGACGAAGAAGATTAAACATCCCTCTGAGTTTACACAGATTGGTGCGGACATTGATGTGATTGTATTGGAAATAGATAAAGACAACCGTCGCTTGAGCCTTGGTCACAAACAGTTGGAAGAAAATCCTTGGGATGTATTCGAAACTGTCTTTACGGTAGGTTCCGTACACGATGGTACTATTATCGAAATGTTGGACAAGGGAGCTGTAGTGGCTCTGCCTTACGGTGTGGAGGGTTTCGCTACTCCGAAACATTTGGTTAAGGAAGACGGTACACAGGCTCAATTGGAAGAAAAACTTCCGTTCAAGGTTATCGAGTTTAACAAGGACGCTAAGCGTATCATTGTATCTCATAGCCGTATTTTTGAAGATGCTGCCAAAGCTGAGGAGAGAGCTGAAAGAAAGGCTGCTCGCAAGGCAAGCGCAAGCAAGAAGGAAGAAACTCCGGTTATTCAGAACCAGGCCGCTTCTACAACGCTGGGTGACATTGACGCCTTGGCCGCTCTGAAGCAGCAATTGGAAGCTGAGAAGAAGAAATAAAAAATCATTTCTATTCTTTAATATGTAAAAAGAGAGCACGCTTTTCAGTGTGCTCTCTTTTTGTTCTTGAGTGTGTAGGTTTATAAAATGAATTAGCCCCCTTCACTCTCAACGAAGGGGGGCTTGTTAACATTATTGACTTACGCATTCAGTGCCTGCTCAATGTCTGCAATGATGTCCTCGGCATTCTCAATACCTACGGAGAAGCGGATAAGGTCGGGACGTACGCCGGCTTCGATAAGTTGCTCGTCCGTAAGCTGGCGGTGTGTATGGCTGGCGGGATGGAGTACACAGGTGCGGGCATCAGCTACATGAGTGACGATAGCGGCCAGCTTCAGATGGTCCATGAAGCGGATGGCCACGTCGCGTCCGCCTTTTAAGCCGAAGGAAATGACACCACACGACCCATTAGGCATGTATTTTTTTGCCAATTCATAATACTTATTGCCTGGCAGGCCGCAATAGTTGACCCATGCTACTTTTTCATTCTTCTGGAGGTATTCGGCCACCTTTTGAGCATTGCGGCAATGCTGAGGCATGCGCAGATGTAAAGTCTCCAGACCCAAGTTCAGAAGAAAAGCGTTCATCGGGCTTTGGATGCTGCCCAGGTCACGCATCAACTGAGCCGTGGCCTTGGTGATGTAAGCCATCTTGCCGAATGCCTTTGTGTAGGTCAATCCGTGATATGATTCATCGGGCGTGCAGAGACCAGGGAATTTGTCGGCATGGGCGTCCCAGTCAAAATTCCCGCTATCTACGATGGCTCCACCTACGCTAGTAGCGTGTCCGTCCATATATTTAGTGGTAGAGTGCACCACGATGTCTGCTCCCCATTCGAAAGGACGGCAATTGATTGGAGTAGGGAAGGTGTTGTCTACAATGAGAGGTACGCCATGAGAATGGGCGATACGGGCAAATTTTTCAATGTCCAACACTTCTAGGGCGGGGTTGGAGATGGTTTCACCGAACAAGGCTTTGGTGTTGGGGCGGAAAGCCTTGGCGATTTCCTCTTCCGAATCATCGGGATTGACAAAAGTCACTTCGATGCCCAACTTCTTCATGGTGACGTTGAACAAGTTGAACGTGCCTCCATAGATGGCCGAAGAGCATACAAAGTGGTCGCCCGCCTGGCAGATGTTGAAGATGGCATAAAAGTTGGCGGCTTGTCCGCTGGATGTCAGCATGGCGCCCACACCTCCTTCCAATGCGGCAATCTTGGCCGCTACGGCATCGTTCGTGGGGTTTTGCAGGCGGGTGTAGAAGTAACCACTGTCTTCCAGGTCGAAAAGACGGGCCATCTGCTCGCTCGTGTCATATTTGAAAGTGGTGCTTTGATAGATGGGGAGCACGCGCGGCTCGCCCTTTTTGGGAGACCATCCGGCTTGTACGCAGACGGTTTCAGGTTTCAGTTGTTTGGTCATAATTCTATGTCTGTTATCAATTAAATGCGAAATATGGTGCAAAAGTAAGGAAAATAATGTACTTTTGTCCACGTAAAATTGTTTTTAGCACGATTATTCATATTAATTATGGTACGCACCCTGCTGATTTCCTTCTTTCTGACCTTGTCCGTGGCCTTGCAAGCCCAGCAAACTACCGATACACCCCGCCCGGGCGAAGGCATCGCCGCTTTCCTGGAGCGCAATAACCGTCCTAGTCGCACGTATTATCGGGAATTCCTTCGCTTGAACGAGAAGACGCTGAAAGGCAAACAAGAACTGAGGTTAGGGGTGAAATACATCCTTCCGCCTTTGCGAGAAAAAGGCGGTGCCTCCACGAGAGACAGAGAGCTTCAAACCTTGGAGGAGCCATTGTTCGGCAAGAAATTCAAGGAAGTGAAGGTAAAGGGCAATAGCTTAAAGGGCGCGTGCTTCTACATCGTGAGCGGTCATGGAGGTCCTGATCCCGGTGCCATAGGTAGGGTGGGTAAGCATGAATTGCACGAAGATGAGTATGCCTATGACGTAGCCTTGCGTCTGGCCCGCAACCTGATGGAAGAAGGCGCGGCGGTGCGCATCATCATCCAAGACAAGAAGGACGGAATACGTGATGACCGTTACTTGAAGAACAGCAAGCGGGAGACATGCATGGGCGATGCCATCCCCTTGAACCAGGTGGCACGCCTCCAGCAACGTTGTGACAAGATAAACGAACTCTATGCCAAGGACCGCAAGATGTACGGGTATTGCCGTTCGGTCTTCCTGCACGTAGACAGCAGGGGCAAAGGCGAACAGATAGATGTCTTCTTCTATCACGCACCGGGCAGTAAGTATGGCGAACGCATGGCGCGTGGCATGAAGAACCTTTTCCAGCAGAAATATGACAAACATCAGCCTACGCGAGGGTTTGAAGGAACTGTCAGCGCACGCAAGCTCTATGTGTTGCTCCACTCCACGCCTCCCGCCTTGTATGTGGAGCTGGGTAACATTCAAAATACGTTCGACCAGCGCCGTTTTGTTCTAAGCGATAACCGGCAGGCCTTGGCCAACTGGATGAAGGAAGGGTTGGTGAAGGATTATAAATCTGCTAAATAAGACGGACGCAATCGTTTGCGGTTAGTGGACGGAACAATCTTCTTTTTCGGATAAGAGCGGTTGGAAGGAT
Organism: uncultured Bacteroides sp.; assembly: GCA_949289345.1. Taxonomy (GTDB): domain Bacteria; phylum Bacteroidota; class Bacteroidia; order Bacteroidales; family Bacteroidaceae; genus Bacteroides. The sequence continues at coordinate 13,387 of CASENS010000093.1, forward strand.
TGGGTTACTTTTGCGAAGTTTTCAGTCAAAGGAACGCCTAACTCAAAATAAATTTCTATCTTTGGCTGCAAAACCTTTGGCCATGAATAAACCGCAGATTACCATTAAAGATATCGCACGGGCATTGGGTGTGTCGCCCTCTACCGTGTCACGCGCTTTGAAGGACAATCCTGACATTAGCCGTGACATGCGTCAACAGATTCAAGCCTATGCCCGCGAACATAATTACAAGCCCAACGCACAGGCCATCAACTTGCGGGCGGGACGGACGAACACCATCGGCGTCATTGTGCCCCAGATGATACACCACTTCTTTTCGTGCGTGCTGAGCGGCATCGAGCAATCGGCCTCACAAGCCGGATATAATATACTGGTGGCGCAAAGCAACGAGTCCTACGAAAAAGAGGTAAACATCACCCGTTCGTTTCTCTCGGCCCGTGTATGCGGGGTCATCGCTTCTTTGGCCAAAGGCACTTCGCGCTACGAACACTACCAGGAATTGCTGGACAACAATATTCCTATCGTCTTTTATGACCGCATCTGCACCGGTGTACGCACCGAACGCGTGGTAGTGGATGACTATGCCGGTTCGTTCACGGCCGTAGAATATATGATACAGACGGGATGCAAGCGCATCTGCTTCTATGGAGCCGACCCGCATTTGGAAATCACCAAGAACCGGCGCAACGGTTATCTGGACGCCCTGCGCAAATATCACATCCCCGTGGACGAGGACATGATGCTCCTATGCGACACACGCGAGGAGGCCATCGCCATCACGCCTGACCTGCTGGATTGTCCAGAACATCCGGACGGATTCTTCGCCATCAATGACGAAACTGCCGCGGGCATTCTCTATGCCTGCAAGATTATGGGGGTGAAGGTACCCGAAGAAGTGTCTATCTGCGGATTCACGAACGGAACCATTGCCCAAAACACCGACCCGAAGCTGACCACTGTGGAGCAGCATGGCGAGGAAGTGGGACGTAGCGCTTTTGAGATTTTACAGGAGAAGTTGGACGGCACGGAGAAGAGTCCGAACAAAATAGTGCGGACGAACTTAGTGGTGAGAGGAACAACGAAATAAAATAACCATATCATACACATGAAGACAAAACCTAATTTAAGTTTCTGGAAGCTGTGGAACATTAGCTTCGGTTTCTTCGGCGTACAGATAGCCTACGCCTTGCAGAGTGCCAACATCAGCCGGATATTTGCTACCTTAGGCGCCGATCCGCATAGTCTGAGTTATTTTTGGATATTACCCCCTTTGGCGGGCATCATCGTGCAGCCGCTTGTGGGAGCGGCCAGTGACAAGACGTGGTGTCGCTTCGGACGGCGCATTCCCTACCTGTTTATCGGGTCACTCATTGCAGTATTGGTGATGTGCCTCCTACCCAATGCGGGAAGTTTCGGCATGAGCGTCAGTACGGCCATGGTGTTCGGCCTCTTCGCCCTAATGTTCCTCGATACTTCTATTAATATGGCTATGCAGCCTTTCAAAATGATGGTAGGCGACATGGTGAACGAGAAACAAAAAGGCTTGGCTTACTCCATCCAAAGTTTCTTGTGCAACGCAGGAAGCCTTGTAGGCTACCTGTTCCCCTTCATCTTTGCTTGGGTGGGACTGAAGAACACTGCCCCGCAAGGTGTCATACCGGACACGGTTATCTGGTCCTTCTACATCGGTGCGGCCATCCTCATCCTCTGCGTTATCTACACCTCGGTGAAGGTGAAGGAAATGCCTCCGAAGGAATACGCCGAATACCACGGAATCACGCAAGAAGAGGAGAAAGAGAAGGTCAACATGCTCCGTCTGCTCGTGAAGGCGCCAAAGGCTTTCTGGACGGTAGGATTGGTGCAGTTTTTCTGCTGGTTCGCCTTCATGTTCATGTGGACGTACACCAACGGAAGCATCGCCGCCAACGTGTTCGGTGCACCCACCACGGAGACTTTGGTGCATGGCGTGAAGCGTGTCGTATTGGACACCACCAGCTTGCAATACCAAACGGCCGCCAACTGGGTGGGCGTGCTCTTTGCCGTGCAGGCCATTGGGTCTGTGCTTTGGGCCGTGTGCATTCCCCTGTTCAATAATCGTAAGATAGTCTATGCCCTCAGCCTTGTTTTGGGCGGTATCGGGTTCATTTCCACTTACTTCATCCATAACCAATACATGCTGTTCCTCTCGTTCATCCTCATCGGGTGTGCCTGGGCGGCCATGCTTGCCTTGCCCTTCACCATCTTGACCAACGCGTTGAGCGGGGGACACATGGGCACGTATCTCGGTCTCTTTAACGGCACCATCTGCGTGCCTCAGATTGTGGCCGCTGCCTTAGGAGGAAGCATTCTCGCTCTCTTCACGCCCGAAGGCGGTCTGCCTCCGGAGATTAACATGCTGGTCATGGCGGGCATCATGCTCATAATGGGAGCCTGCTGCGTAGGCATTATCAAAGAGAAAGGATGAAAAATCTGAATAGCAAGAATGAGTTACAAGATTAAATCGAGCCATCCATGAAACAATACCTCATCACCGATGAATGGAGTATCCGCGAAGACGGATTTCATAGCGACTACCTTCGCATGACGGAAAGTATCTTCAGCCTGGGGAACGGGCGTATAGGCCAACGCGGAAACTTTGAGGAACCTTACTCAAGCGACAGTTATCCGGCTTGCTTTGTGGCCGGAGTGCCTTACTTGGACAAGACCCGCACGGGCTGGTGGAAGAACGGTTTCCCAACTTATTACACCCGCATACCCCGAGCCGCCAACTGGAGTCGTATACGCCTGCGTCTCTTTGATGAAGAACTGGATTTGGCACGCTGGGGTATCGATTCCTATGCCCGTGAACTGAGCATGCGCCGGGGAATCGCCTATCGAGACATGGAAGTTACATCACCCCGAGGTAAAGGACTACGCATACATGTGGAGCACTTGACGCATATGGCACGCCCGGACCTTTGCTTGGTGAAGTATCAGGTGACCTCGCTTAACTACACCGGAAAACTCTCCCTTATGCCCTTGATAGAAGCCAACTTGAAAGACCACTCCGAGGTGACAGGTGAGCGCGTATGGAATCTCCTGAGTGAAGGAACCACGCCTCATGTGGCCTATATGCACACCCAGACCCGGCATGAGGATGCCCAGGTGTGCTATGCTCTCAGCTACCGAGTGGGGAAGAACCACCGGGAGACACCCCACAGCCCTATCCGAATCGAGAAGGAAGACACCATTGGCTTCAGTGTAGGCATCGATGTGAAGCCGGGCGACACCGTTTCACTCGAAAGCTACGTAGCCATCGCCTCCTCCCTTTATTATGAGCGAAAGTCATTAGTGGGAACCTGCACCGAACTTGCCACCCATGCACGTGCCGAGGGTTGGGACACATTGATGGAAGAACACTGCCGGGCGTGGGAGGACATTTGGGACGAAGCTGATGTCACTATCGAGGGGGATCCCGAAGCTCAACAGGGCATACGTTACTGTATCTTCCAGCTCTACCAAACGTACCGTGGTGATGACCCGCGTCTGAACATAGGGCCTAAGGGTTTCACGGGCGAGAAGTACGGAGGCAATACATATTGGAACACTGAGTTGTGTTGCGTGCCTTATTTCCTTTTGGCTACTTCGCGCCCCATCGCCGAGAACCTTCTGCGTTACCGTTACAACCAACTGCCGCAGGCCATTGCCAATGCGCGCAATCTGGGCATCGGAGGTGGAGCAGCCCTTTATCCCCAAGTGACTAACAACGGGGATGAATGTCACAATGAGTGGGAGATTACCTTCGAGGAGATACACCGTAACAGTATCATCATTCACGCCATCATCCGGCACGCCCGTACCACGGGCAATATGGACTACATAGCTTCCTGCGGACTGGAGGTGATGATAGCAGTCTGTCGCTATTGGAGCCGCCGTGTGTCGTTCTCCGAACAGCGGGGACAATATGTCATTTTGGGGGTGACAGGTCCGGATGAGTATCAGAACAACGTGGACAATAACTGGTACACGAACTATTCCTGCGTGCAATGCCTCAAGTCCACCTTGCAGGCCATCCGTCTCATCGCTTCCGAACGTCCGGAGGACTACGCTCGCATCTGCCGCAAGACAGGTTTCAACTCAGCGGAGGAGAGCGCCCGTTGGGAGGACATTATACGTCGTATGTACCTGCCCGAGGACAAGGAACGAGGCATATTCGTGCAAAACGATGGATTCTTGGACAAGGAACTGTGCGATACCAGTGCCATTCCCTCGGAAGAACGCCCACTGAACCAGCACTGGTCATGGGACCGTATCCTGCGTTCATGCTATATCAAGCAGGCCGATGTGCTGCTTGGCATCTACCTTTACGGGCAACACTTCGATGTCGATACTTTGCGGCGCAACTTCCGTTTCTACGCTCCCATGACGGTGCACGAGTCATCCCTATCGCCCCACATTCACTCCATCCTCGCCGCACGCATCGGTGACATGGAACAGGCCTACGACCTTTTCATGCATGCCACCCGCATGGACTTGGATGACTATAACAACGAAGCTGAACAGGGTCTGCACGTCACCAGTATGCCCGGTGCCTGGATGGCTCTCGTAAGCGGTTTCCTGCAAACTTACGTAATAGACGGCACGCTCTGTCTAACGCCCCAATTGCCTCCTAAATGGAAAGGATACACCCTCCGACTGAACTTCCGTCAACGTACGCTCCGTGTTCGGGTGACGAAGGAAGAAGGGGTTAGCGTCACCAGACTTTCCGGCGAGCCACTCACTATCCGGGTATATGGAGAAGAGCGTATGGTGGGGGAATAATTTTATAACTCCGCTTCTGTCCATTTCCCACCGTGCAACTCCATCACGTTGCGGTAACCCGCACGACGCAGGGCATGGAGGGCGGCTTCACGTCCGGAGTCGATGCGGTCGGGATAGTGGGCATCGGTATTGACCTGCACACGGATGCCTAAGTCATGCAGAATGGTGAAGTAACGTTCATTGGGATAGAACACGCCCAGTTCCTTGTAAGCCTTGGTGTTTATTTCCATCTGCAGGCCTCGGCGTGCAATCTCTTCAAAGTAAGAACGAACCAGGACATCATACCAAGGTTCGTCCATGATGCCCACCCGCATGCAGGAGGCGTTGAAGTGTATCTTGTCGGCATGTCCTACAATGTCAAATCCTCCATGACGCACCATAGACAAAGAACGGGCGTAATATTGGCGAACGGCCTCGCACACATCTCCGTCAAAATGTTTCTCCACCATTTGCCTGAACTTATTAGCCGGAAGGTCAGCATCCACAATCTGTCCTTCGGGGTCACGCAGGAGGTGAACGGAACCGATGCGATAGTCTAATGGCAGGTTAACGAAGCGGGGTAAGGCGGGATTATGACGTTCATCAAGATAGTCTATCTCCAGTCCGATGTACAGTTCGATACGCTTGCCATATGTGTGGCGCATACGGTGGAACTCGGCCAGATATTCATCCATGCGATCCCACTCCATCGTCCAAGCCGTGGGGAAAGGCAAAGGTGCGTGGGAGGAGAAACCTAAGGAGGTGAAGCCCCGGTCGATGGCAAAGCGGATGTGGTCATGCATTTGGCATCGCCCGTCACAATACAAGGTGTGGGTATGGTAGTTCGTAAGGGTTGCTTTCATTATTCTTCTATTTCACTTAGTTCCATCCATCGTTCGGTTTTTTCATCTATCAGTCCGTCCACCACAGGCAGGCGTTTGGATTTCTCGGTCAGTTCGGCCACGGAGAGGGTACCGCTGCATAAGGCTTCTTCCAGAGCTTTCTTCTCGGCTTCCAAGGCTGCTATCTCCTGCTCCAGCGCCTCGAACTCTTTCCTCTCCTTATAGCTCATGCGGCGGGGACGGTTAGCGTTACGGGTGTCGCCATCGGACTTTTTGGCCGGAGCCGGACGGGAGGCGGCCTGTTGCGCGCGCTCGTGGCGGAGGCGGGCTTCCTTCCATTCCCGATATTGCGTATAGTTTCCCGGAAAGTCGCGTATGTCTCCTTCTCCGTTGAACACCAGCAGGTGGTCCACCACTTTGTCCATGAAATATCGGTCATGGCTCACTACGATGACACACCCGGCAAAGTTCCGCAGGTAGTCCTCCAGTATTTGCAGGGTCATGATGTCCAAATCATTGGTGGGCTCGTCCAACACCAGAAAGTTTGGATTACGCATCAAAACGGTGCAGAGGTATAGCCGGCGGCGTTCGCCTCCGGATAGTTTGTAGACATAGTTATGCTGGGTCTCTGGAGTAAAGAGGAAGTGCTGAAGGAATTGGGATGCGGTCAGCCGGTTTCCATTGCCCAAATCGATGACTTCAGCGATGTCGCGCACCACGTCTATCACCTTCATCTGCTCGTCAAACCGAAGTCCTTCTTGCGAGTAATAGCCAAAGCGTACGGTCTCGCCCACATCCAACGTGCCGCCATCGGGCTGCTCGATGCCCATCAGAATTTTGAGGAAGGTGGACTTTCCGGTGCCGTTATTGCCTATGATGCCCATCTTTTCATAACGTGCGAAGATGTAGGAGAAATCGTCCAATATCTTCAACGGGCCGAAGGATTTGTACAAGTGGTCGGCCTCGAAGATTTTGTTGCCTATGTAGGATGCCTTTACATCAAGTCGCACTTGTGTGTTGTACGTGCGCTGTTTGGCTACTTTCTCCAGTTCGTAGAAGGCTTCTTCGCGATAGCGTGCCTTGTGTCCACGTGCCTGAGGCATGCGGCGCATCCATTCTAATTCCGTGCGATACAGGTTGTTGGCACGCTCCACCTCGGCATTGTGTGCGTCGATGCGTTCCTGGCGCTTCTCTAAATAATAGGAGTAATTGCCTTTGTAGGCGTAAAGAGTGCGATTGTCTATTTCCAGAATGCCGGAACATACGCGGTCGAGGAAGTAACGGTCGTGCGTCACCATGAGGAGAGTCACATTGGTGCGGCGCAGATAATCCTCCAGCCACTCGGTCATGTCCAAGTCCAGGTGGTTGGTAGGCTCGTCCAGCAGGAGAAAATCAGGCTCGCTGATGAGCGTATCGGCCAAGGCCACACGCTTCAGCTGTCCTCCGGAGAGGTTTCCTATGCGCTGGTCGAAGTCACGTATATTAAGTTGGGAAAGTATTTGCTTGGCCTTCAGCTCATGCTCCTCGTTATGGTTCCGCCCATAATGGAAACAGGCCTGTAGTACGGTCAGTTCGGCCGGATAGTGGGGCGTCTGCTCTAAATAGCCCACACGCAAGTCGCGCCTGTAGGTCAAGGTGCCGGAGTCGTATCCTTCCTTTCCGGACAGGATATTGAGCAAGGTCGTCTTCCCGCTTCCGTTGCGTGCGATGAGTCCCACCCGCTGGCCTTCCGCCAGGCCGAAGGAGATGTCCTCAAACAACACCCGGTCACCAAAGGACTTGGTCAGGTTTTCTACTTGTAGGATTGGGGTCATATTGTATAATTTGAATGCGTCTTATTGGGAGCCAGTCTGAAAATCCGGTTGTGATTTGTTGATTGGTATAGTTATAAACTTATTTATGTCAGTGACCTGACTATCGTTGGTTATCCGCCCAAATATTATTGGATACTTTGGCGTTTATCCTTGGATACTTCGCTATTTATCCTTGAATCCTTTTGCAACCGGTTTTTCGGACCGCCCCCCTTGTCTTAAACTCAGAGTTAGTAGGGTCTCACATTGGCAAAGCATTGGCTTCTTCTTTGCAGAACAAAAACGTCTTCTTGGCTGAATATTGGCATGGACTATGCTTGGCAAGCCTCGACATACGCTTCCACCAGATTTACCTTCCCGCCAGCCTTCACCTTGCTCCATGTCAGTTTCATGGGGTCCGTCCATGTGCCTGCAGCCAGGTTCAACAGGACAGGGGCTTCCCGGTTTCCGTCGATGAGCGTGCGCCACTCCAGCCCGTCCACTTCGTTATTCAGAATAACACATAGCACAATGCCAAGCGCCAGCCAACGCTCTCTCTTCTTAGGGGGTATCACACCTTTGTCCACCAGTTCCTGCATAGACTGAATATCGTCCTCCACGCCTTGAAAATCTTTTTTCAGCACCTCTTTCACGGTTTTCTCCACCCACTCATAAGCTTCGTCTATCTGGTAAATTTCCGATATGCGTACAGGTATCAACTCGGCCGGATACTTCATGCCTGCCTGGCGTACCCGGAGGGAAGCGATAACACCTTCTGCCTCGTCTACAGGCTTATCCTGTCCGGTAGTGAAGGTGCACTCGAAGACGATGTCGCCGCTACCTGCCACCCAGATGTGGGAGACGTAGCGGTTTTCTCCCTCCATAAACATTTCCTGGCTGTAGGCACACTCGTATGCTCCTATTTTTATCCGCCTGGCGGAAGTGTTCTCGCGCAATTCCTGCTCCACGGAGTCGTGTCCGTAGGAGGCGTTTCCCCGATAGGCCGATATACGGAAATTGCCGGTCCACACGTTCGGATTATAGAAGAGAAATGCCTCTTCCGAATCCTCAAACTCATTCCAATCCGCCGGATAATCCATGGAGAACCACGCCCCCGGAGCTATAAAACGTTTTGTCTCTTTCATATTAAAAATGCTCATTTTACTGTCAGGAACAGATGGAACTTGAAAAAACTCACCCCCTTCTTCCCGAAAGAGGAACTTCAGTCACCTGCATAAATCCTCCTTACTCGCCTGCAAAGTTAACATTCCTATGGGTTTCCTGCAAACCTTGTAATCAGAATGTAACACTTGTTTCATGTCTACGTAATAAAAAGGCCTCATTTTTGCACCGATAAAAAATAAAACATACATTTGTAACATATAAAATTCTAAAAGGATGAGAACGTACCAAATATTAGTCGTGGACGATGAAGAAGATTTGTGCGAGATTTTGAAGTTCAACCTCGAAAACGAAAATTACATGGTGGATACAGCCAACTCGGCTGAAGAAGCCCTGCGGATGGACCTCAGCAAGTACGACCTGCTTCTGCTGGATGTGATGATGGGTGAGATTTCGGGTTTCAAGATGGCACGCATGTTGAAACAAGATTCTAAGACGGCACAGATACCCATCATTTTCATCACTGCCAAGGATACGGAGAATGACACCGTGACGGGATTTAACCTGGGAGCCGATGATTACATCTCGAAACCTTTCTCCCTGCGCGAGGTGGCCGCACGTGTAAAAGCCGTATTGCGCCGCACCAATGCGGGCGAGTCCGACCAATTTGTAGAACAATTGACGTACAAGAGCCTCACACTGGACATCGTGAAGAAAAAAGTGCTGATAGACGGAGAAGAAGCGCCTCTGACCAAAAAAGAATTCGAGATACTGAAACTTCTCTTGCAAAACAAAGGACGGGTATTCTCTCGGGAAGATATATTAAATAAAGTGTGGAGCGACGAAGTGTATGTGCTGGACCGCACCATTGATGTGAACATCACCCGTCTGAGAAAAAAAATCGGAGTGTACGGTAAATGTATTGTAACACGTTTAGGATATGGGTACTGCTTTGAAGCCGAATAAAATACGCCATTGTCTCTCGTTCAGCCGCAGGCTATTCTTGTCTGTCATCCTATTGTTCCTTATTTTTGCGGTAAGCGTCATCGCGTTCCAATACCAACGGGAAAAGACGTATAAGATAGAATTGCTCAACCTGCAATTGCAGGACTACAACGAGGATCTCTATTACAAACTCCAGTCCAAGCCTGATACGCTTTGGGATTCGTTTATGGAAGACTATCTGAGCAACAGTTTCAGTCCCAATCACCTGCGTGTGACCATCATGAATCTGCAGGGGGATGTCCTCTATGACAGTGCGAAGGACAGCGCTCAAATGGAGAACCATTTGACGCGCCCCGAAGTGCGGCAAGCTTTGTCAAACATGCACAAAGGATACGACGTGAGACGTACTTCGGCCACTACGGGTGTCACCTATTTCTATGCGGCTACCCACTGTAACAATGTTATTATCCGTTCCGCCCTGCCTTATAGCATTGACCTTGCAAAAGCCTTGGCCGTGGACAAGCACTACATTCTGTTCATCCTGCTTGTGACCATTGTGCTGGTGTTCATCTATTACCAATTTACCTCCCGACTGGGTACTGCCATCACCCGCTTGCGCCAGTTCGCCAAACGGGCGGATAAGAATGAACCGATAGAAGACCTCCAATCAGCCTTCCCGCACAATGAGTTGGGCGAAATATCGGAACACATCGTGCAAATATACAGACGTTTGCGGGAAACTAAAGAGGCTCTCTACATTGAACGCGAGAAACTCATTACCCACTTGCAAACTTCCCGTGAAGGGTTGGGCGTATTTACCCGCGAGAAACGGGAAATATTGGTAAACAACCTGTTCATCCAATATGGAAACATCATTTCGGACTCAAACTTGGAGACTACCGAGGACATTTTCAGTATCCGTGAATTCCAAAAGATTACGGACTTTATAGACCGGGCGCAACGTCGGCCCATGGGCAAGGACGAAAAACGAATCTCGCTCAACATCAACAAAAACGGACGCATTTTTGTGGTGGAATGCATTATTTTCCAAGACTTGAGTTTTGAAATCAGTGTCAACGACATTACGCAGGAAGAAGAGCAGATACAACTGAAACGCCAGCTTACCCAAAACATCGCCCACGAACTGAAAACGCCCGTAAGCAGCATACAGGGCTATTTGGAAACCATCGTGGACAACGACAACCTTCCGCCCGAAAAGCTGAAGATGTTCATCGAACGATGCTATGCGCAAAGCAATCGCCTGACACACCTCTTGCGTGATATCTCCGTGCTTACCCGCATGGACGAAGCCGCCAACTTGATAGACATGGAGAAAGTGGACTTGAGTGTGTTGGTGAACAACATTGTGAACGAGTCGGCCTCCGCTTTGGAGCAGAAACACATCACAGTGGTCAATTCCTTGAGACCTCACATCCTGTTGCGCGGAAACTACACCTTGCTCTACTCTATCTTCAGCAATCTGATGGACAATGCCATTGCGTATGCGGGCACCAACATACACATCAACATCAGCCTCTTCCGCGAGGACGAGAATTTCTATTACTTTAGTTTTGCTGACAATGGCGTTGGAGTTGCTCCCGAACACTTGAACCGCCTTTTCGAGCGTTTCTACCGTGTAGACAAAGGCCGCTCGCGCAAGCTGGGAGGAACAGGTCTTGGACTCGCCATCGTGAAGAACGCGGTTCTTATCCACGGAGGCACCATTTCCGCCAAGAACAATCCCGAGGGAGGATTGGAATTCGTATTCACGCTGGCAAAAGATAGATAAATCGGACTCAATCGGCTTATATGATACAAGGTAAACCGGTTTTTTGTTAAAACATTTTTATCCAACGGGGAATGCCGAACTTTCACAGGAAAAACGCTTAACTGTTCCTTCCGAGATAGTTAAGTGTTTACCCCCGAAATACTTAACTGTTTCAGCAGGAACAGTTAAGCATTGCCGAGCAAACAGTTAAGTGTTTTTCAATAAACATAAATAGCTGTAAATCAGACGTATTTGAGCACTATTCCGGTTAATGGAAAGGATTGACCGCCCGTTTTATACATTTATTTGCATTCCGCCCGCTAAAAGGTGATTGAATGTCAATACGTATTGTCAAAATAAATCACATCCGCATTCAGGTATAGGATTGATTATAGATGCGCTTCATTACTTCAGTCGCTTTTTCATCCACTCGATAGAGGCGCGGTTGGTCTCTGCAAATCGCCAATGACCGGATACGGGAGTAATGACTACTTCTTTCGGTGCTTTTATACTGTTGATTACGGCCGTGATAGACGTTGGCGAACAGGTCTCGTCGTTGTAGCCATAGGAATAGAACCCCGGGACAGTCAGTTGGCGGGCAAAGTTCACCACGTCATAATAGGATAAGGTACGTACAGCTGTTTCTGGCGTGGTTGGTAGCTGTCGTTCACCGACTTGATGCGAACTGAAAATCTTAGGCCATCCGCCGGCTCTTCCTTCCAAGAAGCCGTTCATGTCGCTCAACGCAGGATAGAAAGGCGCTAAGAAAGTTACTTTTTTGTTCAGCATTGCCGTTACTATTGTCAGTGCACCGCCCTGTGAGCCACCGGAAACGCCGACATTACACCCGTCGAACTCCGGCAGAGAGCATAGAAAATCTATGGCACGGGCGCAACCGACATAGACATCCTTATAATAATAGTCTTCAGGAGTCTCCAATCCCCGGTACATGTAATTTTCCACTGCTTTTTGCCCTTGCTTGTACTCTTCTTCCGGAAGTTCGGGCGAAAGCCCATGTATTTCTATTTTCAAGGAGATAAATCCTTCACGGGCATAATCATATTCCGGTACTATCCGCTTGGATCCGGCACCGGGAGGGTAGAGAATGACGGGATGCTTTCCTTCCGCTTTGGGCTTTATAAGATAGCCGTAGATGCAACGTCCGTCTTCACCGCAATTAATTTTCACCAAGGACACTTCGGCAAAGTCTGTGTCACGGTGCGGAAGGCGTGTGACAACCGGCTCCATGGGTATGTTCTTATCGGCATCTTCCAATACATGCCGCCAAAAGTCAGTGAAATCCTTCGGACAGGGGATGACCGGACGTATCAGCTCCGGAGCAAAAGCTACTTTTACGATGTCTTTATACTCCTTGCCTTCCACAAGGAAGCGAAACCGGCATGTGCGGAATCCCGGTTCATGGGCGGTTCCAACAGGAAGTTCCACCGAACCGTTGTGGAAACAGAGACTGTCTACATAGTCGGGGGATTGCATTTCGGGGCCACAGGTGACATATACCTTCACACCGTCCAAGGCACGGCCGGCCACATTGGCTTGCAGACGCACACTTGCCTGTTCCCCCAAAGCATAAACACGGTCGCCATGGTTAGTGACAGGCAGATATTCCACGTAGGGACGAGGAGCCGGAGTGATTTGAGACCACATAGGCACCGGAAGCAGACTCAGACACAGGCCGAGCAGAAAGTTTCGTCTTTTCATACACTATCAGTCATTTGTTCAATTTGTCGGGTAAAAGTAATCTTTATTTAGTTTATGCGCAAGTATTTTGCTCATTTCTGTGTTACTACGTACACCGGATGATAAGTCAGCGATACACCACCATCGGTCTTGAACCGTTCGAAGTAGCTTTCTGTAAAAGTGGTGAGACGTCCTCGGCTCCAGGTATGTCCACTTGTTCCCGTTACTCCTGTCATGCGCAGATGGCGGAGTATGTCTATGGGGGTGGGGAATGTCAACGTTACTTCTTCTTCATCCATGCGGAGTATGTGAAAGCCTGCCCGGCTTAACCATGTTTCCAGTTCTTGAAGTGACGGGTAGGCGAGGCCTTTGCCGGTCAATTCGCGTATTTCGTACAGGTTGTTTCCTCCGAATGTGCTGAAGGCCAGTATTCCTTTGTCCGCAAGCAAGGATTGGGAACGTTGGAAGAAGCGGTTTGGCGAGTCGAACCATTGCAGTGTTGAGCAGGAAGTCAGCAGGTTCAGTCCGCCGGGCAGGGGGCATGTTTCCGCATCGCCTGGCGTAAAGGTTACGCCATGATGTGCGGTGAGGTTTCTCAAGCAAAGTTCCATCTCCGGGCAGAGGTCATTCAAGTAAAGCAGTTCGGGATGCCACGTCTCGTAGAGCAGGCTTGAATACAGTCCGGTGCCGCACCCGAACTCTACGACCCGACGAGGCAAGAAGTCCGGCAGGACGGATTGTATGCGGGCCATCATGCGTTCGGCCACCTGTTGTTGCACCCGTGCCTCCCGGCTGTACGTGGCACGGGCGCGGGCAAATCGTTCGGCTATCAGTCGTTTGTCCATCGGGCTTGCAGGTAATGATGGAACATGGGTTCGTGGTAATGGGCGCAGGGTACTTCACGGACGGATGTGCCCGCCTCGCGCCAGGCTGCTGACTGGTTGGCGGGAGGGATGATGCGGTCGTCCGTGCCCACTACAGCTTCTGTCCAATTCCAACGCGGGGCGGGCAGGGAAGCGTCTTGCTTGGCTATCGAGGCCAGTTCCTCACGTAGCTCTTCCACCGGGCGGCGGGGCGTGATGTCGAGGAAGGCGCGGAAGGCGGCGCTGTCGGCGCACATGCGTCGCAGGAACTTGTGGAGCGATGCCCCGCACAGTCCTTCCAGCGTGCCCCAGTACGTGGCGGGCGGTATGCCCCGGCGCCCGTCGATGGGGAAGGGAGTGCCGTTGAGGGCCACGCGGGTGCGGACGTTCCCGCCAAGGCGGGAGCCTACGTGCGAGGCCGCCCATACGCCCATCGACCAGCCTACGACGTGTATCTCATCGTAGCGGTTTACGAAGTCCGTGTCCATGTCCAGCGTACGGTAATCGTAGCACACCAGGTAGTCTGTTCCTTGGGGACGATAGTGCCGGAAGGGGGTCTCGTCGCACGCCCATCCGGCAAAGAAGACGAGGAGGCGCGGATAATTCTCCTCCACTATATATACTTGTTTCATAGGTCTTGCAGGTGTTTGATGAGTGACGCGGTTTCTTCGTCCGTCAGGTCGGCGCGCAGGGAGAGGCGCAGGCGGGATGTCCCTACGGGCACCGTGGGCGGACGTACGGGCAGCACGTAGAACCCGTGGCGTTGAAGGGCTCCGGCCTTCAGTACGGCTTCGGAACTCTCGCCCACGAGGATGGGAATGATGTGGCTGGACGACAAGTCCGGCACTTCCCGTGCGTGCAGTGCCTGGTGAACACGGTCCGACAGGGTGGCGAGGCGTTTCCTGCGCCGCTCCATCCGGACGAGGCGACGGAGGACGAACAGCGTCCATGCCACGCTGACCGGAGGCAGGGCGGTGGTGAAGATGAAGGGGCGCATACGGTTCACCAGCAGCTCGCGCGCTGTGCGGCCGCACACCACGAACGCGCCTTCCGAAGCGGCGGCCTTGCCGAAGGTGCCCACCAGGAAGTCGATGTCGGGGATGACGCCTTGCTCCTCGGCGCAGCCCAGGCCGCGCTTGCCCCGCAGCCCGAAGGCGTGCGCCTCGTCCACGTAGAGCAGTGTGCCGGGGTAGCGCCGCTTCAGTGCCGCCAGTTGCCCGAGGGGCGCTTCGTCACCGTCCATGCTGAAGATGCTTTCGGTGACGATAAGGGTGCGTTTGCGCGTGGGCGCATATTCGTGCAGCATCCGCTCCAGGTGGTTAAGGTCGTTGTGTCGGTAGCGCAGGTAGCGGGCCGTGCCCAGCTTCAGACCGTCGATGAGGCTGGCGTGCACCAGCTTGTCGGCCAGTACCAGCGTGTCGGCGTCCGCCACGGCGGGCAGGATGCCCGTGTTGGCGTGGTAACCGCAACCCGTCACCAAGGCGGCTTCCCTGCCGTAGAGGCGGGCCAGCTCCGCTTCCAGCTCATCGTGGACGGGGAAGTTGCCCGTCAGCAGGCGGGAGGATGAGGACGAGGGGATGAACGTCTCCGGCGTCAGTGTGCCGAGGAACTCGCTCCGCAGGTCCGTGTCCGCCGCCAGGCCCAGGTAGTCGTTGGACGACAGGTTGAGCATCCGCCTCCCTTCCGCCGTGACGTGGCGTCCGTCGTGCGTCAGTCGGGGGATGCGGCGCAGGTTGCCTTCCGCGGCCAGTCGCTCCAGCGTGCGGCGCATGTATTCGTAGTCGTTTTCTTTCGTCATAGTCTTTATTGTATGTAATGGACAGGTATGCTTTTTATGACCCGATTTGTTCACGGCTCATGAACTAAGGTAGTTCACGGCTCGTGAACTGAACCGTCATGCGGAACCGGCATTTCGGCCACAATCTTCACTAACCCGCGGGTCAGTTTGCTGAGTTGTTCCGGTTCGATGATGAAGGGCGGCATCACGTAGACCAGCCTTCCGAAGGGGCGTACCCAGATGCCTTCCTCCACGAAGCGGCGCTGCATGCGGGCCATGTCCACGGGGCGGCGCGTCTCGACGACGCCGATGGCGCCCAGCACGCGCACGTCCGCCACTTGGGGGAGTTGGCGCGCCGGAGCCAGTTCCTTCCGCAGCTGGGCTTCGATGCGGCTCACCCGTCCCTGCCAGTCGTATTCCGGCGAGGTGAGCAGGCGGATGGAGGCGCAGGCACAGGCGCAGGCCAGCGGATTGCCCATGAAGGTGGGGCCGTGCATGAAGCATCCGGGGGCGTGGCCGGAGATGGTGTCTGCCACTTCGTTGGTGGCCAGTACGGCGGAGAGCGTCATGTATCCGCCCGTGAGAGCCTTGCCTACGCACATGATGTCCGGCTCCACCCCGGCGTGTTCCCAGGCGAAGAGGCGCCCGGTGCGGCCGAATCCGGTGGCTATTTCGTCGAAGATGAGCAGCAGCCCGTGTTCGCGGCACAGGCGGGCGGCTTCCACAAGGTATTGCGGGTGGTAGAACCACATGCCTCCCGCTCCTTGCACAATGGGTTCGAGGATAAGTGCGGCCAGCTCGTCGCGGTGCTGTCCGATGGTCTCCCGCAGGGGCGCGATGTCCTTGGGGTCCCATTCCCCGCCGAAGCGGGAACGTGGTCTGGGCACGAAGTGGCGCACGGGCAGGGCGGAACCGAAGAGTGCGTGCATGCCAGTGACGGGGTCGCATACGGACATGGCGTTCCACGTGTCGCCGTGGTAGCCCGAGCGTATGGTGACGAAGTTCGTCTTGCGTGCCACGCCCCGTGCGTACCAGTATTGCACGGCCATCTTCATGGCCACTTCCACTGCCACCGAGCCGCTGTCGGCATAGAATATCTTCTGCATGGATGGCGGCACGAGGGGCAGGAGCAGGCGGCCCAGTTCGATGGCGGGGTCGTGCGTCAGGCCGCCGAACATGACGTGCGCCATGCGGCCGAGTTGCTCCTTTACGGCATGGTTCAGCACGGGGTGATTGTAGCCGTGCACCTGGCACCACCACGATGACATGCCCTCTACCAAGGTCTCGCCCGACTGGAGCGTAATGGTGGCTCCTGCGGCGGACTTCACTTTATAGACGGGCAGGGGGTCGCTGGTGGACGTGTAGGGATGCCACAGGTGCAGGCGGTCGAATGAGGAGGCGCAAAGACTGTATCCCGCCTCACGCGCCAGCCGCTTGTCCTCTTCCACTTTCGAGCCGAGGGTGGTGAGCAGGTCGCCCACGATGGCGGCGTTTATTCCTATATATAATGCACGGCTTTGCGCCTCCCGGCTCAGTCGGGTCCTTCCTCCTGCGAAGCGCAGGCAGGCCGACGGATTGATAAAGCGGAAGAGGGCGATGGTGGTGAGTATTTCTTCCTCCGTGAGGGGGGGCTGATGCTCTAACGGCGTGCCGGGGATGGGGCTGAGGATGTTCAGCGGGATGGATTGTACGCCTAAACCGCGTAGGGTGAAGGCCAGCTCGACGCGCTGTTCCATCGTCTCGCCCATTCCGATGATTCCTCCGCTGCATATGTCCATGCCTGCACGTCGGGCGGCTTCTAAGGTGCGCGTCTTGTCCGCTTGCGTGTGTGTGGAGCAAAGGGTGGGGAAGTAGCTGGGGGTGGTCTCCAAGTTGCAGTGATAGCGTGTCACGCCGGCTTCGTGGAGTGCTCGCAGGTCGTCTTCATCCATTAAGCCCAAGGAGGCGCACAGATGTATGGAGGAGTGGCGGCGCAGGTGGCGCACCGTTTCACAGAGTCGGGCTATTTGACGTTTCGATGGTTTCCGTCCGCTGGTGACAAGGGAGAATCGCTGTACACCCTGTTCTTCGTTGGCGCGGGCGTGGCTGAGGCATTCTTCAGCGGGCAGCAGGTCGTAGGTGTCGGCCTGCGTGTGGTAGTGGGAGGATTGCGCGCACCATCGGCAGTCTTCGGGACATCGGCCCGACTTGGCATTGACGATGGAGCAAAGGTCGAATTCGCGTGGGGCGCACGCTTGGGTAATCTCGTGGGCGGCTTGGTAAAGCGCACCCCGTTCGGCGTGACGGGCCAGCCATGCCGCTTCTTCGGGCGACAGGTCTTGGCCTGCCAGCACCTGCTGTTTCAGGAGTTCAATAGTCATATAGGATGGTGTGTTGGGCAAATCCGGCGTGTTTGCCTGCTTGCTCAAGGACCGGTCCGCCACACGCTTCGTCAGGTGGCCGATGGTCACTTCCCGTCCCATGCTTACAAAGGCGGCATAGCGTTTGTGGCTCCAGCGGCGGAAGCGCAGGGCGGTGTGCGGTTGTATGGGTCTTTTCTTCACGCGGATTTGTTTTTGTTAAGCTGACGCAAAGATAAGATAAAGAATTCACACCGCCAAGCGCTTCCCTTCATTCTGCATATAGGTTGCCGATGGTCACATACGTGTTGTCGCTGCCATACACGGTCTTGCTTTTATCGGTCCATTGGGGGCTGATGCCGGTCACTTCGATGGTGAGCGTGTAGTCGCCTTCAGGTTGGGTAGGGGTAATGAAGCGTATTCCGTTGTCTTTTACCTTGCTGTAAAAGTCTGCTAAAGAAGTGTGTAACGTGTCGCCAGTCCCGTCCTGCAGGGTCATCCGTGCATAGCCTCCATGTGGATTGGTTTCTCCGGTGACAATGATGCGTGTTCCGTGGAAGTCGGCTTTCAGCACAGCCCCTTTGTCGCGTGCTTTCCATCCGTTGTCCGCGGCTTCCCACTCATCGGTCATGTCCAGATGTTCGCTTTTTATGCATTGTTTCCCTTCCAAATAGTCAATGGGTTGGAGAGTCTCGATGTCCCAGCAAGGCCAATAGGTAGGGATGGAGAGTCGTGTGCTGTCTGTGTTAAGCGGTAACCACACGTAGGTAGCGGCCGATGCCTGATGGGGATAGGACCAACGGTCGCCCATATATATAGGAATGGTGTCGCCTTCGTGTTTCAAGGGCAACACAAATGTTGATTGAGAATTGTAGGTCAGTGACCCTTCCGGACAGAACAGTCCCTGTTTGGTCCAAGGGCCGCTGATGGCGGGAGCGGTAAAGTAGAAGTTGTCGTTCTTCTCCCAGCTGGTCAGGTTGGATGTCAGAAGATAGTATATTCCATCCTTTTTGAACATGGCAGGCGACTCCTTCATACCTTCCACGTGCGCCACTTTGGCTTCGATAGACTTGTAGTCCTTGCTCAACCGATAGATGGAGCCGTGGTGGATGAGGAGATAGCCCGTTCCGTCGGTATCTTGGAAAGTACCCATGTCCCACCGTTTGATGGGCTTGCCGTTGTAGAGCAAGGGACCTTGCAACTGGTAATCGCCGGTGATTGTCGAACAAGTGGCATAAGCGGTGTAGGGGTCTTTATAACTCAGGTCGTCGGAGTGCATGTACATGACGTACTCGCCTGTGCTGGGGCACTTCATCACCTTCACCCGTTCGCCCACCCGGCCGGGACCCATGATGCCATCGGGCTGCACGCGGAGTACGACGTTCTCGAAGTGCCAGTTCACCAAGTCGTCCGACGAGTAGCAACTGAAGCCAGGGAAGGCATTCGATTCGTCCGACTTCCATTCGCCGAAGAGGTAGTAGCGCCCGTTATCTTGTACGATGCAAGCCCCGTGGGCATTGATGATGTTGCCCTGGTCGTCATACCAAGGAACGCCGTTGCAGATAAGACCGGGCTTGGATGCCTGTGTGTCGGTGTGTGTGGCACGGCCTGCACATCCGGCCAACAATGTAATGCATAGCAAATAAATCAGTTTCATATTCGATTCCTTTTATTAGGTTGATAATCATTGTATTAACAGTTTATTGCAATTTATCGAAGGTAAATTGTTTGTTTATCACTGATAAACTGCGAGTTTAGTCGTACTAAACTGTTAGTTTATCCGTACTAAACTAAAAGTTTATCCAGGGTAAACTGAACGTAAACTGCGGAGTACTGTCTGCTTACTCCCATTCCCGATAGCTGAACTCCGTAAACCGGACCTCGCCTTCGCCGTAGGCAAAGAGTCCCGGCAACAGACCTTGAAAGTCGTCCAGCATATTGTGATGATAGCCGGAAGCCTCCATACCCCATTGCTCTTTCGTCCAATGCTGTCCGTCGTAACTATAGTAACCCGTGACGACATGGTGTTCGTTGCGCAGCTTCAGCCAGATGGCTTTCGACGTATCCGGTTTTCCGGTATTTCGTTGTTTCCCTCTGCGCCAACGGTATTTGCCTTGCCGTCCGTATCCGGTTCCCAGGTAGAACCGGTCGTTGTAGTAGAGGATGAGACCTCCCACCGCATCGGGGTCGCACTCCATCTTCACGCTTACCTCGTAACTATGCGCCCCGGTCACGAACAGGATGGGAGAGGATTGGGCGGGGTTGTCCCCTTGTGCCCGCAGGCATAGCGAATCGGTACCTGTGCGGAAGCGTGCGGGGTCGTATTGTTGGTAGAATTTCCATTCCAGTCCTACGCGAAACCGATTGAGAGGCCGATGAGGCGGTTCGTCCGTTTGTCCGAAAGGAGTGGGCAGAGGCTGATTGGCTTGTTTTCCCGTAGGAGCTTCCAGCCATCCGTCCGCCGTGAGTCGCACGGGTTCCAACAACGTTTGTCGTCCCAGGGTCAGGAAACCTTTCTCGTAAGCATGGTAAACTATCCACCATCGGCCGTCCGGCGTATCGATGAGCGACCCGTGTCCTTTGGACCACCAATGTTCATCGGCACTGTATGTATGCAGCAAGGGATTGTTCGGAGCGTTCTCCCACGGTCCGTCCACTGACTTCGAGCGAGCCACTATGGTCATGTGGGTCGTAGCCGGTCCTGCCGTGCCTCCTTGGGCGTTCAACAGGTAGTAATATTCGCCTATCTTCTTCATTTTGGGACCTTCCAGGGCAAAGCCTTCTACGGTCCAATCCTGTGGGATGGGCCAACCGTCGTACACTTTTTCCAGTTCGTCGATAGTGGATAGTCCGTCCTCAGCCAGCCGGATGCGATGCCCTCCGCTAAGGAAGAGCCAACGCTTGCCCGTTTCCTCGTCGACTACGTGGCAAGGATCTATCCATCGTCCCACCTGCAAGTCGATGGGTTGGCTCCAAGGTCCTTCGGGTGAGTCGGCATACACGACATAATTGCTGAAATCGTCATTCCCTTGGCTGACGGTGAAGTAGATGTAGAACCTCCCGTCGTGTTTACAGATGTCCGGTGCCCATACCGAGCCAAGATGTTCGCTGAGTGCGAAGCTGACAGGTTCCCAGTTCACCAAATCCCGTGAGTGGAAGACGGTCAGTCCCGGCACATAATTGAACGCCGAATGAGTCATGTAGTAATCCTCTCCGTCCCTCACGATGGTAGGATCCGGATAGTCACCCCCTAAGATGGGATTGGTGAACGTCGTGGCATGCGATGCTGTGGAGACCAACAACATGAATAGCCATAGCAATGCGTGTTGAAGTTGTTTGGACATAAGTCGTTTGAAATGGAGGAAGCCCCTCCTTATCCCTCCTTTGTGGAGAGAATGGAGGAGCTTCTTCGATTTATTATTAAAAAACCTATTGAAAAATTAGTAACCCGGATTCTGTGTGAATGTTCCGTTGCTTTGGTCGATGACCGATTGCGGGATAGGACGCACCAAGATGTGTTCATCCATCTGGTTGTCGCGTGCCGCCAAGTTGTTGTGTGCCAACGTGCGCTCAATCAGCTTGCCGGTTCGCTTCAGATCCATCCAGCGCTTGTATTCGCCTACCAGTTCGCGGGCACGTTCGTCGAGGATGAAGTCGATGTCTACGTCCGATGCCGTAATCAGCATATCCGCTTCATGTCCTGTGACGGCTGCCCGTTGGCGGATGGCGTTCAGGCGTTCGGCTGCCTGTTCGGTGTTTCCCATCTGATAGTAGGCTTCGGCTGCCATCAGGTAGGTATCTGCCAGTCGGAACAGGAAGATATCTTTGGTGCTGGTGTAACTGGTATTATTAGATGGGAAAGTAGCATTCGGGTCATAGAACTTCCATACCATGGGACTCATACCTGCTCCTCCCATGCTCTCAATGTCTTGCTTCCAGCGGTCTTTGGTAATGATGATGGCGTTGGGATGTTCGGCGATGACGGCCAATGAGTCTTCGCGTGTGAACGGTTGGTCATATTTCGGGAAGTAGACGCGTAGGTCGCCCACTTCCAATCCGATGGTCGGGTCAGCTTTTGTCGCATAGAACTCGCTCTTGAACGTATCGTCGTAACGACTGTCCATGTCAGTATTGAACAAGGAGTACAGGAATTGGGTACACATAAACTGATTCTTTTTCCAGCCGTACGTGGTGTTGCCTATTTCGAATCCGCTGACTACCTTGTTCCATAATTCAAACCCGAAGAGACATTGCTGTCCATTCCCGCCATACTGACTGCCGAGTGAACTGGCATCGTATTGTACGGAAAAGATGATTTCACTGTTTTGTTCATTGCCTGAGCGGAATACATCGGCAAAGGTCGGTTGTAAGGCATACGTATTGCCATTGATAACCTCGTCGCATAAGGCAGCAGCCTGTGAGAAGTCGTCTGCCTGGGCAAAGTCTTTATAGCCACGTGTGAGGTGTACCAAGGCTTGCAGATGCTTCACGGCTCCACGGGTAATGCGCCCGTAGTCGCTTTGGGTTTCGGGCAGCACATCTACGGTAGCGTCCAGTTCCGTAAGAATGAAGTCATAGACCTCGGCTTCCGTATGCTTGGGGAACTCAACGACCGGTGTCTCGATTTCTTCGGTCACAATGGCAATTTCGCCGAATTGCTCTACCAGTAAATAGTAGTAATAGGCACGGAGGAAACGTACTTCGGCTACCCGTTGTGCTTTGGTCGCTTCCGAAAGACCGTTTATGCCGGATTCGGCTTTGTTGATAACCGTGTTGCAAATTTGTATACCATAGTATACATTGGAATAGAAGTTGCTGACAAACTCGTTTTGTGAGTCTAATGTGCCATACTCATTAAGTTCGCGGCTGTAGACGTCACGGTTGCCATAGCTTCCGCTGATAAGTTCACTTTCGCCACGGGTATAGATGTCTACTCCGAGGCAAAAGAGCCACGGTTCGTTTTTCCAAATGGACCGCAACGAAGAATAGGCCCCGTTGACTAAGCTTTCGAATCCGTCGGCGTCGGCAAAGTATTCGTTTGAATTGATGTTGCTTCGGTTTTCCTCTTCCAGAAAGTCGGAACAGGATGTGGCACCTCCCGCCATGCAAAAGCACAGAAAGGATGAAAGGATAATATCTTTTGTTTTCATGTCAGTCAGTATTTAGAATTCGATTTTCGTTCCTATTAAATAAGTGGTGTAGCCAGTGGCCGTTCCCCACGTGTTCTGGGTAGCCCATTCGGGGTCATATCCTTTGTAGGATGTAAACGTGAACGGATTGTTCGTCGTGAAATACAGGCGTGCGTTCTTGATGCCGACTTTCTGCATCCATGTCTTGGGTAGGTTCCATCCCAGAGTGATGGCGCCGATACGGACGAACGACACGTCTACATAACGCATAGCGTCGTAATACTGTCCGCGGTTGCCGGGTTGCGGATATTTGTTGCTGGGGTTGGTCGCAGTCCAGTAGGGTACGTCCACCTGGTTGTAGTTGCCTTCGAAGGTCATGAATGATGACATGAAGGCATCTTGCACCTGTGCGCCTTGTTGTGTGTAGAGATAAACGGACAGGTCAAAGTCTTTGTAACGGAATGTGTTTGTCATACTTCCTATCCACTTCGGCGAGCGTTGGCCGATAATCTGGCGGTCGTCAGCGTTGATGACACCGTTGTTATCCACGTCTTTTACCCGTACTTGACCGGGCTTTTGACCATATTTGGCTGCTTCATCGGCTTCGTCGGTTTGCCAGATGCCGATGAATTCATAGTCGTAATTGACATCCACAGGCTCGCCAATGAACCATTTGTTGGCCACATCGTCCACTTTCCCGTTATATAGTTCCACGATTTCGTTACGGTTCTTGGAGAACGTAATGTCCGTTTCCCACGTAAAGTCCTTGGTACGTACATTTACCGTATTGAGTTGAAGTTCCACACCGACGTTGCGTACGTGGCCGATGTTGTCCCAAATAGATGTCCATCCGCTGGTGCTGGGCAGTTTGCGTTGCATGATGAGATCCTTGGCATCGCGACGATACACATCGATGGCACCGTTGATGCGGCTGTCGAAGAAACCGAAGTCCAGACCGACGTTGATTTCGTATGTCTTTTCCCACGAGAGATTGCGGTTGGCCAGTCCGTCTTTCCAATAAGCAGGTACGGTAGTGCCGCCAAAGTCATAATTCTTCTGCGAGATGCCGGATTGGGTTCCATAGATGGCTACCGCATCGTTACCTGTCGTACCATAGCTGAGACGGAGTTTCAGATTGCTTAGCTTGTCAAAACGTTGCATGAATTCCTCTTCAGATACTCGCCATGCCAAGGCTGCCGAGGGGAAGAACGCCCACTTGTTGCCTTCTGCCAGACGGGACGAACCGTCGTAACGTCCGGAGACGGTGAGCAGGTAGCGGTCGTTGTATGAATATTGGATACGGGCCAGGTAAGAAGCCAGTGTGCGCTTCTCAAAGTCGGTTGTTGACTTGGTCACGTTGCTCAATCCCGATGCGCCCATATTGTACCATTCACTGTTGTAGGAGAAGCTCTTGGCACTCTGGTTGGAGTATTCCCACTGTTCCATCTGGATGCTTTGCACGAAACTGGCGTTAAGGTTGTGCAAGCCGAAGCGTTTCTCGTAAGTGACCTGGTTGTCCCATACGTACGACCAGAAAGTGGTCTGGTTGTAGTCGGCAGTGGTACTTTCCGGATTATGGTTGGAGTTCTTCGAATTCGGGCCGATGTATACACCTTCACGCTTATAAATAAATTGTGGAGCGAACTGTGAACGAAGGGTTAATCCTTCAATGGGTTTCAGTTGCAGATAGATGTTACCGAACATGCGATAGCGTTTATTTTGCCGGTGTTCGCCGTCTTCACTGGTTTCCAATAGCGGATTACTGCAGACATCGTTGCGGTAGACGTAGTAGGTCAAGTTTCCTTCTTCGTCATACGGATAGGCCACACCCGGTAGGCGGAAAGCCGAACGCAGAGCCTCGTAGCTACCTATGTTTTGTACGCTGTGCGTGAAATAAAGACTACCACCGGCTTCCCAATATTTGGAGAGCTTCCGGTTGAGGTTAAGGTGCATGTTGTAACGGTTGAAATCCTGATCATCAATGGTTCCTTCTTCATGCAGTTGTCCCAAACCGATGGAGAAAGTACCATGTTCGTCGCCACCGGATGCGGTGACGGTGTTGCTGTACTGCTGTCCGTTGCGCATGACCAAGTCCACCCAGTCGGTATAGTTCCGGCTGTCGATGCGTTCCCATTCTTCCGGAGTGAAGAAATCAGCATTGGATCGGTCCGTACTTTTTCCTTGTGCGGTGAACATTTCTGTACGGAACTGTACGAATTCATCGGTTGTCATCATGTCGGGCAGATTGCTGGCCTTGCGTACGCCCCAATAGCCGTCGTAACTGATGCTGACTTTCCCTTCCTTGCCTCGTTTGGTAGTGACAATGATGACACCGTTGGCACCACGGCTACCATAGATGGCTGTTGCGGAAGCATCTTTCAATACGTCAATCTTTTCAATATCGGCGGGGTTCAAGTCGCTGGCATCGGATGTGGTAGGAATTCCGTCGATAACCCAGAGCGGTGAGTTACTGTTATTAATGGAGCTTAACCCGCGGACCACGATGTTGTAGCTTCCTCCCGGACGGGCTGCATTACGGGTGATGTTCACACCGGAGATTTTCCCCTGCATGGCATCGATGGCATTGGTTTGTGAGGCGGCGGTCAGGTTGTCTGCGTCCAGTGAAGATACCGAACCAGTCACATCACTGCGCTTCACACTACCGTAACCCACTACCACCACTTCGTCCAGCAGTTCGTTGTCTTCTTTCAACGTGATGTCCAAGGATTGTCCGGCCGTAGCTTTCACTTCCACCGTCTTATAGCCAATGTAGGAGATGACCAGTGTCGCTCCTTGTTTTACCGTCAAGGTGAAGTTGCCGTTCATATCTGTAATGATGCCGTTCCCTTCATTACCTTTCTCTATGACACTGGCGCCGATTACCGGCCCCATGGCATCCCTTACGATACCTTTCACAATCATGTTGGCTTGTTGTTGCACCGTTTCCACTTGCAAGGCTTCATGAGCATCGGCTCGGGCCGTCAACGGATGTCCGGCCATGAAACCCGCACAAATCAACACAGCCATCGCTGTCTTGACATTCATTTGGCATGAATCTGATTTCATTGTTTTTCTGATATATTAGATGAATAAATATGTTGTCATTCCCTGCCTCTTCGTAGGGAACAGTGCAAATGTACTCTTTCGGGAGATAAGGGACAATCGGCAAATTGGTCATGTAGCGGGACAATTCATGCAATGACCGATTTGTCTATGGCAAATGCCGAGTTCTCCTCTGCCCGAAACCCTTTCACATATGCATATTTCTATATTGGTAAATGGGAATTTAACTGGCACACAGATGAGACAGATTAAACGAGATGACCACAGATTTGGATTTAATAAAGAATTAATGTAATCAACTCCCCTCCTCCTGGGAGGTTGCTCTCCCCCGATAACGGGGGAGCAAGGAGGGGGTAGGTGCCCACCGGGCGGGGTGGTAGGATAAGAATGGTTCGGCCTATTTACATTATATAGAATAGGAATCGCTTACGCGGCATGTTTCTCCTACCACCTCCCCCTACGGGTACTCCTCCTTCCGGAAGGAGGAGAATTCAGTTACCATTTACTCCTAACCGATAAATTATCACTAAAGTTTCGCACAGTCGTTTACACAAAAGACAGTATCCAATATGAAAGGAATAAGTATCCAAGGATAAATGGACAAGTATCCAAGGATAGTCTGGCAAGTTATCAAGGATACTTAAATTAAGTCGGGACATGCACGAAAGGAAACCCACCCAAGCAGTTGGCACATTCTTTTATTTGTCGTATATTTGCCCTGCAATTATAACCTTAAAATAGCATATGATGCGAAACCTGTTAGCTTACTTCTGCCTGTTTTTCAGCTTGACCGTCGGCGCCCAAGCCTATCATATCCAGCATGTCGGTATCGAAAAAGGGTTGTCCAATAGTTTTGTGGCTGATATAGCCCAAGACCGCCGTGGATTCATCTGGATAGCTACGGAGAGTGGACTGAATCGCTTTGACGGGAGCCACTTTACGGTGTATCGAAGTGGTAATTCGGCCTTGCTTAATGATATTTTAAATACGGTCTACTATGACCGGTCGAATGATTTTTTGTGGATAGGTTCCAATGGAGACGGAGTTTATGCGCTGGACTGTTCCACCGATTCTTTCCATATCTATAATAAAGAGGAAACCAGAGACTTGGCTCATGTGTTGCATTTCGGCCAGGCTCGTGATGGAGGCATCTGGATGGTGCCTCACCATGGCCGGGTGGTTTATTATGATTCATCGAGACATACATTTGCCCCTTTGTCGGGAGGTGAGACGGATAGTCTTCCGCAGAACAATCGTTGTGCATTGGACGATGGGGCGGGACATCTGTACATCGGCCATGCCTTGGATGGCATGAGCATCGTCGACTTGAAAACCAAGCGGGTGAAGCGTTTCCGCCATCGGGAGGACGATCCGAACAGCTTGCCGGGCAACAATGTTCTTTGCCTCTACCGGGATAGTTCGCATCGGCTGTGGGTAGGCACGGAGCGGGGCTTGGGATGGTTTGACGAACAGAGGGAGACCTTTGTCCGTTTTCAGCATGAGGCTGAGCGGGAGCATTCGTTAGTGGCCGACCATATTTATGATATACAGGAGATGGAGGATGGGACGTTGTGGATTACGAGCGATGTAGGGGGCATCAGTATCCTTCGTTTGGCGGACTTGACTCTTCGTCCTGCTTCGGAGATACGCTTCCACAACCTGACGGCCGATGGGAAAGAGGGGCAGTATCTGGCGTCGCGCAACATCCGAAGCCTGTTGCAGGATAGTTATGGGAATATCTGGATAGGCAATTATGGGAAGGGGTTGGACTTCATCGGCCATTCGCAACCCTTGTTCGGGATTCTTCCTTATCGGGCGATAGGCGAGGGCAGGAGGGATGAACGTCCGGTGTATAGCCTTTATTGTGACCGGAGCAATCGCCTTTGGTTGGGTGGGGAGAATGAATTGGTTTTGTTCGAGGGCGGAAACTTGCAGAAACGTATCGATCTGCAACCCTACCTGAGCCGTCCCAACGGACAAGTTATCTCCATCATCGAGGCTGAAGAAGATGTTTTGCTATTGGGCATTTTCGATGATGGCCTTATACATTATAATATAAAGACGGGCCGGATGAAGCGTGTGCCGATGAAGCATCGGTATGTAGATGTCAACTCCTTGTGGAAGGACGAGGAAGGGCAGATATGGATTGGGACGGAGTTTGGCATCTATGTTTATCGGGATGGGGGGACTGAGTTTAAGGAAGAGATGACCGCTTTCCTGCGCGATCAAGCCGTGGCCAGCATCGTCAGTGATTCATTAGGACAACTTTGGGTGGGGACTTATGGAGGTGGTATTGTGTTGTTTGATCGGTCAGGGCAGATGGTTTATCACTTGACTGTTCTTCAAAACACTTTTCCCAATGATGCCATCAATCAGCTTTATGTCGATGCGTCGGGAGGCATTTGGGCTGCTACACGCTATGGATTGGTGTATGTGGCAGACCCTTCGAAGCCCGAAGCGTATGAAGTATATGGTCTGCAAGAGGGATTGGCCGACTTGTTTGTGCGTTCGGTAAGCCGGGATGCGGAAGGTCTTGTTTGGGTCAGTACGAATGCCGGTCTTTCTTGTTGGAATCCGGCGATGCAGCGTTTTGATAATTATGACTATCGCGACGGACTTCCTACGGACAATTTTGTAGAACGTTCCAGTTGCATGGATGCCAGTGGGCGTCTTTATTTCGGTTCCTTGCGGGGAGTTTGTGCGTTTATGCCTCAAGCGTTTACAGAGAAACGTACGGTTTCTCCGGTGCGGATTGTGGAGTGTCATCCCTTGGGGGCACGCGGCTCGTATACGATTTATTTCTCCGTGCCCGATTATGCCCAAAACGGCCAAGTGGAGTATGCCTATAGTATTGACGGATTGACCTCCAGTTGGACTTCTGTCGAGGATGAAAATTCAGTGACTTTCCACAACCTTTCGCCGGGCACGTATCATTTTCGGATTAAGGCACGTTTGCGCAATCAGGAGTGGGACGAGCCTCATGCTGCCTCCCTTCGTCTGTACGTCGCCCCTCCTTGGTGGTTGACTTGGTATGCCAAGTTGGCCTATGGGGTGTTGCTGATGTTGGGTATCGGGGCGGGCTTCCTCCTCTATCGACGCCGGCTGATGTGGAAGACTTCTATCGAGCTGGAGCGTAAGAATATCCGGGCCGAGCAGGAGTTGAATACCGAAAGGCTCCGTTTCTACACCAACATCACCCACGAGTTGCGCACCCCGCTGACGCTCATCATCGGTCCGCTGGACGACCTCACACGCGACGCGCACATGCCCTCCAACTACGGGCGTAAAATCCGACTTATCCGTGACAGCGCACAACGCCTGCTTGACCTTGTGAACCAAATACTGGACTTCAGAAAGACAGAGACCCAAAACAGGAAACTGGTGGTGCAACGGGGTGAACTGGGAAGCATCGTCGCAGAAACGGGTTTACGCTACAAGGAACTGAACCGTAATCCACGGGTGAAATTCGACATCCACATAGAAAACGGAAGTGAACAACTGTATTTCGACCCCGAAATTGTCAGTACCATACTGAACAACCTCCTAAGTAACGCCTGCAAATACACACCGGAAGGAACCATCACACTAACACTCCAGTGGACCGGAACCGGAAAAGAACGCATGGCGGAGATAGCCGTAGCCGACACCGGCTATGGGATAGAACCGGAAGCATTGCCACACATCTTCGACCGCTATTACCAAGCCGAAGGCAAACATCAGGCATCAGGCACGGGCATCGGGTTGGCATTGGTCAAAGGACTGGCCGATTTGCACCAAGCACAACTGGGCGTGGAGAGTGAACCGGGCAAAGGTACTAAATTCACTTTCCGACTACAGACAGCCAACACTTATCCGAATGCGTTGCACAAGGAATGTGAAGCCGTACAACTTGTCCCGCCTGTTGAAAAAGAGGAAAATTTAACAACCGGACAAGAAACGGAAGCCAAAGAACGCCCGCTCATGCTGATTGTGGAGGACAATGACGACATACGCGACTATATCACGGATTCCTTTAAGGATGAATACCGGTTACTGACCGCCACCAACGGACAAGAAGGCGTAGGACAGGCATTGGAAACCGTACCGGACATCATCATCAGCGATGTCATGATGCCTGTTATGGACGGAATGGAGTTGTGCCGCACCTTGAAAACCGATATCCGCACCAGTCATATTCCCCTTATCCTGCTGACCGCCAAAGATGCCGTACAAGACAAAGAGGAAGGTTACGGCAGCGGAGCAGACTCTTATCTGACCAAGCCGTTCAGCGCAAGATTGCTGCGCATTCGGGTAAACAACCTGTTGGAGTCCCGCCATCGGCTGGCACAACTACTCGTGGCACGTGCCCAAGCCCTACAACCGACACCCGAGAAAGAGCCCGAACAACTGAACAGACTGGACAAAACTTTCCTCGACCGACTGACGACTCTTATAGAGACCGGTATCCAATCGGGTCAGTTGGATATGGTACAGCTGTCGGAACAGATGCACATGAGCCACTCTACGCTTTACCGTAAAATCAAAGGACTGACTGGGATGACCGGCAACGAATTCATCCGCAAGCTACGGTTGAAAAACAGCCTGCGCCTGCTCACCGACACCGACAGCAACGTATCCGAATCTGCCTACGCAAGCGGGTTCAACGATTTGGGCTATTTCAGAACCTGTTTCAAAGAAGAGTATGGCATGTCGCCTTCTGAATACTTGAAACGAAAGAAAGAAAACTAAGCGTGCTTCATAGAATGTTTTTTCGTACTTTTGCATAAATGAACCGAAATGGCAAACAGATAAATCAAGACTGATATGCTGAATTTTCCTAACGCAAAGATTAATTTGGGACTGAATGTCGTAGAAAAACGTCCTGACGGATACCATAATCTGGAAACGATATTTTATCCGATACCTTTGGAAGACATCCTCGAAATAAACCCGTTGGCTTCCACAAACATTCAGACAACCATCGTTCAAACGGGGCTGTCTGTATCCGGAAGCATCGAGGATAATTTAGTGTTGAGAGCTTACCGACTGCTGAGTACACATTTTACATTGCCTCCCTTGCAAATCCATCTGCATAAACATATTCCTATGGGAGCCGGATTGGGAGGCGGTTCGTCCGACGCTGCCTACATGCTGAAAATGCTGAATGAAAAATTCGGCCTGCAACTTTCCGTTGAGCGGTTGGAGGAATATGCGGCTTTATTGGGAGCTGATTGCGCTTTCTTCATTCGGAACGAACCTGTTTATGCTGAAGGCATTGGCAATGTGTTTACTCCGGTCGAGTTGTCATTGAGGGGATATGGCCTGATTGTCATCAAACCAGATGTTTTTGTATCGACACGGGATGCCTTTGCACGCATCAGTCCGCGACATCCCAAACAAAACTTAAGGGATATTGTCCGCCTGCCTGTGGAAGAATGGAAAAATTGCATGCTCAATGATTTCGAAGAAAGTGTATTTCCACAATTCCCGCTTATCGGGGCAATCAAAGAAGAACTGTATCGTGCCGGGGCAATCTATGCGTCCATGAGTGGGTCAGGCTCTTCTGTCTATGGATTATTTGCTCCCGGTACTCCGTTCCCCGTTTTGAAAAGAAGTGCAGACAGACAGATTTATGAGTTGGCACTATAGGATTAGGGACTGGGCTATAATAATACACTATCCTGTTCTTGAATTTCTTCTTAGTGCAATATCTTGAAAATCAATTCGCGCAGAATGTCTCCATTGCTGATGGACGAATTGTTTACCCCTTTTGACAATGCGTCGGCATTGCGGATTTCGCCTATTATCTGCATGGTTTTCACACCACTATACCGACGCATGGCGGCCAGATATTCACGTGCCTGCCAAGGAGTCTTTAATCCCAAATAAGAAGCGACTCCTTGTTCCGATTTTTCGGGTGCGTAGTAAGCTACCATCAAGTTGGAAAAAAAACCGAAAAGTACGGATAAGGTCATTTGAATAGGGTTATTCTTGGGGTTTTCCTCAAAGTATTTTATAATTCGGTTCGCTTTCAGTACATCTTTTTCGACAAGCGCACTACGGAGTTCAAAATTGTTATAATCCTTGCTGATACCTATGTTGCGTTCAATTTGTTCCGGAGTGACCCTTGTCGTTCCTTTGGGCAATGTAATAATCAATTTCTCCAATTCCCCAGCCATGCGGCTTAAGTCCGCTCCTACGAATTCGGTCAACATGGCGGTGGCTTTTGGCTCAATGTCAACCCCTTTTCGTTTAAGATAAGTTGTAATGAAACCCGGTAACTGGGCATCCCTCAGTTTTTTCGACTCGAACAATATGCCGGTTCTCTCAATCTCGGTGGCCAACTTTTTCCGACGGTCCAATACACCGTGCTTATGACAGATGACGAGGATGGTGGATAATAAAGGCTTTTGCAGGTAATAAACCAACTCTTCCATGCCTCGCACGGACTGAGCTTCTTTCACAATGACCACTTGGTGCTCTGACATCATGGGGTATCGTTTGGCGGCATTGATGATGGTGGCTATATCCACATCGGCACCATATACGACGGTCAGGTTGAATTCTTTTTCCGTATCGGTCAGCACATGTCCTTCGATGTAGTCCGATATGACGTCAATATAATACGGTTCTTCGCCCATCAGGTAATAAACAGGTCGGTACTGCTTGGCACGCAGTTCTTTTAAAATATCATCGGATGTCAATTCTTGTTTGGCCATATTTTCTTAAATTTGCACGTTGCAATAAGAGATTTAGTCATTTGGTTGACAAAAATAGCAAATGTTATCGTTAAACTTACCGACATTCAATGCAAAAATCGGTGTGAAGGATGGAAAAAGGGTGATTTTCGATGCCATCCGTCACCGTTATGTGGCTTTGACGCCCGAAGAATGGGTGCGTCAGCACTTTGTTCATTTCCTCATAGAACATAAAGGATATCCGTCTGCACTCTTGGCGAACGAAATTCAAGTAAAGCTGAACGGAACCAAAAAACGGTGTGACACAGTTTTGTATCGACGTAATCTTACTCCGCAGATGATTGTAGAGTATAAGGCACCCGATGTGGCAATTACCCAAGCGGTATTTGACCAAATCATGCGTTATAATATGGTACTTCGGGCTGACTATCTTGTCGTGAGTAACGGACTGCAACATTATTGCTGTCAAATAGATTATGTGCACGGCACCTATCGTTTTCTGTCGGACATTCCCGCTTACCTTGAGTTGTAAGTACACATTGGACTCAAAGATGCGGAGACATGGGAAATGAAAATCCCGTGTCTCCACATACTGCTTTTTTACTCCTGGAGTGTATATACATATACTTGATCTAATACCACGCCTTCGTCCAATGCCTTTATGGTAAGCGTGTTCGGACAGTTTTGACTGGCAGCGAACTTTATGCGACGTGTAGCTTGGTTGGTAAGTATATTTACTTTCCATTCTTCACTGCGTCCGTAGGTGCGGTAGGAGATGGGAGGTGTCTCTTGCCCGTTCAAGGATACTTGGACGCGGAGGTCTTTCCCATTCACGGGATGGGTAGGCAGGAAGCGGAGTTCCACTTCTACCGAATCCGTCCGGTTGACTTGGAAACGGAAAGTGGCGGACTTGCCTTCCGGAATGCCGGCCGCCATGCCTTCATAACCGAGTCCTTCGTACACTTGCAGGTTGCCTTCCGTAGCTTCCAGCGCATTCCATTTATGTAGGCAGAAACGTTCTTTCATTAAAGGCTCGGCGCTCCTTGTTTGCGGGATGGGCAGGAAGACAGCCAGATTGCGAGGCTTGTAACTCATGATGCCTTGCCACTTGTCGGTGTTGTAGGTTTTTGTCAGTGCTACGATGCTGTCAAAGGCAGCTTCACTTTGCTTCCAGTCAGCTTTTCCATGACGTGCCAATTGAGCGTAAAGACATTTCTTGTTCATTTCGGCGGCTCCTTGAAGTGGATATTGCACCAACTGGTAATAGGCGGCACGTTTGTTTTCGGGCAATCGGTGTCCCCATGCGGCAGCCTGGTTTTCCAGACGTTGGTATTCGGCCAGCCGTGTGCGGATGAACGGTTCACTCCAAGGCAAGTCACTTACGATTTTAAACTTCGGGTCTTTTTCCTCTGTACGTGTGTTTCCCATGAACTCCGGTTTGCGGATGTGGGCCAGACGATAGTGTTCCTGCATCATGGGAAGCAGATAGGAGGCAGCGGTGCTTCCAAACTCGCGGGTGAGGAAGTCATGCAGATGGGCGGTGACTCCTTCGGATGCTACCTTGTCCATGTCCCATGCCATATCCATGAACAATTCAGTCTGGTATTCAGCCGGTTTCAAGTCTCCTACATTCAGAATCCACATCTTACGTATTCCCTTGTCGTAGGCTGTCTTCATCTGCTGGTAGATGAGGTAGGGGCTGAGAGTGGAAAGCCACAGATAGTCGTGCGGGCGTCCCCAGTAGGAAGCGTGATAGTAGATGCCGTTTCCTCCGGGACGGGCGGCCTCTTCGGGCGTGGGGAAGTGGGTGATGTATCCATAATTGTCATCACACCACATCAGTGTCACGTCTTCGGGCACTTCTAAACCGGCGTTGTAGACATCCAGCACTTCTTTATAAGGGATAAGCACTTGGGGCACTTTTGTCACGTCTCCTCGGTATTTGGCCAGCAGTTCACGCTGATCCTTCAGCACTTGCGTCAAAACGACTTTCTGTTCTTCTGTGGTTTTGGCTCCTTGCATGCCGCTGTCGTGCACGCCTCGCATGCCCAGCGTATAGATGTCGTCCGAGTGCTGAAGTTGCTTTACACGCTCCTCCCAGAAGGCAAGCACGTTTTCCCGGTTGGTCACATAGTTGTAGTCACCTTTACCTGTGCGGCGCCATTCTCCGTTGGTGTTGCGCACCATGGGCTCGCAATGCGAAGTGCCGATGTAGATGCCATAGCGGTTGGCCACTTCTTTGTTGCCTGGGGTGAGGAAGAATGGTACGCTGCATTCGTGCATGGCCGGCCAGAAGGTGTTGGCACGCAGACGAAGCAGAAGT
Organism: uncultured Bacteroides sp.; assembly: GCA_949289345.1. GTDB lineage: Bacteria > Bacteroidota > Bacteroidia > Bacteroidales > Bacteroidaceae > Bacteroides. The sequence continues at coordinate 48,502 of CASENS010000093.1, forward strand.
TCGAAGATGCGTTCGTGAGTGCGCGGTCCTATTTGTCCTTTCACATCCGTAGGTTCGTAGTTTGTTCCGCTCCAAGGCATGAGTCCCCAGTCCTCATCGTTGATGAAGATGCCTCGGTAAGGAACGTCGGGCGATTCCATTTGGTAATAGCCGGTTGGAATGCGGAATTCCTTACGCTTTTCCGGTGTGGCGTCCGCCCACCATTCCCAAGGCGATACGCCTAACTTACGTGAAAGCTCCAACACACCGTAAGCTGTGCCCCGCTTGTCGCTTCCCGCCACGAGGATTCGACCATCGGAGAGTACTGCGATGAGGAAGGCTTCGGGCTTTTTTGTCAACGCCGAAAGGTCGAGTCTTTCTTTCCGGGCCATTTCATCCACTAATTTACTCTTTCCGTACGTACCTACGTAGATGTCTCCGGAGTTCTCACGGACGGCGAACGTTTGCGAAAGCACCGCCTGGCAATCGCGATTGAACAAATCGAGCGCAACATGTACGACCGGTTCCTCATCAACTTGACAAGCCACGGCCATGGGTTTGCCCGATGTCCATACAAAGTCTGAGGCTCCCCATGTAAGCAGGGTGAAGCAACAGAACATCAAAGTCATGATTTGTTTTTTCATATAAAAATAATTTGGTTTTCGATGAGGGCAAAGATACGTAAAAGGAAAATGCCTGCCTATAGACTTTTTGGTCTTTTAGGCAGGTAATTCGGTTTGAAACATGGACAAATTCGTCATTCCACCGTGACCGATTTGGCAAGGTTGCGCGGCTGGTCCACGTTGCGACCCTTGTTGATGGCTATGTAATAGGCCAATAACTGTAGAGGAACGGAGGCGACGATGGGTGTGAGACACTCGGGCACGTCGGGGATTTCCAGACAATAGTTGGCCAGGCGGGCGATGGCGGAGTCGCCTTTGTTGGTAATGGCTATGACCAAACCTCCGCGCGACTTCACTTGCTGAATGTTGCTTACTATCTTGTCGTGCAACGAGTCCTTGGGCGCAATGATGACCGTTGGCATTTCCTGGTCGATGAGGGCAATAGGCCCGTGTTTCATTTCGGCGGCCGGATAGCCTTCGGCATGGATGTACGAGATTTCTTTCAGCTTCAGTGCCCCTTCCAAAGCCGTAGGATAGTTGTATCCGCGTCCTAAGTAGAGGAAGTTGTGCGCATAGGTGAATATCTTGGCAAGCTCGCTTACGACAGGATCCAGTTTCAGCACCTCGGTCAACATGTCCGGCATGCGGAGCAACGCCGACGCAATTTCTTTTATGGTATCGGGACGGACGGTTCCCCTGATTTCGCCCGCACACAGAGCCAACATTAGCAGGACTGTGACCTGTCCGGTGAAGGCTTTGGTGGAAGCCACGCCTATTTCCGGCCCTACGTGGATGTAAGTACCGCTGTCGGTGTTACGTGGAATGGAAGCTCCTACCACGTTGCACACACCGTAGACGAAAGCTCCTTTGCTTTTTGCCAGCTGAATGGCGGCCAAGGTATCGGCCGTTTCGCCCGATTGGGAGATGGCTATCACAATGTCCTTGTCAGTAATGTAGGGATTACCATAGCGGAACTCTGAGGCATATTCCACCTCTACGGGCAGCTGGCACATTTCCTGCATAGCCCGTTTTCCTATGAGTGCGGCATGCCACGACGAGCCGCATGCCACGAAGATGATGCGCTCCGCATGCAAGAAGCGTTCCTTGTTCTCGATAACACCGGAAAGCACCACCCGCTCTCCTCCATCCACGATACGTCCGCGCAGGCAATCGCACAGCGTGGAGGGCTGTTCGAAAATTTCTTTCTGCATGAACGTGTCGTAGCCACCTTTCTCCAATTGTTCCACGCTTAGACGCAAGGTTTGTATGTTGAGTTGGGATGGAAGATTGTTCTCCAGCGAAAGTATTTGGATGGCTGCTTTGCGGCTGATGACGGCTATTTCGTCATCCTTCAAATAGATTACTTGATTGGTGTATTCCACAATGGGTGTGGCGTCCGATGCGATAAATGTCTCATCCTGTCCGATGCCGATAACGAGCGGACTGCTTTTGCGCGCCACGATCAAGGTGTCTGGATTGTCTTTCTCCACTACAGCTATGGCATAGGCTCCCACCACTTGTAACAGGGCCTCGCGTACGGCATCGAACAGACTGCACCGGTTTTCCTGCTTGACGTATTCGATAAGTTGCACCAGTACCTCCGTATCTGTCTCGCTGGTGAATGTATAGCCATGCTGTACAAGTGCCTCTTTCAGTACGTTATAGTTTTCGATGGTGCCATTGTGTACGATGGCCAAGGAGCGGCTTTGTGACACTTGCGGATGGGCGTTCATGTCGTTCGGTTCGCCATGGGTGGCCCATCGCGTATGGGCGATTCCGAGGGTGCCTTCCACGTCTTTTCCGGATAAGGAAGCCTCCAGATTGGCGACTTTTCCTTTAGCTTTGTACACGTTCAGCGTTCCGTCGTCTTTGAGCAAGGCGATGCCCGCACTGTCATATCCCCTGTATTCCAACCTGTGAAGTCCTTTGACTAACACGTCATAGGCTTTGTGTTTGCCTATGTATCCTACTATTCCACACATAGATTTATAAGAATTTAATTTAGCGATATGCTTTCCTTTTTTGGGGAAAGCCGGGCAAAGATATACATAAAATCCAATACCTCTTTTTACATTTGAATAAAAAATTGTTTCATTACCAGAATTTATGTAAGTGAATAGCTTTAATCAGTTCCAAAATGGATGTAAGGCACATGCTTTTGCTGACATCCGGAAGTGTTTGGATAAATGACAGGTTAGCCCATTCCAACTCCCTTTTATGAAACCACGCATTTCCGGATTAGCCTTTAAAATTCTGTCGCAGAATTAGGGAGAAAACGTGCGCCCACCAAACTTGTCCGCATCAATCCGCCGGAAACGTAACTTTTTTATGCGATGCCCGAGATGAAGGGCAAAACATACGTACCTCCGAATCGTGACACGTGACAGTGACACGATTCGGAGGTACGTTGGGGGATAATCTATAGGCTATGCTAAAACTACCTGTAACACAATGTTCTACAGTTCGATGGTTTCACCCGCTTTCAAACGTATGTTCTTCGATTTCCCGTTGAAGTGAACGCGGGTCTTTCCACCTGTCCTTGAGGTGATTTGGGCGGAAGTGACTTTACCATCTTTCCATTCCATGTTGACGGTAAATCCGCCACGGGCGCAGATGCCTTTCACACGACCGTCTTTCCATTCCTCGGGCAGGGCGGGAAGCAAGGTGACGGAGTGTTCGTTGGACTGGACAAGCATTTCGGCTACCCCTGCACATCCGCCGAAGTTACCGTCTATCTGGAAAGGTGAATGGGCATCCAACAGGTTGGGGTAGGTACCTCCTCCACGGCGGGCGTCTTTTCCCCGGTAATTATCGGGGCTGACATACTTCAGCAGGCGGCGATAGATGCGGTAAGCGCTTTCGCCGTCATGCAACCGGGCATAGAGGTTGACACGCCAACCGGTACTCCAGCCGGTAGTGTTGTCACCTTTGATTTCCAGCGTCCGGGCGCAGGCTTTAGCCAATTCGGGCGTTTCGGTGACAGATAGGTGGTGTCCCGGATACAAGCCGAACAGGTGGGATTGATGACGGTGCTGAGGATCCTGGTCGGGCCAGTCGTGAAACCATTCCTGCAGGTTGCCGTTTTTGCCCACTTTGTAGGGTGACAAACGTGCGAGTTTACGTTTGGCTTCTTTGCGAAAATCTTGGTCTGTTTTCAGCACCTCGGCGGCACGGATAGTGTTTGTCAGGCACTCGCGGGTGATGGCTAAATCAGCCGTTCCTCCATATAGCGTGGCACCTGCATAACCGTCGGGCGTTATGAAAAGGTTTTCGGGCGAAGTCCCCGGTGAAGTCAGCAGCACGCCGTCTTTCTCAATGAGCCAGTTCATACAGAATTCGGCCGCACCTTTCAATACGGGATAGTATTGTTTCAAGAAATCCTTGTCTTGTGTAAAGAGGTAACGGTCCCAGATGTGTGTGGCAAGCCAAGCACCGCCCATGGTCCAGTTAGCCCACGAGGGAGAACCATCATGCAGGCCCACCGGGTTGGTCAGTGCCCAGATGTCAGAGTTCTGTCCCAAGCACCAGCCTTTCTCTACGCCGTAATAGGCTTTGGCGGAAGCTGCACCTGTCTGACTCAAATTGGTAATGAAGTCCATCAGTGGTTGATGCATCTCGCTCAGATTGGTTGTTTCGGCCGCCCAATAATTTTCCTCCAAATTGATATTGGTAGTGTAGTTGCTGCTCCAGGGTGGAAGCATCCGTTCGTTCCAAAGCCCTTGCAGGTTGGCTGGTACGCCAGGCGTACGCGAACAGGAGATTAGCAGATAGCGTCCATATTGGAAATAAAGTGCCTCTAATTCCGGATTTCGCTGTTTCTTGTCAGTGTAAAACATCAGTTGGCGGTCAGTGGGCAAGGCTGCAATGTCGGGGGCTGTACGTCCCAAATCCAGTTCTACACGGTCGAAATAGCGCTTGTAGTCTGTTATGTGGGCAGTGCGCAATGCCTCGTATTTTTTTGTTGCGGCTCTTTCTATTCTTTTTGTCGCCAACTGGCGATAATTGCGTCCCTCGGTAGCGGGATTACGGTCGAAGCCGTTGAAACTCGTGGCATTGGTGATTAAAATTAAGGCTTCATGCACGCCTTCCAGTTTCAGTTCGCCTGTGGCATAGTATTTCACGATACCGTCTTTAGGCACTACACGGATTAATGTGCGGAAACGGATGCCGCGTTCGGGATCGTACAGGTGCTTGTTTTTCACTTCGCCATAATAAGAGGGGTAGGAGTGGTAGGCAGCATATCCTTCGGCTATGATGCCTCTTTCGTTGGCCGTCAAGAAATGGGGCAGTGGGGAGTCATAGGAAAGCAAGGCTTGGATGCCTTTAGGCGCCTCCGACGTCAACCGCACTACAATCACCGAATCGGGAGCTGAGGCAAAGTAATCCGCCATAAAACGGTATCCGTCTTTTTTGTAAGAGATGTTGGCGGTTGCGTCACTGATGTTCAACGTCCGTTTATAGTTCTCGATGTCTGTTTCCGGATATGTGATGGTGAGTTGTCCCAATGGCTGATAGTTTTCGCTGTAACGTCCTTGCACTTTCCGTTGTTCACGGTCGGCCCCTTGATAATCTTCTTTTTCCAGCAGTTCACGAATGGTGGGGATAGCCTTATACGCATCCGGTGTGGTAATTTCACGTATGGGTTCTCCAGTCCAAAGCGTGATATCGTTCAACGAAATGACTTCGCGTTCTGTCCCTCCGTAAAGGATGGCACCCATTCCTCCGTTGCCTATGACCAATGCCTCTTCGAAATATTCTGCCGGACGGTCGTAACGCAATGTCAGGTTCGTAAAATTCTCTTGAGCCGTGAGCGTGCCTCCGCAGATGGAAGCAAATAACATGATTGCGATGAAAGTCTTTCTATTCATATGTATATTTTTACTTAATTGACTAACTTCATGATTTTTTTTGAGAGATTTGAGAATAAACATAAGCACTTGCTAAAAACGTTATAGGAGTTTACCAATTTGTTTTCGAATGCTCCATGCGTTGAACAAGGTGATGAAAACCGCCAGGACGAAACCTATGAATAAGCAAAGAAGCGGGGAGGTACCGGAGAAGCCGGGAATAAATTGTTCGAGGAAGTGGAGATAAGTGCCTTGAATAAGCGTGACACACCCTGTGGCAAGCACCCAAACCGTGAGGTTCAGTCCAGCGCTGAGAAGATAGTAGGGCATACCGACCTGTCTTGGAGAATAGCCTATGAGCAAGAGGTTACGCAGTTTTTCTTTATTCTTTTGCAATAGCAAAAAAATGCTGAGCATCAATATATAGAATGCAAGCAGACAGATGATTAATCCAACCCCGATGACAACGCTTGTGACAATCCGTAAGAAATAGGTCGCTTGTCCCGTATCGAGTGCGTTGCCTTCTGTTTCATAGCCTTTTTCATGAAAATAACGGCTGATGGCTGGGTCAGCCGGATTGTTTACTTCCACAATCAACCGCGAAGGACGTGGCTTGTGACCGGGGGCATAGCGTGCATTGGCCCAGTCCATGAATGTTTGGGGCACAAGAATGGTGTTCAGCCTGTTAGAAAATCCGATGATTTGTCCTTTGAACTCTTCACGAAGCCCGTTGCCGCTTAGGCGGATATTCATTCTGACAAGATTTATCAAGCCCTCGGAAAGTCTGGGAAGACCCCGGCTTTTGGCAAATCCGAAGTTATACAGGTTCAGATAATTGCGTGGAATGACGATGGGAATGACTCCACTTGTGGCATCAAAGTGCCAGAGGTTTAGGGAAATGTCCATATACTTGTCTGGCACGGCTTCGAAGAACATCTCAGTGGACAACCGGATGCCAGCATGTTCCATGCCCACGCCAGCTGATACGTTAAACAGCGAGGGGGTAAAGACGCCTACGCTTTGTGCGAAAGGCTGGTGGCGTAAGTCGTCGATGTCTTTCGTGGAAAATGTATCACCCGTCCCCGCAAGGGATCCCAATGTGCTGATTTTGCGGGTGGCTACGATGTAGTTTTTTTTCAGAAAACTATCACCACCAGTGAAGACTGGTGCCACGTCCTGATAGAACTGGATGCCAAGCAGCACAATGGTCATGCCTGCAAGGCTTGCCATGAAGAAACCGCAAAGTTGCGATTTGCTGATGTGGTGGCGCAATAGTTTCCAAATGAGTCGGTTCATAGTTTCAGTGTGTTGTAATAGTCCATTTCCAGATGCTTTCCTATAGAGGTACTTATGATGCCTGCCCCTTGCCGGGTAGCCTCCTCGGTGAGCAGGCGTGCCATGACGGTCGCATTGGCCTCGTCCAAATGGCTGATGGGTTCATCCAATAAGATGAAGTCTATGGGTTGGCACAAACTGCGGACGAAGGCAACGCGTTGCTGTTGTCCGAAAGACAGTCGGCCGACAGGTTCATCGGCCTTGTCAGCAATGTTCAGCGCGTCGAACATGGTAAGCAAATCTTTCTTCTTTTTATAGCCTGTCAGACGGTTTTTGAGCTGTACGTTTTCAAGGGCGGTCAGTTCGGGAAAGAGACGAAGTCCTTGGAAAAGAATGCTGAGTGACGTGCGTCGCAAACATGTCCACTTATCTTTGTGTAGGGAACGTATGTTGCGCCCATCAAAACAGATGATGCCTTGATAATCGTCCCGATAACCATACAGGTAGCTGCATAACGATGATTTGCCTGTGCCCGAGGCGGCTTCCACCAGATAATATTTTCCTTTCTCGAAGACGAGATCCCGATGCCATACGTCGGAAGTCAGTCCGTTGCAATCGGCAAACACTTGAGGAAGTGTATGTTGCAGATGGATGGTGTTCATAAGACCAATGGATATTTTTTAGATGCCGATAAATGTTTTTATAAAATCCACCAGTTGTTTCAAGGCATTACTGTCCTTATCCTTCAGTTCCAAAACCAGTTTTCCTGTGTCCAATTGTCCGATAAGTCCGATGTAGGCAATGTGCTCGGCCATGCTTACGTAGGTACGGTTTTCGGGGCTGAGGAAACCAGTTGCCATTTTGACGAGTGGCATGTCGAGAATGGCTTCCGCATTGACAATAAAGGCCACGTGTTGTCCTTTTAAATCGGCGGCATAATCGGTGTCAAGCACGGAAGGTTCGGCAGCTTGGGCAATGCGGCTATACAAGAAGTTGTCGTTGGTGACGAAGAGGTCGTTACCCCGTATGCCCGTATATAACGTCTGCGAAGCAGCCCGCAAGCAGTAGTCACCATTATCAAGCGGAGTCGTTTGCAGGCTTCCGCTTAAGTTTTGCGTGGCAGTCTGTACAAGGGTTTGTAGAAAAGCGGGATCGTTGGTTTCGGCGTATGCCACAAAGGAGAGGTTACCTGTGGCTGACATGCCGGTGAGACCTATGGTGACATCGCCTTGGAATGCGCTGAGACATGATTGCAGCAACGAGGCTTGCTGAAGTGTCAATTGATTGCGGAAACTTTCTTCAGCTTGAAGGCTTTCGTACATCTTTGCGCCGTCCATGCCAAAGGTGAGCAATGCCAGCGTGGATTTTGAGAAATAGGGGAGGTATTTTCCTTCTGCGGGATGGGAAATAGATGCCTGCCTGTTTATGAGTTCTTGCAATGCTGCGTCTTCCGCATAGGCATTTCCCTGCAGGATGATACGCCCGTTTTCGAAGTTCAGACTTCCCATCAGTTTTAAAGCTTTCAGATCAAGGTTGGCAGGCAAAGTCTGGATATATTGGGGCGGATAGAAGTCAATTAGGCGATTGGCGCTTATCAACCCGTTTATATCTCCTTTCAGTCCTTGCAGACGGGTGAAGTAAGGATGGCTTGTGGCACTTTCCGACTCGGACTGGTTCAACAATTGTCCGGCGTCTCGGCGCATCTGTCCAATGTCCATGGACGAAGGTGTGGCAAGTACCAACAAGGTGGTTTCGTTGAAAGCAATGAAGGCTTGTTCATTATAGGTGTAACTATAATTTTCAGCATGTTGCAAGCCGACGAAAAGTTCGTCCTTGCAAGTGGCTTCTACGGCCTTTTCCAGCCGTTTGCAATCAGCAACCTTAGCGGTGATGCCTTTTACGGCGGATTGGGGGGCATAGAAGAAATAAATGGGAGAGGCGAAGTCGATACCTAAGTTGTCGGGATTTTTAATTCCATCTTCCAGCTGTTGTTGCAACTCCGTGCTGAGGCCACTTTTCAAGGCTTCGGTCAGTTGGTTGAGGGCAGCTTGGTTTTCAAAATCCTTTAACCCGGCTTTTTGTGCTAGCGTCTGTAGGTTAACCGCTAATATTTCCGTCGCGTTGCCTGGAATGGCATTGGTGTAATCAGCTTGACGTGAACAGGAACTGAATATGACGGCACCCAATAGGATGAGGGAACATACAGCCGTAGTGATGCTTGAATGCGTTCGTTTCATAAGAGTCTATACTTTTTAATGGGTTCTGGAATATTTTACTCTTTTTTCTCATTGGTTGACTAAGTTCAGCAGGTGGCATGCCACCAGCGCAGCCGTCTCCGTACGCAAGCGCGAGGGACCTAAACTAACAGGTTGGAAACCTTGTGCCAAGGCTTCTTTCACTTCGTCTTCGCTGAAGTCGCCTTCGGGACCTATCAGCACCAGTGCGTCTTCACCCTGCTGGAGGCAATCCTTTAGGAGGGGTTTGTCGCCTTCGTAACAATGGGCTATGAATTTTTTTCCGCTAAAGGATTGGCGTATAAAGCGACCGAAGTCCGTCAACTCGTTGAGTTGTGGCAGGCGTGCTTTCAACGACTGCTTAATGGCAGCTACCAATATTTTGTGGATGCGTTCGGACTTGATGACTTTGCGTTCGGAGTAACGGCAAAGGAGGAAGGTCAGTTCGTCGATACCTATCTCGGTGGCTTTCTCAACAAACCATTCCGTACGATCCATGTTTTTTGTAGGAGCCATGGCAATGTGCAGATGGGCTTTCCACAAGGGGGCTTGCGGGTGTGTTTTTAGTATACGAACCATACATCGCTTGCCGTTAGTGGCACTTATTTCGGCTTGATAGAAACAGCCTTTGCCATCTGTCACTGTCACTATGTCACCTGTCTGCAAGCGCAGCACTCGGAGTGCGTGCGTCGCTTCTTCTTCGGGCAATTCGAGATTTGTCTGTATATCGGGGGCGTAGAATACATGCATAATGATATGTTAGCATTTTTGTTGGTTAATATGTGTACGTATCACCTGTCACTGGCGCTCGTCTGATTATGCATTTTTTTGTAGTTGTTTATCATATCGCGCAGGGTGGCTGCTTGTTCATAGTCTTCGTTTTCGATGGCCTTTTCTAAAGCTGACTGCATGCCTTCTATGGACTGCATTTGTTGGAGGAAAGTATTCCGTTTTTGTTGTTTTTCCTCCTGTGCTCTTATACGTTCCTCCAGTTCTAAATTCACTTTTTCAGTCTCTAGGATGTCCTCAAAAATGAAAATGGGGGCATGTGTATGCAATGCCAATGCCACAGCGTCGCTTGTGCGTGAGTCCACCCTTAACAGTTTGTCACCCGCATCCATAAAGATGTACGAATAGAAAACACCATTCTCCACCCTGTAGATAAGCACTCGCAGGATTTTCGCCCCAAGCACTTCGATGACCGAAGCAAAAAGTTCGTGCGTCAAGGGACGGGGCGGGGTAAAGCCTTTCATTTCCATAATGATGATTTGGGCTTCAGAAGCGCCGATGATTATGGGCAGCACACGGTCACCTTCTTTCTCGGCAAGCAGCATGGCGTAGGCGCCCGCCTGCATCTGGCTAGGAGCTATGTTGACCACCTGCATTTCTATTTTGGATTTATTCATTTGGGTATGAATGTATTAAATTTTTAGGAGTCAAGAAGTTAAGAGAAGCACTTAAGAGAGAGCTATAGTGAATCAGACGTTTGACCGAAGTCATAAAGCCGATTCCTTTCCATTAGTCTCAAACTTTCTTTTACTACTAAAAATGAACTTCTTAACTCCTAACATAACCTCTTACTTAATATTTCTTTATTGTCTGGTGCTTATACCGGAACACCAACCCGAACAGTAACCCAATGACCAGTGCATAAGCAGCGAATATCAGCCAGATGGATGTCCAGTCGCGGCTTAGCAGACCTCCGCCTTCGGCATAGACAGAGAAAGCGTCCACCACGGCGCCGCTGGCATGACCTCCGATGAAGGCGCCAAATCCGTTTGTCATCATGAAAAACAGTCCTTGAGCACTGGCGCGAATGCCGGGATTAGCTTCCATCTCGGTGAACAACGAACCGGAGACATTGAAGAAGTCGAACGCCATGCCGTACACAATCATCGAGAGGATGAGCATCCACAGACCGTTACCGGGGTTACCCAAGCCGAAAAGGGCGAAGCGGAACACCCATGCGAACATGCTGATAAGCATCACCTTCTTGATTCCGAAGCGCTTCAAGAAGAAAGGAATGGCGAGAATGAATAGCGTTTCACTTATCTGCGAAATGGACAGCAGGATAACGGAGTGCTTCACGCCAAACGAGTCGGCATATGCTGGAATGGAGGCGAACGAACCTAAGAACAGGTCACCATACGTGTTGGTTATTTGCAACGCGGCACCCAGTAACATGCTGAATAGAAAGAAAATGGCCATTTTCTTCCGCCGGAACAACACCAGCGCATCCAGCCCGAATGCCGAAAGCACAGTTTTGTTCGGGCTTCGTTGGGGTAAACAGGCCGGCAGGCTGAAAGCATACAGACCTAATAGGACGTCCGCACAGGCAGCTACATACAGTTGGGCGGAACTGCTTTTGAAACCTGTGAGATCCACGGCCCACATGGCACAGATGAAACCCACCGTACCCCACACGCGTATGGGCGGGAAATCCTTCACCAAATCCAGCTTATGTTTCTCCAGTGCATTGTAGCTCACCGTATTGGCTAGCGAAAGAGTGGGCATATAGGCCAGCATATTCAGCAGCATGGCCCAATACATGTGTTCGTAATCCGTCACACTGGAAGCATAGAACAAAGAGACGGCCCCAATGAGATGCAACATGCCATACAGGCGTTCGGCGTTCACCCACTTGTCGGCAATGATGCCCGTTAGCCCCGGCATAAACAGAGCCGCAATGCCCATGGTGGCGAAAATGGCGCCTATCTGTCCACCCTCAAAATGCAAGACGCTTCCCATGTAGCCACCCAACGAGATGAGCCATGCGCCCCAAACAAAAAATTGCAGGAACTGCATGGTGGCAATTCTGATTTTTATCATTTTCGTTTATAATTTGATTTAGGAGTTTAAAGGAATTTAGGGGAGTTAGGTCTTCAACCGGAGTCATAAGGCCAATACCTTTCTGTTGTATTCTAACATCCTTCAACTTCTTTATGACTTCCTTCAATTCCTAATTACTATTCTTTGTTATTCCTTAAGTCTTTCACTCGCACAGCCTTGCCTTCACTTTGAGGTAGGGTACCCTTCTTTACTAACTTCACCTTGGGCGTAACCAAGATTTCGTCCTTCAGCCGATGAGTGATATCTCGACGCATGCGATCCAGTTCGATGTAGCTATCCACACACAGGTCGTTGAGTTCCACTTCCACCAACATTTCATCCTGTCCGTCGGCTAGCGTATCCAATGTAATGAGGTAGTCGCTTCCCAACTGGGGATATTGCACCAGAATTTTTTCCACCTGCATGGGGAAGATGTTGACGCCTTTGATAATGAACATGTCGTCGCTACGTCCCTTAATGCGGTCGATGCGCCGATGCGTGCGTCCGCAGGGACATTCGCCGGGCAAGATGCGGGTAAGGTCACGCGTGCGGTAGCGCAGCAGGGGCATCATGTCACGGTCCAGCGTAGTGAGCACCATTTCGCCCACTTCTCCGTCGGGCATTGGTTCACCCGTTTCTGGGTCGATGATTTCCACTAAGTAGCAGTCTTCCCAGATGTGCATGCCGTTCTGTTCGGTGCATTCGAAAGCCACGCCCGGTCCGTTCATCTCCGTCATACCGAAGCTGTTGTAGGCTTTCACGCCCAGCAGGCGTTCAATCTTGCGGCGCTGTTCGTCCGTGTGAGGTTCAGCACCTATGACAAGTGTGCGTAGGCTGGTGGAAGAGGGGTCAATTCCTTCGGAGGCTATCACCTCGGCCAAGCGAATAGCATAGCTGGGGATGGCGTGCAGGGCGGTAGTGTGGAAGTCGGTGATGAATTTTATCTGTCTTTTGCTGTTGCCTGCGGCGGCAGGTACGGTAAGGGTTCCCAAACGTTCGGCACCATATTGGAAGCCCAGTCCGCCGGTGAACATACCATAACCCGAACTGTTTTGGAACACGTCCGTGCGGCGTATGCCCACGGTGTAGAGGCAACGTGCCACAAGGTTGGCCCACGAATCAAGGTCGTGTTGTGAGTGTACAATGACGGTTGGCGTGCCTGTAGTTCCGCTGGAGGAGTGTATGCGCACACCGTCCTGGCGCATGTCGCCCGCCACGAGGCCGAAGGGGTAGTTGGCGCGCATATCTGCTTTAGTGGTGAAAGGGATGCGGCGCAGGTCGTCTAAGGTACGTATGCTATCGGGCGTGATGCCGTGCTCAGCGAACACCTTTCCATAGTAGGGCGAACGGGCGGCTATGGAAATGGTTTTCTTCAATCTGTCTAATTGCAGTTCACGCAACTTTTCGCGTGGCATAGTTTCTATTTCAGGTTCCCAATACTTGTCGTTCATGATACTTTTTTTTAGCTTCGAGTTGCCAAAGGTAACAATAATAATTCGAATTGCCAAAAGTAGCGATAAATTAAAAATGCGTCAAGCGGGGGCGATTTTTTTACTTTAACCGTAAATGATAAAAAGGAGAATACATATCTGTTTCCAACAGGAGGGGGTAGAAGCTATAAAAAATCCTCCTATCGGACTTGCCGTTAGGAGGATTATGAGGGTTAACGCCTTTTTCTGTTTTTGCGTTATTCGTTATTTCTTGAAAAAGTCCTGTACTTTTTCGTTCGGAACCATTTGCTCATCAAAAACGTAAGCACCTGTCTTCGGTGACTTTACCATTTTGATAACCTTTGTATATGCACGGCCTTCTTTGGAACCTTCGTGCAAACTTGCTACTGTTTTCTTTGCCATAGGTTATTCGCTGCTTTAATTATTTAATTTCTCTGTGTACGGTTACTCTCTTCAGAATAGGATTGTACTTCTTCAGTTCCAATCTTTCAGTTGTATTCTTTCTGTTTTTAGTCGTGATGTAACGGGAGGTACCCGGCATACCACTGTCCTTATGTTCCGTACATTCCAATATCACCTGTACTCTGTTACCTTTAGCTTTCTTTGCCATCTTCCTAAATCTCCTCTTCTTTTTAACCAATTACTTTAATGGTTTTCCAATCACAATACCCTTTAGCCACAGCATCGTTCAAGGCAGCGTCCAGGCCTTTCTTGTTGATAACGCGCAGACCAGCGGCGCTCAGCTTTAAGCTAATCCAACAGTCTTGTTCCACATAATAGAATTTCTTCGTAAACAAGTTCACATCAAACGTTCTTTTTGTTCTTCTCTTTGAATGTGAAACATTGTTGCCAATCATGGCTTTCTTTCCGGTAATTTGACAAATCTTCGACATTTCTATCTCTATTTTATTGTTTTTATCTATGCTTATTTCAAACAGAGCGCAAAGTAAGTACTTTTATCGTTACGAAACAAGTATTTCAGCAAATAATTCTCTGTATGATAGTATTTTTTCGCTATTTCAGCAAATATAGGAGCAATTCGAGGGCGTTTTGAACGGCATTCCGCACATTATTTTCTCTTCCGTAGTTTTCACTTTGCTTCATGGTTATAATTTCATCTTTATAGGCAACGGCTATCCAAATGGTGCCTACCGGTTTGTCCGGTGTGCCCCCACCGGGGCCCGCAATGCCCGATGTGGCCACGGCACAATCGGTTTTCAGCGTTTTCATCGCACCCGCCACCATTTCCATGACTGTTTCCCGACTCACCGCACCATATTTTTCGAGGGTCTCTGCTGATACATGCAGGAGATTTTCTTTCACTTCATTGGAGTAGGCCACAATGCCTCCTTTGAAGTATTCTGAGCTTCCCGGTACGGAAGTGATGAGTGCTGCGACGCTTCCTCCTGTGCAGCTTTCCGCAGTGGAAAGGGTGATTTTCTCCGCCCGCAATACTGAGGCTAATTCTTCTTCTATCTTCATTTTCTTATTTGTTATTGTTTAGTAGCTCCATATTCCGGCCAAAATACCACAATCCAATCCTGGCCATTGGCAAAATGGGCCATATAAATGCGCTTCATCACTTGTCCAAACTTTGACGGGGATTTCCCAGAACTTTTCCGTCCCTTTTGCAAGGAATTGTCCAAGCTCCTATTCATAGCAGGCGTCAACCCACTCGTATTGGGAGCCGTCAGCACACATGGCCAGTTAATCCATAGCGGTGTCTCTTGGCAGGGAGGGTTCCATTTTCTCTCCTTCACATCTGTTTGAAAGTGAGGCTTGTTTTCAAATTATAGTGTCACCCGCGAATAAGCCGGTGCGTCCATTGGACAGAAATCCTTGTCAAGGAACTTGAAATAACCCGTGATAGCTATCATGGCGGCGTTGTCCGTGGTGTAACTGAACTTGGGGATGAAGATGTTCCACCCGTATTTGGCGGCATGTTCGCGGAAAGCGTTACGCAAGCCGTTGTTGGCCGACACGCCTCCCGCCACGGCCACTTCTTTAATGCCGTATTGCTTGGCGGCCTTGCGGAGCTTGTCCATCAGAATGTCCACGATGGTGGCTTCAAGGGACGCGGCCAAATCCGTCTTGTGATGTTCGATGAAATCGGGGTCTTCCTTCACCCACTCACGCAGGGAATAGAGGAACGAGGTTTTCAGCCCGCTGAAACTGTAGTCCAGGCCGGGAATATGAGGCTTGCTGAAGGTAAAGGCTTTCGGATTACCTTGACGGGCCAGCTTGTCGATGATTGGGCCTCCGGGATAACCCAGTCCCATGACCTTGGAGCATTTGTCTATAGCCTCGCCAGCGGCGTCATCTATAGTCTGTCCCAATATCTCCATGCAGTTATAGGCCTTCACCAAGATGATTTGGGAATTTCCTCCGGATACCAAGAGGCAAAGGAAAGGGAAACGGGGCTGCACATTGTCCTCGCCCTTCACTTTGATAAAATGTGCTAATACGTGCCCTGTCAGATGGTTAACGTCTATCATAGGGATTCCTAGAGCGCGTGCGAAACCTTTGGCGAAAGATACACCCACAAGCAGAGAACCCATCAGACCGGGCCCGCGGGTGAAGGCTACGGCGCTCAAATCTTCCTTAGCCACTCCTGCCTGCTTCAAGGCTTCGTGCACCACAGGCACGATGTTTTGTTGGTGGGCGCGCGAGGCCAATTCGGGCACTACGCCTCCGTATGCCTCGTGTACAGCTTGGCTGGCCACAACGTTGGATAGCAGATAACCGTCCTTTATAACGGCCGCCGATGTGTCATCGCAAGAGCTTTCTATTCCTAATATTATTGTACTCATAATGTTTATTTACGTTTAATCCCTGCAAAAGTAGTGATAAAAGTAGTAAGGATAATGTATTATTGTGTATTTTTGTTCGCAAAATATAAAAATTAACGGCTTATCAAGAAGTTCAAACAGACCTTACGATGGATTGTCGGTGTCGCCTTGAGCCTGTACATTGGCATTACGTTGTTACTGAACGCACCTGTGGTTCAGCAACGTATGTCCGTGTTTGTGTCCTCCGAACTTTCACAGATGCTGGGCGCAGAATTGCGGATGGGACGCATCGACATGGGAATGCTGAACCGCATCATCATCAACGACCTGCTTCTGTACGACCGTTCGGGGCACGAGATGCTGAAAGCGGCTCGCCTTTCCGCCAAATTCGACATTCTGCCCCTCTTCAAAGGAAAGATTTCCATCAGCAATATCCAACTCTTTGGGTTCGACATCCATTTGGAGAAAGCCACGCCCCGGTCGGCCTCCAACTTCCAGTTTGTGATAGATACGTTCGCCTCCAAAGACACCGTCCCCAAGGATCCGCTCCACTTGGACTTGCGCATCAACGCCCTCTTGATAAGGCGCGGCCAGCTGAGCTATCATGTGCTTTCGGAAGCTCGTACGCCAGGCAGGTTCAACACCAACCACCTGTACGTACGCGACATCATAGCCAACATCTCTTTGAAAGCGCTTACGGGCGACACTATCAATGCCTCCATCAAGCGCATGAGCTTCCGGGAGGATTATTCCGGTTTTCGTCTCAACCGATTGGGGTTGAAGTTGATAGGAAACAAACGGGGCTTGCAGATAGCCAATTTTGGCATTGAGCTTCCCCGAACCTCATTGGCCTTGGACACCATCCGGATGGAGTTTGACAGCTTAAGCGAAAACGCTTCCGATATGGTGCGCAACGCCTGCTTCAAGGCACGCATACCGGCTTCGCACGTTACGCTTGCCGACTTGAAAGCTTTCGTCCCAGCTTTGTCATCGTTCCAAGATGCTTTGCGAGTGGAAATGCGTGCCGAAGGAACACTCAACGAATTGCGTTGCCCTTATCTCAGTGTTACGGCCGGAAACCACTTCACGTTGTCGGGCAACGTCCTGTTCCAAGATTTGGCTCACCCGAACGACACGTATGTCTTCGGTAAGCTTACTAACCTGCGTGCCGACCGCGAGGGGGTGGCGTTCTTCTACAGGAATCTCAACAAGAACAATTCCGACATGCCTCCTGTCTTGGAACGGATGGGTAATGTGCATTTCACGGGTGAGATATCGGGCTTTTTGACGGATTTGGTAATGTATGGGCGGGTTAATACCGACGTAGGTACTTTGCGGACCGACCTTAAATTCACCTCGGATAAGGAACAGGGTAAAATGACTTATTCCGGCTCTTTGAAAACCGAGGATTTTAAGTTGGGACAGCTCTTGGCCAATCCGAAGTTGGGCGATATCACCTTCAACGTAAGCGTGGATGGACAGAACCATGCCGGACGTTACCCCACAATCATTACCCGGGGAATGATAGAATCCTTGACGTATAGCGACTACACTTACCGTCAAATCACTCTCGACGGGAAATATCAGGATGGAGGCTTCAACGGACGGATTGCCCTGGATGACCCTAACGCGTCGCTGGCTTTGGATGGAAGCTTTAACATATCGGGACAGACACCTACGTTCAATATGCTGACCCGCATCGACCACCTCAATCCGCACGCCCTCCATCTGACACCGAAATATGAGGACGCCAGCATTTCCCTGCGGATAAAGGCGGACTTCACCGGAGGCTCCATTGACGAGATGGATGGGGAAATCAACATCGACAGCTTGATGTTTACTTCGCCCCGCCAAGATTATTTCATGGACAACTTTAAGCTGACGGCCGTCCGCCCCGACGAAACCCACAAGCGGTTGGACATCCGTTCAGCCTTCCTTACAGGATGCGTGACCGGCGAATATTCCTATCGCACCCTGCCGCAAAGCCTCACGCGCATTCTGCATCGTTACATCCCATCGCTGGTGTCTGCTGATGAAGAAAAGGGAAAGGAAGCAGCGGAACGGACAGACAACAATTTCACTTTCGACCTACACATCTATAATACCGAACTCCTCTCCACCGTGTTCCAGGTGCCGCTGACCGTATACACTCACTCCACCTTGAAGGGATACTTTAGCGACCGTTTAGGACGCATACGAATGGAAGGCTATTTTCCCCACCTGCATTACAAGAACAAATTCATAGAATCGGGGCTTGTGGTATGCGAAAATACGGAGGACTTCTTCGAGGCGAAACTACGTTTGACCAACCGGAAAGAAAATGGTGCAGTCAACGTTTCACTCAGCGCCAAGGCACGCAACGACAGCCTGCAAACCGTCCTTGACTGGGGAAACAGCAGTGCAGTAACCTATAGCGGAAGGTTGTCTACCACGGCACGCTTCGCCCAAAAGTCGCCTCTCACGGCTATTGTCGACATCAACCCAACGGACGTCATCATCAGCGACACGCTGTGGAACATCCATCCTGCACGGGTGATTATAGACTCGGGCAAGGTGTATGTGCATAACTTCCAGTTTACCAACCAAAAACGTTACCTGCGTGCCAACGGCATTGTGTCCGACCAGTCGCAGGACACCCTACGCCTGGATTTGAAACAAATCAACATCGGCTACATATTCGACATCGCCGATTTGGGCGTAAACTTCCAGGGAGACGCCACAGGACCCATTTATGCCAGCGGAGTGCTGAAGACCCCCGTCATGACAACCGACCTCTTCATCAGCGGGCTTGGCATCAACAACGGCCTGCTGGGCGATGCCGACATACGAGGCGAGTGGCATCACGACGTGAAGGGCATCTACCTTGACGCACGCATTCGCGAGGGTGACTCAGCGCGTACGCATGTGAACGGATTCATCTATCCCATCAAACCCACCAGCTCGCTGGATTTGCAAATAGAGGCCGAAGGAACCAACTTGAAGTTCATCCATTACTACATGCGGAATATCACGCCCGAATTTCACGGCAGAGCGTGGGGAAATGTCCATTTCTACGGCAAGTTCAAGGCATTGACAATGGAAGGGAAAGTCTATGGAGACGCTTCCATGAAAGTGGACGTGCTGGGCACCACCTATACCGTGAGGGACAGCATTACGATTGTGCCCGAAGGGCTGACCTTCAACAACAACCGCATCTACGACACACAGGGACACCAAGGCACAATGAACGGACGTTTGCGTTACAATCACTTCAAGAACCTGTCCTACAACTTCCAGTTCGACGTGCGCGACATGTTGTTGATGAACACCCGCGAGTCACTCGATTTCCCCTTCTACGGAACCGTTTATGCCACAGGAAACGCAAGTATTGCCGGAAATGCCACTGAAGGGGTCAACATCAACGTGGCCATGACTACCGGACGGGGTACGACCTTTACCTATATTAAAGATAATGTCAGCTCCGCCATCAGCAACCAGTTCATTCGTTTCGTAGACAAGACACCGCGCCGCGTCACCCAGGACAGTGTCCTGCTTTCCACTTACGAACGCGTGCGTCAACGCATGCAGGCTGAGGAAGAACGCGAAAACGACACGGACATCCGCTTGAACCTCATTGTAGAAGCCACTCCCGAAGCCACCATGCGCATCATCATGGACCCTGCCGCAGGCGACTACATCAGCGCCAACGGCGCGGGAAGTCTGCGCACTGAATTCTACAACAAAGGCGACGTACGCCTGTTCGGGGGCTATCGCATCAGCCAAGGTATTTATAAGTTCAGTCTGCAGGAGGTCATCCGCAAGGACTTCCTCATACGCGACGGAAGTACCATCACCTTCAACGGAGAGCCACTGGACGCTATGCTCGACATCGTAGCTAACTATACGGTTAACTCTGCATCACTCAGCGACCTCATTCCCAACGTGGGAAACTTTATTGAGGGGCAGACCAACGTCAAGGTGAATTGTGTGATGAACCTCACTGGCCAACTTACCGCACCCAGTATCAAACTCGATTTGGAACTGCCCAACGAGCGCGACGAAATAGAAGCTCTGGTGCGCAACTACATTCCCAGCGAGGAACAGATGAGCATGCAGATACTTTACCTGCTTGGTATCGGCAAGTTTTATCCTTCCGAAACCTTTGGAACCGGACAGAACTCCGACATGATGTCCAGCGTGCTTTCCTCCACCTTGTCTGGCCAGCTGAACAACGCTTTGTCGCAAATTATCGACAACAACAACTGGAACGTGGGCACCAACTTCAGCACTGGCGAACGCGGATGGACCGACATGGAGTTCGAGGGCATGCTTTCCGGACGCCTCTTGAACAACCGCCTGCTCATCAACGGCAATTTCGGCTATCGGGACAACCCTTTGGCTAACACCAACTTCGTGGGTGACTTTGAGGCTGAATGGCTTGTGACACATTCGGGCGAAATACGTCTGAAAGCCTACAACGAGACGAACGACCGCTACTACACACGCACCAACCTTACCACGCAAGGAATCGGCATCATCTTCCAAAAGGACTTTGAGAAGTGGAACGAACTAATGTTTTGGAAACGCTGGAAGTTGTTCCGGCTCAAAAGTCTGCGCCCCAAGAAGGAGGAAACCAACACCGACGGTGAAAACACGCCAAAAGTCATGCCACTATCACCTGTCACCCCATAAAAAAACTTGTGGTTTCCCCAAAAATTCTTACCTTTGCGGAGTTTTACCCGAACGACAAAAACAAAGAAGTTATGAAAAAAGAAAGTCAGGTGATATTCGACCGTAACGTGGCAGAATTTGTCACTGTGGCTGCCGAGTTCTGCCGGTATCTGGAACAGGCGGAAAGCGTCAGCCGAATCCAGTTTGTGGACACTACGCTGAAACTTCTCCCACTGCTTTATCTCAAAGCGCAGATGCTGCCTGCCTGCGAACAAATAGGTGACGAAGCGCCTGAAAACTATGTAACGGAAGAGACTTACGAAGTCATGAGGCTTACCCTCAGCGGACTGATGGCCGACCAGGACGACTATTTGGACGTCTTCGTTAGCGACATGAAATACAGTGACCAGCCCGTGGCACGTCACATCTCTGAGGATTTGGCGGACATTTACCAAGACATCAAGGACTTTGTATTCGTCTTCCGCTTGGGACTGAACGAAACCATGCACGACGCTCTAGCCATTTGCCGTGAAAACTTCCGTCTTTATTGGGGGCAGAAGCTGGTGAATACCCTCCGCGCCCTGCATGAAGTGAGATACATACAATAAAAATGTGCCGATATGCTGATGTGTTAATGCCTCCTCTGTGGCATGAAAGCACATTGGCGCATTGATATATTAATACATTAGCATATTGGCACATTAGCACATTAATATGATGGTAATCAAACGAAGCATAGAAAAAGAAACACTGAAAAACATGCCTAAGGTCTCATTCGAAGGGCAGATACACTTGGTACAGACGCCACAAGAGGCCGAACACGCCGCAGACTTTCTGCGACGAAGCCCCGTCGTGGGCATTGATAGCGAGACGCGTCCCTCCTTCACCAAAGGACGCGCCTATAAAGTGGCCTTGCTGCAAGTATCCACCGACGAACACTGCTTCCTCTTCCGGCTCAACCTCACCGGGCTTACTCTGCCCATTATACAGTTACTGGAAACACCTCACGTCACCAAAGTGGGACTCTCCCTGCGCGACGACTTCATGATGCTGCACAAGCGCGCTCCTTTCCAGCCGAGAGCCGTCATCGAACTGCAGGAATACGTCCGCCCCTTCGGCATACAAGACATGAGCCTGCAAAAGATTTACGGTATCCTCTTCGGTCAAAAAATATCCAAGACGCAGCAGCTCACCAACTGGGAAGCTCCCACGCTGACAGCCCCCCAGCAACTCTACGCCGCCACCGACGCATGGGCATGCCTTAACATCTACCACAAACTGGAAGAACTGAAACGTACTGGCGACTTTGTGATTGAAACATGAAGGGGAGAGTGAAAGAGTCAAGCCGATAGACGGCTTGTCATATGCGACCAAAAAGTATTGGCTTATCATATACGACTTAATTCCCAATATAAATTAGTAAATGCAAATTGTAAATAGAAAGATGTTCAAAGTCTACCTCAAACCCGGGAAAGAAGACTCGCTCAAGCGTTTTCACCCATGGATATTTTCGGGCGCCATCGCACGCGTGGACGGCCAGCCCGATGAAGGCGAAATAGTAGAAGTACGCACCGCACGTGACGAATTCATAGCCCGCGGACACTACCAGATAGGAAGCATAGCCGTACGTGTGCTCACATTCCGGCAGGACGAAGCCATCGACGAAGAATTCTGGAACCGTCGGCTTGCCACAGCCCTTGACGTACGCATTGCCATTGGCTTAGCCGATTGCAAGGACAATGACACCTACCGCCTGGTGCACGGCGAAGGCGACAACCTGCCTGGCCTCGTCATCGATGTTTACGGACACACGGCCGTCATGCAAGCCCACTCGGCTGGCATGCATTTGGATCGCATGACCATAGCCAAAGCCCTCGTCCATGTGATGGACGGACGCATTGACAATATTTATTATAAGTCCGAAACCACCCTACCTTTCAAGGCTGACCTCTATCCCGAAAACGGATTCCTGTTCGGAGGAGGGACGGACAACGTGGCCACCGAACGCGGACTCCGCTTCCACATCGATTGGCTGAAGGGGCAGAAAACAGGCTTCTTCGTGGACCAACGTGAAAACCGGGCTTTGCTGGAACGCTACGCTACGGGACGTACGGTGCTCAACATGTTCTGCTACACGGGCGGCTTCTCTGTCTACGCCATGCGGAGCGGTGCACGACTGGTTCACTCCGTGGATAGTTCCGCCAAAGCCATTGACCTGACGAACAAAAACGTGGCTCTCAACTTCCCCGACGATGCCCGACATACGGCCTACGCTGATGATGCTTTTAAGTTCCTGGATCATATGGACACTGACTTCTACGACCTGATTGTCCTCGATCCCCCGGCTTTCGCTAAGCACCGCGACGCCCTACACAACGCTTTGCAAGGCTATCGCCGACTCAATGCCAAAGCCTTTGAAAAGATACGCCCCGGAGGCATCCTGTTCACCTTTTCCTGCTCGCAAGCCGTCAACAAGGATCAGTTCCGCACCAACGTCTTCAGCGCTGCCGCAGGAACTGGACGTAGCGTGCGCATACTCCACCAGCTTACGCAGCCTGCCGACCATCCCGTCAGCATCTACCATCCCGAAGGAGAGTACCTCAAGGGGCTGGTTCTGTACGTGGAGTGAAAAAATTTATGTACGTTTTACTTGAATCGGTTAATGAAACCATAAAAAGGCGGGCAAACATTTAAAAGGAGTTAAATATGAGAAGATTTTCGCTCAATTATTATGCTGTATAACATAAAACACTTACCTTTGCACTGTGTTTTTCATGGTATTAGATTTAAGGTTAATGAAGATTGGGTGTCTGGGATAGATACCCTTCTTTTTTTATATACTCTTTCATTTGCCATTTAACGATTTTCGTTTTTCACATGTAGCTTGTTAAAGCAAACTGTATCCGGCTTCTCTAGTGTTTTATTCAATCATAGGCTTGAAGTGAGTGTTTGGCTCGAAGAATGGCGGAACTAATATTTCCAAAATCACAATCAGTAAGAAGCATTGGTTTAAATGGGAATTTATTTTAAGATTTTCACTGCTTATTCACAAGTTCTTCCTATCTTTGCAAGTAGAAATAAGTTGCAGCTTTAAAAAGTAGAATATGGGATTTTTTAGTTTTTTTTCCAAGGAGAAGAAAGAAACCTTGGATAAGGGATTATCTAAAACGAAAGAAAGTGTTTTTGGGAAAATAGCACGCGTAGTGGCCGGAAAGTCCAAAGTGGACGATGAAGTCCTGGACAATCTGGAAGAAGTGCTGATAACTTCCGATGTAGGCGTGGAAACAACCTTGCGTATCATTGAGCGCATAGAGAAACGTGTCGCAGCAGAGAAATACATGAACACTCAAGAACTTAATCATATTTTACGTGACGAAATAGCGGCTTTACTGACAGAGAACAATACAGGCGATGTAGATGACTTTGAAGCCCCCATTGCCCAAAAACCGTATGTCATTATGGTGGTAGGAGTGAATGGAGTGGGGAAGACGACAACCATTGGCAAACTGGCCTATCAATATAAGAAAGCCGGGAAATCAGTCTATTTGGGAGCAGCGGACACATTTCGTGCGGCGGCTGTTGAACAATTAGTCATATGGGGCGAAAGGGTAGGGGTTCCTGTCGTAAAACAAAAGATGGGAGCCGATCCTGCCTCCGTGGCGTTTGATACATTAAGTTCGGCCGTGGCCAATGGAGCCGATGTGGTCATTATCGATACAGCAGGTCGGCTCCACAACAAGGTGGGACTGATGAACGAACTCACTAAGATAAAGAACGTAATGAAGAAAGTTGTTCCGGAAGCGCCCCATGAAGTGCTGCTTGTACTGGATGGTTCAACCGGACAAAACGCTTTTGAACAGGCCAAACAATTCACTTTAGCAACGGAAGTTAATGCCATGGCCATCACCAAGCTGGACGGTACAGCTAAAGGTGGAGTGGTAATAGGCATCTCAGACCAATTTAAAATCCCGGTGAAATACATTGGCTTAGGCGAAGGCATGGAAGACCTGCAGGTGTTCCGGAAAAAAGAGTTTGTAGATTCATTGTTCGGAGAAAACGAATGAAACGGAAGACGGTAGACATCGTTACCTTGGGTTGTTCCAAGAATTTAGTGGATTCGGAACACTTGATGCGTCAGCTTGAAGCGGAAGGTTATCATGTAACGCATGATGCAGAGCACCCTAAAGGGCAAATTGCGGTTATCAACACATGCGGTTTCATAGGAGACGCCAAAGAAGAATCCATTGAAATGATTTTAGAATTTGCCCAAGCTAAAGAAGAGGGCAGGCTGGAGAATTTGTATGTCATGGGGTGTCTTTCCGAACGATACTTGAAAGAACTCTCGCTTGAAATTCCACAAGTGGACAAATTCTATGGAAAATTCAATTGGAGGGAATTGCTGAGCGATTTGGGCAGAAACTACCATGAAGAATTAAGTTTGGAACGTACATTAACGACCCCCCGCCATTATGCTTACTTAAAAATATCAGAAGGATGCGACCGCAAATGCGCGTATTGTGCCATTCCATTGATTACCGGCTCCCATGTGTCACGACCGATGGAAGACATCTTGAAGGAAGTAGAGTATTTGGTCACGCAAGGTGTAAAGGAGTTTCAAGTCATAGCGCAAGAACTGACCTACTATGGAGTGGATTTATACAAGAAACAGATGCTTCCGGAATTGATAGAACGAATGGCCGACATTCCGGGAGTGGAATGGATACGACTTCATTATGCCTATCCGGCCGGTTTCCCAAAGGATTTGTTGCGAGTAATGCGCGAGCATCCGAATGTATGCAAATACATGGACATTGCCTTGCAACACGTCACGGATGGTATGTTGGAACGAATGCGCCGGCATGTGACCCAAGAACAGACCATGCAATTGATAGAAGACTTCCGGCGGGAAGTTCCGGGCATCCATTTGCGGACCACATTGATGGTAGGTTTCCCTGGTGAAACGGAGGCCGATTTCAAGGCCTTGAAAGACTTTGTAAAGACTGTACGATTCGATAGAATGGGGGCTTTCGCTTATTCGGAAGAGGAAGGAACATATGCGGCATCCCATTACGAAGACAACGTTCCGCAAGCGGTAAAGCAAGCCCGTTTGGACGAGTTAATGGGAATACAGCAACAGATTTCCGCTGAGCTTAACGCAAATAAAATCGGGCGGCAATTCAAAGTAATCATTGATAGATTGGAAGGTGATTATTACGTAGGACGTACAGAATTTGATTCGCCCGAGGTTGATCCCGAAGTACTGATTGAACGTGACGGTGCATCCTTGAAAATCGGAAACTTTTATCAAATAGAAGTAGATGGTTCCGATGATTTCGACCTTTTTGGACACATCGTATACTAATTTTTCATGAACTCACTTGTGAATTTGCAAAAAAATGACTAATATAGCGGCATTAAAACCAAAATATACACAGGCTTGTGAACAATAAAGAATTTACTGCGGAACTTTCCAAACGTTTAGGGTACACACAAAAAGATACCTCTGAACTGATTTCTTCCATGCTCTCTTTTATGACGGAACAGTTGGAGGAAGGCAACGGCATAGCTATTCAAGGATTTGGTTCTTTTGAAGTAAAGAAGAAGATAGAACGCATTTCTGTTAGTCCTACCACTAAACAACGCATGTTGGTTCCACCCAAATTGGTGTTGACTTATAAACCCAGCATTGCGTTGAAAGAAAAATTTAAATAAAAGGAAAGAACCTTCTATAGTTCCTATATTCTTATGAATGAAAAACTGAATATACAGCACCTGACAGACCAGCTTGTTCAAAAGCAAGGTCTGACTCCCAAAGATGCGGAAAAGTTTGTGAGGACTTTTTTCTCTCTTATAGCGGAAGGATTGGAGCAAGACAGATACGTGAAAATAAGAAAATGGGGAACTTTCAAATTAATAGATGTAGACAGCAGGGAAAGTGTCAATGTAAATAATGGAGAACGAATAGAAATCCAGAGACATACTAAAATATCTTTTACCCCCGATTCTTCCTTGAAAGAATTGATTAATAGGCCTTTTGCTCATTTTGAGACAGTAATCTTGAATGAAAACACCGTGCTGGATGATACCCTTCCTGAAATTGAAGAAGAAGAAAGCATTCCGGAAAACGACATCCGGAAAGAAGAGGCACTGATAACGAAAAATGAACTTTTGGCTGATAATGATGTGACGGAAAATGAGGCACCTTTTCCTGCACTGAAAAATAACAGTATGAAATATTTCATCACACTTGCCGTGTTGATTACATTTGTGTGTGCAGGAGCTGTCTTTTTCATTTATAATCCAGACTTTTTTGCTCGTCCTGTTCCTCCGCCTGAAGAGCCCAAGCATATTACTATAAACCTTCAACAAAAGCACTTGATTGATACGACATCCAATGCTATAGTGAAAACCGATTCCACGTATGAGGACTCGGTTCAAAAGGTTCAAAAGATAGAACTTACTCATGTTGAAAAAAATGTGCCACAACCATCACAAACGTTCGTAGCGGACACATCCAGCTATGAAATTATAGGAACGGAAACAACTCACATACTTGCTGAAGGCGAGACTCTGACACGAGTCGCATTAAAATATTATGGCACTAAGAGCCTATGGCCATACTTAGTAAAGCATAATCCTAAGGCGATAAAGAACCCTGATAATGTGCCATACGGTACAATCATTAAAATTCCGAAACTCAGCAAAAAGAAATAATAAAACGTACGTCTATAATCAAACATAAATATTAACCATTAAAATAATGAATATATGAGGACTATAACATTTAACGAGTTACGTAAAATCAAAGATTCTTTGCCTACAGGAAGTATGCATCGGATAGCGGACGAATTAGGTTTAAGCGTGGATACCGTCCGTAACTTTTTTGGAGGCCATAACTTTAAGGAAGGCGAAAGTGTAGGCATTCATTTGGAACCAGGGCCAGATGGTGGTTTAGTGATGCTGGATGATACAACGGTACTTGACCGAGCCTTACAGATTTTAGATGAAATGGCTAATGAAAACAAGCTATGACAGAATGATGAAATAATCGCGATTATGTTTAGTAATAGAACTGAAGATTTAATAATATCCTTCTACTCATCCCGAAAATAAGAATTAAATAAAAATAAGAGGGTGTGTCAAAATGCAAGAACGACTGTCTGAATGATAGCGGTTTTTGCATTTTGACCTCTTTATTATATGCTTCTCAAAATATCATTGCTTACTTGCCCAAGTATTATTGCTTACTTCGTTACTTATGCAACGATACTTCACCAGTTATCCTTGGATACTTTTGCAACCGGATTTCTGAACCGATCTTAAATCACCTCAATATCCGAAGCCGGTATCCACCCGACTTTCCCGTCCTCCAGACTGATTTCCTTCCATTCGTGCATGGTGTTGTCCTTTATCTCTACTTTATGCCCTTCATGCAGCACGAACAGACTGGTGCCGCTTTCGCTGGGCGTGCTCCGTACGGTGACACTCGGTGAAAGAATGATAGCCTTGTTTCGTTGCATCAACGTTCTTTTTTGCTGTGCGGCAAATACATTACACAGGACTGCGAAAACAAGGCATGCAAGACCGCATATAAAGCCGGTTTTTTTCAGCCGTATCTGCTTTGAAAGGAAGAACAAAGCTAACGCCCCCAACATGAGAAAGAAAAACGCGATGCCATACTTAGCCCATGTATCCGCATTCAAACAATTGATTAACGACTTGGTCCACGTCACGAAGAATATCTCCGGTATGGGCGTCACCTTGTCAATCGTCTTAGCCCGTGCCACTTCCAGGTTCGCGCGAATGTCCGCATTACCTGGAGAGAGCAACAAAGCCCGTTCATAGTTCAATATAGCCCGGGCTATGTCCCCGCTCTTGTAATAACTGTTCCCCAAGTTATAATAAATCTCAGGAGCTTCTCCATTTTGCAACAAGGTCTCATAGATTTGTATGGCTGCAGCAAAATCGTTGCGTATATAGGCGCTATCTCCTTCTGCTTTCGTTACGTTGCCCATCTGCTTGGAGGCCGAAAATTCGGTGTTCGCATGAGCTATACTATCTGCTCCTCTTCCTACGGTGTGCAGGGCATTGTCACCTTGTCCGTAAGAAAGAAAAGAAATCATCAAACCGAGCGCAAAAAACACAATCTTTTTCATTCTTATATCTCTCTTTTTTTAATGCTTAATCGAATTTTCCATTTTACTAATTACCTCGAACGAAGCCTTATATACTTGATCCATCGCCTGGTTGGGGTCACCTGGGGCGAAGCGGGCGAATTCGCATTGGTCTAACGCATCGATGAATTCTTTTATCAACTCGGCCTGCACGCCCACCTTCTGTAACTCCTCCTCGATGTTGTCCTTCGACAAGCGAGATACAGGGATGTTGAGTTTGTCACTAATATAGCCCCATAAGGCTTTCAATACCTCGTCATAGAAGGCTTCACGCTGGTTGGAGGCCAACAGCTTTCCGGCCAGTTTCATGCGCTTTACGGCCACTTTGTTCGCCTTTTTGGTACGTACCCGCGCCACGTTAGCATTGGCGGCTATCTGCTTGCGGTAAATGATGAAGAACGCTATGAAGAACACGCCCGGAACCAGGTAGAACAACCAGTAACTTGTGGAACCGAAGAAGAACGCACCTTTGGGCGTAAGCGTCACTTCGTTTTGCTTGATAAAGCGTATGTCTTCATTCAGTATTTTCAGATCCTCCTTGTTGGTGAAATTGGCGATGGTTTGCGTGGCGTTCCCCTCGCCTTTTTCTACTTGAACGACATATTCCTCCGTGCTCAGTGTCTTGTAAGATTGCGTCTTGATGTCGAAATAGCTGAACTGGACGGGCGGAATCTTATATGTGCCCGCATTGCGCGGGATGGCCAGGTATTCTATCACTTTGTTTCCCGACAAGCCCGAACTGGTCAGTCGGAATTGGTTGTCCACTTTGGGATCGTACACCTCGAAGTCTTCGGGAAACTTTATTTCGGGTTCGGACACCAGTTTCAGATTTCCGGTGCCTGAGATGACCACCTTCACGGTAATGGCATCGTTCGTCTTCACCTGTGTGCTGTTAATGGACGAGGAAATGTTGAACGTCCCCACTCCCCCGCTATATCCGGCAGGTTTTCCAGAGGGAAGAGCCTTCACGTCGATAGTGAGTTTGGGAGTGGTCAACACTTTCCGTACCTGGAAACTGTTGGCTCCTCCGTTAAAGAAGGCTTCAAAGGGATCGTCCACTTCTTGTACAATATTGACCGAGGCATCAAAACGTGCCGGGTCTATGGTCAGTTTTCCTGCTTGCTGGGGGAAAAGTACGAACTGGCGGTAGACAGTGGAGTGATAATTACGTCCTTTGTAATGTTCCAAGCCCCACCGACGGTTGGTGGGAAGCTCCACCTCTTGCGAATGAAAGCCTTTGAAATCGGGCAACTTGACATTATCAAATCCGCGTAAATCTACCACGGTGTAAATTTTGTAGGTCAACAGAAACGCTTCTTGCTCATATACGTTTGTCTTGCTCACCGTGGAGGTGATGAACAGGTCATTGCTTGAGATAGACGTGCCTGACTTTCCCGAAACATTGCCTTGACCTCCTCCAGAGTTTGTGGCTGTCTTATCCTCGGGGAGCACTTTTATCTTCACGGAATTGGAAATCATCTGGTTTCCTTTAGCCGAAAGCGTGGCTCCCGGTATGGTGTATTCTCCTTCCTTGGTGGCCATCAGGATGTACGTGAAAGTCGTAGACTCCGACCGGTCTCCGTTGATGATGTTCACGCTGGTAGAGCGGCTTGGTCCCATCAATACATCAAAGCCCTGAATGGAAGGTGCACGGAAGTCCTTGATGTTCCGTGTGTTTACAGTGTAAGACAACCTGAATTGGTCGCCCACGGCCACGGCATCGGGAGCCGAAGCCGTAAAGGTCACTTCGTCCTCGGCCCATGCGTTGAGCGCCATGGCACATAGCGCCATCCATAAGAAAACTATTTTCCTCATATATTTCACTCTATGTTATTTTTATTTTCGTTTTTACCAATCCTTCTCTAACTTGCCGCCTTGAATGACCTGTTGCTGTTTCTTCACTTTGTCCTGTACGTCTTTCTCGTCTTGCATCACCGAGTTCAGCAACTGCTCCGCGTTTTCCTTGGACATTTGATCTTCCTTCTGTTGATTTTGAGGAGGTTGTTGCTGCTGGTCTTGGTTTTGCTGATCTTGCTGGTTTTGCTGGTTCTGTTTTTGGTCCTGCTCTTGTTGTTTTTGGTCTTGCTGTTGGTTTTGGTCTTGGTTTTGTTGGTTTTGTTGTTGGTCCTTCAGCATCTTTTGGGCCAAAGCCAGGTTGTAACGGGTCTCATCGTCCTTGGGGTTGTTGCGCAAAGATTCCTTGTAGGCTTCCACAGCTTTGGCGTAATCCTTTTGCGACTGAAAAATGACACCCATATTGTGGTAAATTTGCGCCAGGTTATCTTTGTTCTTTTCAATCTGACTGGCGGCCACATATTGTTCCATAGCTTCTTTCACCTTGTTTTGTTGCAGCAGAGTGTTGCCCAGGTTGAACATCGACACCGTAGACTTTGGGTTCGCCTCCAACGCTTTGCGATAGTTCACCTCCGCGTCCACGAACACACTGTCCTTATACAGGCGGTTCCCCCTGCGTATGAAGTCGCGCTCCTCTTTTTGGGCATAGACAGATGTCGCAAGTCCTAAGAGCAGACATATACCAATATATTTTTTTTTGCAGCACATAGTCTTTTTTACTTGTTAGCGTTCTTATTCGAGAATAAATGGAAATTGCGGAAGAGCGGGTTTTTACGCTCCAGTATCAGCATCTCGGCCAGCAGGAGGATAAGAATGATCCACGCCACGGCCTGAAATTGCTCGTTGAACTCGGTGTAGACCTGTGTCTCTACATCAGCCTTGGCCATTTTGTCTATCTCCTTCGTGATAGCGCGTTGGGCATTGTTCGAGTTGTCTACCCGCACGTAAATGCCGTTTCCGTTTTTGGCCACTTCTTGGCACATCTGTTCATTCAGTCGGGTAACGATAACATTTCCGTCCCTGTCTTTGCGGTAATTGTTAGTACCCTCCACGGGAATGGGCGCTCCATCAGGCAATCCCACACCCAACACGTTCACCTGTATACCCTTCTCTGAGGCGGCTTTCGCGGCTTCTATGGCTCCGCCTTCGTGGTTCTCGCCATCGGTTATGAGAATAATGGTACGCCCCACGCCTTCTTGTGGAGTGAAGCTACGAATACCCAAGTCCAACGCTGCGCCTATGGCCGTTCCCTGCTTGGAAATCAAGGACGGGTCGATGGTCTCCAGAAACATCTTGGCGGAGATATAATCGCTCGTGATGGGGAGTTGGGTGAAGGCATCGCCCGCAAAGACTATCATGCCTACCTTGTCGTTCTCCATTCTGTCCACTAATTGAGACACTAATCTCTTGGCCTTTTCCAAACGGCTGGGTTGCACATCCTCGGCCAGCATGGAGTTAGAAATGTCCAGTGCGATGATAACCTCCACACCCTGGCGTTTTACGGTCTCCAATTTGGAACCGAATTGAGGCCGGGCCAGCAGCACCGAAAAAAGTCCGATGGCTGTCCACACAAACCAGAACTTCACGTCCGGACGATACTTGGACACATCGGGCATCAATTGGGCCATCAGTTCGGGATCGCCAAACCTACGGATGGCCTTGCGCCTGCGGTAGTTGGAGTATAGGTAGAATGCCACCAACACTGGAAGCAATATCAGTAAGTATAAATAGGCAGGTTCTTCAAATCGAAACATACTTCTTTTACATTTTATATTTTAGATTTCTGATTTCAGATTGCCGCGTTTCTCTTAAAACTTGTCAAATCTGAAATCAGAAATAATACTTTTCTTAAGGTATCTTCTTCAGCACTGAGTTGCGCAGCACAACCTCCAGCAATATGCACAGGAAAGCCGCCAACGCAAACCAGCGGTATTCTTCCTCGCGTTTGCTGAATTCCTTCACACTCAGTTTCGTCTTCTCCAGCTTGTCAATCTCCTCGTACACCTCTTTTAGCTTCGAGTTGCTCGTAGCACGGTAATAATTACCTTCCGTGATGCCAGCTATTTGGGTCAACGTCTGCTCATCAATCTCTACAGGCACATTGACGTATTGCACGGTTCCACCCACGGGATAAGGATAAGGCGCCGTGCCGTTGGTGCCTACGCCAATAGTGTAGACGCGTATGCCGAAACTCTTGGCTATTTCGGCTGCGGTGAGGGGGGATATGTCGCCCCGATTGTTCGTACCGTCCGTCAGCAGGATGATGACTTTCGACTTCGCCTTGCTGTCCTTCAGACGGGTTACGGCATTGGCTATGCCCATACCTACGGCTGTACCGTCTTCTATGAGGCCACATTTTATTTCCTTAATAAGGTTCAGCAACACAGCATGGTCTACAGTCAGAGGACATTGTGTGAAGCTCTCGCCCGCAAAGAGGGTGATGCCGATGTTGTCATTAGGACGCCCGTTAATGAACTGGGCAGCCACTTCCTTGGCAGCCTCCAGGCGGTTGGGCTTCAGGTCCTCGGCCAGCATACTGGTAGACACGTCAATGGCCATCATAATGTCAATGCCTTCTATCTCGCTGTTTTGCCAGCTATCCGTGGTCTGCGGGCGTGCCAGCACCAGTATAATCAAAATCAAGGCGATGACACGCAACGCGAAAGGCACGTGCAGCAGGTAGTTCTTGTAGCTGCGGGGCGTATGGGCATAGACACGGGCATCGGAAATCTGGAGTGTGGCCTCCGTCTTCCGGCGCTTCATGACATACCATATTATATAAGGTATAAGCAACAGGAGTAAAAACAGATATTCAATATTTGCAAAAACCATTGTCTTTCCTCCTCCTTTTTAAGCAAAATAGTTATACAATTCCTTACAGATATATACCAGCGCCCAAATAAACATGCCTGCCATAACTGCCACACCGGCACCCAGCAGAATCTTAGTCTGCAAAGAGCGCTTCTCCACCACGGTTATCTCCGTAGGTTGAGGTTTGGCGTTGGGATCTTCCTGCTCCTTGGTCTCGTTGATGAAGTCGATGGCGCTAAGCAGGTTGGCATCGTTTTCGTTCATCAGCGGATTGTGCTTGGCAAATTTCACAAGGTCGGCTGTCTGGAAAAGTTCACGCAAGTCAGCTATGGCCTGCTTGTCGTTGGTTTCCAGCAACTTTTCGATGATTTCGCCCGAAGTCATTTCCAACGCATTGAAGTGGAAACGCTCCTTGATGTATGTGCGAAGAGTATCCGTCAGTTCGGTGTAGTATTCTTTCGGCAGACCTTTCTGCCACGTTTTTTCCTGTTTGATGCGCTCTATTTCCTGCATGGCCACTTGGTGTGGCGGCAACTTAGGTTCTACCTTCACCTTGCGGATGATGGGCTTGTTGTCACGCAGGCGTTTCAAGAAGTAGATACCCAACAGGAGGAAGGGCGTCAAGAGCAACACACACGCGATGAACATGTACCAATCCTCCCAAGCGAAAGGCGGATCCATCACCGTCTTGGGCGGAAAGAAACTTTCGGGATTTTCGGGATCCAAGGGCACCTGAGGCGAATAGACCTTCAGCGCCAACGCCTTCGAGCGGTAGGGTTGTCCGTCCACAATCACCTCCAGCGGGGGCAGGTAGTAAAGAGCCGAGTCGAAAGACGTGATGGTGTACTCCTGCGTGATGAGTGCGCGTCGCCCGTCGTTTAACAACTGGGTGTCGGGTTTGGCCACATCGAGCACCTCCACGCCCCGCACCAAGGTGTCGGCTATGACGGGGAAGACGGCCCGCTTGTCGGCATCGAGCGACACTTCCAGCTTGACGTGCGCTTGCTCTCCGATGAGTATCTGCAAGGAGTCGATTGTGGCGTCCACGGTGACGCTTTGCGCCCGTGCCTGCCCCATGGCGGTTCCCAGCAAGATGAGTAATACGTATTTTCTGATTCTCATTTCTTAGTTTCTTTTAGCAAACAAATTCATCAACGCCTTGACATAATCCTGGTCAGTACGCACCGACACGTTGTCTACGTTGCTCTTGGTGAACGCCTCACCCAAAGCGGCCTGTCGGCTCACCCACCAGTCGTGGTGTGCGCGGCGAACGGCTCGTGAGGACGTGTCTATCCACTGCTCGTGTCCTGTCTCGGCATCGCGTATCTTCATCAGCCCCACGGGCGGAAGCTCCTCGGCACGGCGGTCGTACACCTGTATGGCCACTAAATCGTGCTTGCGGTTAGCAATGGTGAGGGCATTCTTGAAGTCTCCCTGGTCGATGAAGTCCGAAAGGATGAAGGCCGTGCAACGGCGTTTCATCACGTTTGTCAGATACTCCAGCCCCAGGCGTACGTCTGTCCGCCGGCTTTGGGCATGGAAGTCAAGCAGCTCGCGGATGATGTAGAGGATGTGCTTGCGCCCCTTCTTGGGCGGGATGAACTTCTCTATGCGGTCGGAGAAGAAGATAACGCCTATCTTATCGTTGTTCTGTATGGCCGAGAAAGCCAGCGTGGCGGCAATCTCCGTCACCATGTCTTTCTTCATCTGGCGTACGGTGCCGAATTCCAGACTTCCTGATACATCTACGAGCAACATCACCGTCAGTTCGCGTTCCTCCTCGAACACCTTTACGTAGGGTCTGTTGAAGCGGGCGGTCACATTCCAGTCTATGTCGCGTATGTCGTCCCCAAACTGATACTCGCGCACCTCGGAGAAGGCCATGCCCCTACCCTTGAAGGCCGAATGGTACTGGCCGGCAAAGATGTTGTTGGACAACCCGCGCGTCTTGATTTCAATCTGGCGGACTTTCTTCAATATATCCGTTGTCTCCATGTAAAGCGTATAAAATATGATGCCGTTTAGGGCACTTCCACCTTATTAAGTATTCTGCTTACTATCTCGTCCGAAGTCAGGTTGTCAGCCTCGGCCTCGTAGGTCAGCCCGATGCGGTGGCGCAACACGTCATGTGCCACAGCACGTACATCTTCAGGGATAACATAGCCGCGACGCTTGATGAAGGCATAACTCCTTGCGGCCAGGGCGAGATTGATGGACGCACGGGGCGAACCGCCGAAGCCTATCATGTCTTTCAGCTCCTTCAGACCATATTTCTCGGGGTAACGCGTGGCGAAGACGATGTCTACGATATACTTTTCTATCTTCTCGTCCAAATATACCTGGCGTACCACCTTGCGGGCTTCAATCACCTCTTCGGCCTTCAGGATGGGGCGCACGTTGATCTTATCGCCCGAAATGTTCTGGCGGATGATGAGTTTTTCCTCTTCCAGCTTGGGGTAGTCGATAACCACCTTCAGCATGAAACGGTCCACCTGCGCCTCGGGCAACGGGTACGTACCTTCCTGCTCGATGGGGTTCTGCGTGGCCAACACGAGAAAAGGTTCGGGCAGGCGGAAAGTCTCGCTGCCGATGGTCACCTGACGTTCCTGCATGGCCTCCAGCAGGGCACTTTGCACCTTGGCCGGGGCACGGTTTATTTCATCGGCCAGCACGAAGTTGGCGAATACGGGGCCTTTCTTCACCTGAAAGCTCTCGTCCTTCTGACTGTACACCATCGTACCAATGACATCGGCGGGGAGCAAGTCCGGCGTAAACTGAATGCGGCTATACTTGGCGTCGATGAGCGATGCCAGCGTCTTTATCGCAAGGGTCTTGGCCAGTCCCGGCACACCTTCCAGTAGCACGTGCCCGTCGGACAGCAGGCCTATCAGCAGAGATTCCACCAGATGTTTCTGCCCCACAATCACTTGGTCCATGCCCGTGGTGAGGTTCGTTATGAAAGCGCTTTGTCTTTCAATCCGCTCGTTCAGTTCGCGGATATCAATCGTTTCAGCCATAAAATCAATATGTTTTTTAGTTTCTGTTTATTCGTTTTCATTCTGCCGCACAACGCGGCTTTCGCTTATGCGCCCCAAAAGTACAGTAAATCGGTTAAATGTGCCACCTAATTTTTATTAAAAATGAAAGAGAATGATAAACACGCCCCGCCCGCACAGCCAAGTCGCCGTGCAAGCGGGGCGTATTCCCTTTTTCCCTTGGGGTTGTCAGCCGGGCGTCAGTCCATCGTCACCGAGCCGCTGCCCGTTGCGCCATCGTCCCAATTGCCGATGCCGAAACCGGTAATGGTGATGCCCGTGCGTTTCACCGTCAGGTCGATGTCGCAGTATTGGGACTGGCCTGCCGTGAAGCCGCCGTCGATGTTCAGGTCGTAGCTGTAGGTGGTGCCGTCGGCGTCCGTCAGGCTGAAGAACTTGTCGCCTTCCTTAAAGGTGGTGCCGGGCAGCACCAGAGCGTAGTAGGTCACGCTCGTGCCGTTGTCCACCATGTAGGGCGTGATGCCGCTTATGGTAGTGGCGTCCGTGGCGAAGCTGATGGCGCCGGTCTCCAGGTCCCACGTGCCTGTGGAGGGGATGCTACCAAGGATGGCGGGCGTCATCGCCTTGATTTCGCTCAGCGAGATGGACCCCTCCTCATCACCTTTGACGTCCAGCTTAATGAGGCTCATCATGTGGTTGAGGGTGAGCGTGACGTTGCCGTTCGAGGCGGCGCGGTCGGTGCTTGTCCACATGCGGTCGGCCTGCGTGAAAGTCTCCTGCGTGCTTTGGTCGGCAGGCAGGGTGACCGCACCGCTCACCGTCGCCATGTAGGGATAGTAGGCGCGGAAGGTGTACGTGTCGTCACTGGGCCAGTAGAGGTCGGAGGCGGTGCTCCAGCTGGTGCCGCCACAGGTGTAGAGGATGTTGCTGTAGCCGGTGTCGTCCATGTACACGCCCACCTGGTCGCCGTTCTCGAAGGAGGCGCCCGTCACCCCGATGGTGGCTCGGGTCTACACGTCCAGCGGTGCGGGGGCAAAACTCAGGCTGATGGGCTTCGAGAGGTCCACGCCGTTCATGTCGTCGTTGTGGCACGCCGCCAGCATCAGCGCGGCAGCCATGGCCGGAGCTATGAGGGAAGTTCTCAGTTTCATTGTCTTCATCGTTTTTTTAAGATATTATATTATTGTATCAGATATAAAAGAATTCTCTGTCACCGTCATCGGGAGGGAGAGCGCGCGTCACGCCGCAGAGGGTCGCGCGCCCTCCCGCAGAGGGGGTCAGGCCAGCGGGTTGTCCGTTTCCTCTTCGCCCTCCTGCTCGTCGTCGGGCGAGGTCACCTTGCTGCTGTCGGCACCCATGGTCTCCACGTCCACCCAGAAGACTTCGTCGCCCACGAGGTTGCGGGTCACGGTTCCGTTCTGCTGCACGTTGCGTTCCGGCAGGAAGCGCACGCGGGTGGCGGTGATGCAGTCGGCGGTCACCTCTTCGGGGGTGTCCTTGCCGGTGCCTTCGGCCACGCAGCCGTAGTAGAACGAGCCCAGTCCCTCGATGTGCACCGTGCGGCCCGTGTTCATCAGGCTGCCCAGCACTTTGCCCAGGGCGGTCATCACGGCCTTGGTGTCGGCCTCGCTGGCGGTGGACATTTCGGCGATGCGCTTGCACACCTCGTCCATTTCCACCGGCCGGCCCACGGTGACCGTGCGGGGGTACCACTTGTCGTTGATGGCTTTTTGTTCTTTCTTAAAAAAAGGCATACGTCTGTTGTTTTAAGAAACCTGAAAAAAACGTCCTTTTGCCTCCGTCCAGCCAAGGGGCCGCCTCCGTCCAGCCAAGGCGTGCCTTTGGTCCAGCCGAGGCAAAAGGGCGGTTTGTTGCCGGGTTCTCCGCCATCCCGGTTTGGCGGTCGCGATGTCGGGGCGACCGGGCCGCGCAGCCTTGCTGCGGAATATCGTTGCGGCAGACGGGGAAAAAGAAAACCGGCCGATGGCCTGTGTCCCCTCTCAGTCCACCGTCAGCGTGACGGTGTGCATCGCCCCCGCCTCCAAGGTTATGGGAGCGTCAAGCGTGCAGCCCTTACTAATACCAGGTATCGAAATAACGAAATCCTGTATAACACAAGGCGGCAGATTGGCTTCCCAACAGGTGAGGTTGCTGTAAGTGGTCTTGCGCATGGATATCATGCCGACCTGACCATTAGGGGTAACGTTGCCTTGGCTCACCGTACACGATGCGGGTGCTGATACGCTGATGGTGGCATCCGTGAGGTTGTAACTGCCTTGGGTTACTACACGCACCTTGGCCAGCTGGTGGGTAAGGTTGAGGGTGATATTCTCTGTCTGGTAGCTCACTTCGCTTGCGGTCTGCCCGCGAAGCACGTAGGCCAGGCCGTTCTGTTGATTGTTGAGGTATACTACGCCATCCGTAGCGGGATACCAGGCAGTGACCTTGGCAGGCTGGGTGCTTTTCCAATAGAGGAGAGCATCGGAAGTCCATGCG
The DNA here is from genome assembly GCA_949289345.1 of uncultured Bacteroides sp. Lineage (GTDB taxonomy): Bacteria > Bacteroidota > Bacteroidia > Bacteroidales > Bacteroidaceae > Bacteroides. Next base: position 87,510 of record CASENS010000093.1, read on the forward strand.
CTGCCATCGTAAGTGTAAGTGGCTGTTTCACCATTGAGACTGACGGTAATGGCATCATCCGGCTGCCATACGCTGCCGCTGCCGTCCTCGTTCTCCGCCACGCGGGTCCATGGCTGTTCGTCGGCGGTGAGGGTGATGTTTCCTATTTGCAGGGGATAAGTGTGGGCAGGCAGGTCGTCGCTTGCGGGGGAAAGGGTTTCGTCCTGCGTGCAGCCCGACAGAAACAAGGCGGCGGGGAGCAGGATGTATAAAAAGCGTGCTAAAAAGTTAATTCCCGTTAACGTGGGGGGGGTAATTGCGGCTTGTTTATTCGGGCAGTTCGTTTCATGTCACCTTAGCTTTTAGGGTTTATGGGGGCGAAGTTAGGACTTTTTTCGGAATGGGCAAGAGATGGGAGGAGTTTTTTCGTCCGTGCGGCAGTGTTTGCCCGATTTTTTTGGTTATCCTTCGCGAAGTCCTTACCTTTGCCACGGAAAAACGAAGCCAACGCTTCGCAAAGCTTTGCAATAACCCTATAAACCGAAAAGACTTATGCGCATAGACATCATAACCGTACTGCCCGAAATGATAGAGGGCTTTTTCAACTGCTCCATCATGAAGCGGGCGCAGACCAAGGGCCTGGCCGAGATACACATCCACAACCTGCGTGACTACACACTGGACAAGTGGCGCCGCGTGGACGACTATCCCTTCGGTGGTTTCGCGGGCATGGTGATGAAGATAGAACCCATCGAGCGGTGCATCGAGAGCCTGAAGGCCGAGCGGACGTACGATGAAGTCATCTTCACCACGCCCGACGGCGAACAGTTCGACCAGCCGATGGCCAACACGCTGTCGCTCTGCGAGAACCTCATCATTCTGTGCGGGCACTTCAAGGGCATCGACTACCGCATCCGCGAGCACCTCATCACGAAGGAGGTGAGCATAGGCGACTATGTGCTGACGGGGGGCGAGCTGGCGGCGGCGGTGATGGCGGACGCCATTGTGCGCATCATCCCCGGCGTTATCTCGGACGAGCAGAGCGCCCTGTCAGACTCCTTTCAGGACAACCTGCTGGCAGCTCCCGTCTACACCCGTCCGGCCGACTACAAAGGCTGGCGTGTGCCCGACGTTCTCCTCTCCGGCCACGAGGCGAAGATAAAGGAGTGGGAGCTGCAACAGTCGCTGGAGCGTACAAGGCGGCTCAGGCCGGACTTGCTGGGGGAAGAATGAATTTACAGGTCACACTTCCAGCGCTCCTATAATTTCCCGCACGGACTTGAACCCGTGGCGTTCAAGGTAGTCGTTTATTCCTTCCGCTACGCGAACCGTCACGCAGGGGTCGATAAAGTTGGCCGTGCCAATCTGAATGGCCGATGCTCCCGCCAGGAGGAATTCTACGGCATCGCGTGCGTTCATGATGCCTCCCAAGCCGATAACTGGGATCCGTACCGCCCGTGCCACTTGCCACACCATGCGCAGAGCGATGGGTTTCACCGCAGCTCCGGACATGCCTCCCGTGACAGTAGAGAGCAAAGGACGGCGCCGCTCGGCATCGATGGCCATGCCCAGCAGGGTGTTGATGAGTGACACGCTGTCCGCACCTCCGGCCTCGGCAGCACGGGCTATCTCGGTGATGTCCGTCACGTTGGGCGAGAGTTTCACGATGAGCGTTTTGTGGTAGACTTTGCGCACGGCGCTGACCACTTCCTCCGCTCCTCGGGCGGTGACGCCAAAGGCCATGCCTCCCTGCTTGACGTTGGGACACGAAATGTTCAGCTCGATGGCGGGAATCCGGTCGAGCCCGTCAATGATGGAAGCCGTCTCAGCATAGTCCTCGATGGCCGATCCGGAGACGTTCACAATCATGTTCGTGCCGATGTCTTTGATGTGGGGATAAATGTGCTCCACGAAGTAGTGCACGCCTTTGTTTTGCAGCCCCACGGCGTTCAGCATGCCCTGCGGAGTCTCCGCCATGCGCGGATAGGGATTTCCCTCGCGGGGGTGGAGCGTGGTGCCTTTCACGATGATGCCGCCTATCTGCGTCAGGTCGACAAAGTCGGCATACTCTTCGCCATAGCCAAAAGTCCCGGAGGCGGTCATTACCGGGTTCTTCATCTGCAGTTCGCCTATCTTTACACTTAAATCTGCCATAACAACTTATCTATATTAAATACCGGACCTTCTTTACATACACATACGTGCCCTTCCGTTGTCTTTTCCACGCAACACAGGCAGGCTCCCACGCCACACGCCATAGTATTCTCCAGCGACACCTCGCACACGATGCCTTGTGCCTTGGCATAACGCGCCACGGCCATCATCATTGGCTTAGGGCCACAGCAGTAGATGTGGTCGAAACGCACTTTGTCTAATAGGGAGTGCTGGGTGACATAGCCCTGTTCGCCCCGGCTTCCGTCCTCGGTGGTAACGTAAACTTCTCCGAATTGGGCAAACAGTTCTAGTTGTAACAAGTCTTTATCGCTGCGAGCGCCCAGCAGGAAGGTTGGCTTACATCCTTTCAGCGCCAGTTGCTCGCCCAAATAGAGCAGCGGAGCCGTACCCACTCCGCCTCCGGCCAAAAGTAACTTGTCCGAAGCCTCGGAGGGTATCGTGAATCCATTCCCCAAGGGAAGCACTACGTTGAGTATGTCTCCTTTTTTCGCTTCGCCCAGACGTCTTGTTCCGTCGCCTACAAGCTGAATGAGGAACCACACTTCCCCTCTCGATTTGTCTACATAATTGATGGAGATAGGGCGCCGCAAGAACGTGGTGGGCGAGCCGTCCACACGTATTTCGGCAAATTGTCCCGGAAACATTTCGGGCAATGAGCGGTCGGGAGAGGCCAGTTTCAGTAGCGCGTAGTGCTCGTGCAGACGCATGTTCTCCGTCACCGTCAAGTCTAAAACATATTTCTTCATCGGTCTTATATATTAAATGATAATTCCCATTTTCCGGACAAAGGTATATAAAAAAACAGATTTTTTACGCCCGGTAGATAAGAAAGTCAAGACCGCGACTATCTTTGTGGTAAAAACGAGGTCACAGGGTTTCCCCATCCTCATATGTCCAACGGGCTTGGTGTCCCAATAAAAAAA
>CASENS010000094.1 GCA_949289345.1 uncultured Bacteroides sp.
AATGGCTCGGACCAGCGGATTACATATCCGATGATACATTGATGTACGCTACAAACAGGGCGTTGGCAACCATTGGGGATGAACTTTGTATCAACTTTGCTCATGTGGCTTAGTATAAATTAATTCTAATGACTTACTTAACAATATTTGTCATAAATGAAACCATTTTTATTATTTTCGGCAATCCTGCTCTTCGCAGGAGCGTGCAGCCAGCCATCGGGCACAGAAAGTGTCATCGCCCTGCCTGAAGAAAGTCATGTAGTAGCATTGGACAGCGTGGATACGGGCGTGCTGCTGAATCCCATAGATATCACCGCTACAGGAAACCATCTGATAGTAGCCAATATGCACAAGGATACCATATTCGATGTGTTCGACCTACAGAGCCTGAACTATCTCTATAGCGACCTGATTTATGGCGGAGGTCCCAATGACATGAGCCGGTTCAGATGGATTCGCCCTTGGGAAGAAGACGAATTTTACACGGTGGGGTTGGGGATTCCACTCATCACGAAGATAAACGTAGGAGAAGAAAAAATGACTGTCACCGGAAATCAACTAGTGCAGTGGGATCGGGACATCTGTCAAAATATCTATCCATTGGAGGATGACCGATACCTCATCCAGCCCGGCAAGAAAGAAGGAGAATGGTGTCTGTACGACATGTCGAGCGGCGAAGTGACGGACATACCGGCATTGCCGTTCAAGGAAGATGAGCCGGAGGAGAAGAATTTGGTAAAAACATTCCAGAACCGCACCGCCCAGGTAGCCGTTCACCCCGGAAAGAACCGCATTGCTTTCTTTTATTACAAGTTCCCCTATATGCGATTGTTTGATTTCAAGGGGCAGATTGTCAAGGAAGGCTGTGTGGGCAAAAAGATTACAGACCCCTCCACTTGTTACAACAAGGAGATGGGATATTACAGCAAATGCGTCTATACGGACAGCCGCATCGTGGTGAGATATATACCCGAAGACCAGCAGGAAGGCACCACCTACTTTCAGGTGTGGGATTGGGACGGAAACCTGTTGTCCCGCTTCGAGGTCCAAGACATGTTCTATCTGTTCGCCCTCTCTCCGGACGGAAAGACGCTCTATGCCGCAAAGATTGACAATGACCAGCTGTTCTGGGGGAAACTGCCGGACTAAGCGTAGTATAAACTAAAATCGAGCAGCTATTATAGTCTGCGACAGTTCGCGCAAAAAAATCGTATATTTGCACCTTGATCACATAAAAGAGACCTATATGTTTACGATTAGAAAAGCAACGACCAACGACTGCGCCTTGATACGGAAGCTGGCGCAACAGGTATTCCCGGTGACGTACCGGGACATCTTGACTTCCGAACAAATAAACTACATGATGGAATGGATGTACTCCGAGAAGAATATCCGCAAACAGATGGAGGAAGAAGGTCACGTGTATCTGCTGGCCTATGAAGAGTGCGAGGCGGCGGGCTATGTGTCCGTCCGTCCCGATGGCGAGGACTTGTTTCACTTGGAGAAGATTTACGTCCTGCCCTACTTCCAGGGGGCGCATTGCGGGAGCTTCCTGTTCCGCGAGGCCATCAAGTATATCAAGGAAATACATCCCGCTCCTTGCCAAATGGAACTGAACGTGAACCGCCACAACAAGGCCCTGCATTTCTACGAACACATGGGGATGACGAAAGTGCGCGAAGGGGATTTCCCCATCGGGGGAGGATTCTATATGAATGACTATATCATGGGAATCACCATTTGACTGACTACACCCAGAGATATTTTAGACGCGGATTATGCGGATTAGAAATTTGTGGAATCCGCTCAATCCGCACAATCCGCGTCTAAAAGATTATGCAATTTTCTTTTTCTCCGAAAGGCTTACGCCACCTTTTCCAGACGCTTCATCACGGAGAAGATGAACAGGGCAGCCAGGAGGCAGAGCACCATCAACGTACCCCATACGACCCACAACGGCATGTCGCCCCATAGCCACGAAGCAACGGAAGTCAAGTAGTTGCCAATGGCGGTAGCCACAAACCAGCCCCCCATCATCATGCCCTTATACTTGGGAGGAGCCACCTTCGAGACAAAGGAAATGCCCATGGGCGACAGGAGCAACTCGGCAAACGTCAACACCAGATAGGTGGACACCAGCCAGCTGGGCGATACAAACATGGCCGCATCGCCGGCAGCCTCTTGTGCATTGGGCGACAGCAGGCCGATGGAAGCCATAATCATCACCACATAACCCAAGGCGGCCACCAACATGCCGAAGCCTATCTTGCGCGGAGCGGAAGGCTCCTTGCCCTTGCGTGCCAGCGAACCGAAGATGGCCATGGACACCGGGGTCAAAGCCACCACGAAGAACGGGTTGAAGTGCTGGAAGATAGGAGCACTGACAGCCACGCTGCCTTCCAATGTGGAGTAGCGGTAAGCCAGGAACAGGGCGGACAGCAGTATCACCACACCCGATATGAGTTTGCCCTTGCCCGTCTTGGACTGGAAGAGGGAGAACAAGGCATAGACAATGAAGATGACAGCCACAAGGTTGATGACATCGAACATCATGCTTTCCAAACCAGCCGAACTCTTGGCGGTGAACTCATCGGCAAAGTAGGTCAGCGTCAAGCCGTTTTGATGGAAAGCCATCCAGAAGAAGATGACCACGGCGAACACCAGGCAGAGGGCCACGATGCGGTCCTTCGTTTCGCGCGGGGACAATTCCTCATGATGCTCAGTTTTCTTCTCCACCGCAGCCTGCTTGGTTGAGCCTTCCACATGGCGGAAAGTTCCCCGGAAGCCGTAATAGATGGCCATGGACACAATGAGCGACACACAAGCCACGCCAAAGGCGAAGTGATAGGAGTCGTTCACACTCACGCCCCACGTCTGTTGCGCATACTCCATGATTTCCACTGCGGCCGTAGGAGCAAAAAGTGCGCCTATGTTGATAGCCATATAGAAGATGCTGAATGCCGAATCACGCTTCGAGGCA
>CASENS010000095.1 GCA_949289345.1 uncultured Bacteroides sp.
AGGATATCGAACCGCTTGCCAAAGCCGTAGTAAACGTAATGCTTCCGGGCAATTACGGAGGAGACGCCCTGGCAAACCTGCTTGCAGGCGACGCCAATTTCAGCGGGAAGATGCCGTACACTTATCCGAAACATATCAATGCCCTTGCCACATACGACTACAAGCCGTGCGAGAACATCGGCCAGATGGGCGGGAACTACAATTATGATTCGGTCATGGATATCCAATGGCCTTTCGGGTTCGGACTGAGCTACACTACCTATAAATATAGCAACCTGAAGGTAGACAAGGCCCAATTCACCGCCGATGATGAACTGACCTTCACCGTAGACGTGACCAACACGGGAAGCGTGGCAGGCAAGGAAAGCGTATTGCTTTACTCGAAGGACTTGGTGGCAAGCAGCACCCCCGACAACATCCGCCTGCGCAACTTCGAGAAGGTTTCCCTGAATCCGGGCGAGACCAAGACCGTTACCATGAAGCTGAAAGGAAGCGACCTGGCTTTCGTCAACTATTACGGAAAATGGACGCTGGAGAAAGGTGACTTCAAAGTGAAGTGCGGCGACCAGTGGATAGACCTGCAATGCACACAAACCAAGGTGTGGGAAACACCGAACAGATAATGCATCGCGCAAGAAAAAAGGCTCTCATACTTCTTTAATATACTTACTTTAAAATGCAGATATACTTCATTGGCGGTTTCATATATACTGAAACTGCTTATGAATATATCTGCATAAACCAAGTCAGTATATCTTCGTTTTTTCACAGATATAAATGCATAGAATCAACCATTATTCTAACATCATCCACCATCATGAAAAAGACATTCTTATTTCTACTAATGAACCTTTGCTTCGTTTTAGGAAGTTTCGGAATTGAAGCCGGAGGTTTTTCTATCCACCGAGGCATCAACATCAGTCACTGGTTATCCCAACGTCCGGACAATAACCTTGCCATAGACGAAAAACAAATTACTGAAAAAGACTTTAAGTTACTTGCCGAACTGGGATTTGATCATGTAAGGATTCCCATTGATGAAATGATTTTATGGAATGAAAGCGGGGAGAAATACGAAAAATCGTTCCAATTCCTGCATAAAGGCATTCAATGGGCGATAAAACACAAATTACGTGTAGTCGTAGACCTGCACATCATCCGGGCGCATTACTTTAATGCGGGAATGGAAGGCGGCACAAATACGCTATGGACTGATGCGAAAGCACAAACGCATTTCCTCTCGTTATGGGAAGAACTCTCAGCCGAACTGAACGGCTATGACACCCACATGCTGGCATACGAAATCATGAACGAGCCTACTGCCCCTGACCATGAAGACTGGAACAAACTTATCCAAAGGGCATACGACCAGATACGCTCGTTGGAAAAAAAACGGGTGCTGGTCATAGGCTCCAACCTATGGCAAGGAGTCGGTACGTTCCAGTATCTCAAAGTACCTGCAAACGACCCCAATATTATATTGAGTTGCCATTTCTATGAACCGTTCATCTTATCGCATTACAAAGCGAGTTGGACTGAATTCAAAGACATCACGGTTCCCGTTCATTATCCGGGTTATCTGATAACAAAAGAAGATTATGAGGCTTTGCCCGAAGCAGAGCAGAAGCAGGTGGCACGCTGGTTGAAGGAATGGGACAAGAGCACCTTGCATGGTTATTTAATCCAAGCCAAAAAGAAAGCTGATGAATTGGGACTGAACCTATATTGCGGAGAGTTCGGTATCTACCGTGTAGCGCCAAGAGCCGATGCCTACCGATGGTATAAAGACGTTATCGAGGTTTTTGATGAACTGAATATGGCGTGGTGTCATTGGGACTATAAAGGCGGTTATACCATTTTCAATGAAGACGGGAAAGTGGATTCGGAGCTTATGAAAGCAATTGGACTTCAAGCGCATTAACCAACAACTATTTTCAACTTTTTATGCATAAATATCTAATCGTCAAATAAATAAGTCAGACTGTAAGAAGGAAAGGAAAGACAAATGTCAGAAATCAAACCTTTTCCGATAAAAAACCAACCTCTGCTCTTCTTTATGTGCGTTACATTTGTGATGCAATTTTGAATGTAAGAGAACAATTTCGTTTGACCTTAAAAAGTGATGAAAGTTATTAATCAAATCATATAATCTATGAAAGCAATAAGTTATAAAAGAACACTTATCTGTGGGACATTGTCTCTCTGCTTGTTAGGAGAGATTCCTCACATTCAGGCGGCTCCTGAACCGAACCTTTCGGTAGCAGCCCAGCAGACAGAAAAAGTCACGGGTGTAGTAAGCGACGCCGCGGGAACCATCATCGGAGCTTCAGTTTTGGAAAAAGGAACGACCAACGGTACGATTACCGATATGGATGGACGTTTCGAACTTAATGTAAAGCCGGGCGCTGTTTTGGTTATCAGCTATATAGGCTATGCGACAAAAGAAGTCAAAGTAACCAAAGGCGAAATGAAGATTACAATGGAAGAAGACGAACAAGTGCTGGATGAAGTGGTTGTTACCGCCTTGGGTATCAAGCGTGAGCGTAAAGCGTTGGGATATGGAGTGGATGAAGTAAAGGGGGAATCGTTGACCAAAGCGAAAGAAACTAACGTCATCAACTCATTAGCGGGACGTGTTCCGGGACTTGTTGTCAGCCAGACAGCCAGCGGTCCGTCTGGTTCTACCCGTGTCATTTTGCGCGGAAGTACCGAAATGACCGGAAACAACCAGCCTCTTTATGTCATTGATGGTGTACCTTTGGATAATACAAACTACGGAAGTGCCGGTCAATACGGAGGATATGATTTGGGAGACGGAATCTCCAGCATCAATCCGGATGATATCGAAAGTATGTCTGTATTGAAAGGTCCTGCCGCTTCTGCACTTTATGGAAGCCGGGCGAGCCATGGCGTTATCTTGATTACGACTAAAAAAGCTAACGACAAAGAGAAGTTCAGTGTAGAATACAACGGAACACTGACTATAGATACTCAGCTTTCGAAATGGGATGATATCCAACAGACTTATGGTATGGGAAGTAACGGCACTTATGCTATTGATGCCGTATCGAATACCAATACAAGTTGGGGACCGAAGGCAGACGGAAGCAATATGCTAAGGTATTTCGACGGGGTGGAACGCCCGTATTTAATCATTCCGGACAATACGGCAGGATTCTTCCGTACCGGCTTGACTGCGACCAATACTGCCGTTATCAGTTCCAGTTCTGGTAAAACGGGTGTCCGTTTCTCATATACCAATATGACAAACCGCGACATCGTGCCGGAAACAAACATGAGCCGTAATACCTTTAACCTTCGTGCCAATACGACGTTGGCCAAAGTGGATTTGGACTTTAGCGTAAACTACATGCGTGAAGATGTGCACAACCGTCCGGCAATGGGGGATGATAAAGCCAACATCGGAAAGAACCTGATGACACTTTCTACCACCTACAATCAGGAATGGCTGAAGACTTATCAGGACGAGAACGGAGAATACAGCAACTGGAACGGTATGGACCCCTACAATGTCAATCCGTATTGGACTGTCTACAAAAATTCGAATGATTCGAAAAAGGACCAGTTCCGTCTGAATGGAAAAGCAATATGGAATATTAACAGCCACTTGAAAATACAAGGAACAATAGGTGCTGAAATGAACTGGTTTACTTTTGAAGACTTTCAGGCTCCTACTACACCGGGATTCGAAGCTGGACGTCTTCAAAACAGTACATTCGAAAACAAGATGTATAACGTTGAACTTCTTGCTTTGTATAACAATTCATGGGGAGACTTCGACTTTAATGCTACATTGGGAGGCAACATCTTCAAAGTAGATAACCTGACGACGGTCACTACTGCACAAGACATGCAAATCCGAGATGTGGTAGCATTGTTAAGCTTCAATGAAATCAGTGTAGAACAGAACACCTACCGTAAGCAAATCAACTCAGTTTACGGAGCTGTCAATGTAGGTTGGAAGCACATGCTTTATTTAGATGCGACTTTACGTGCTGACCAGTCTTCTACATTGCCATTGAACAACAATACTTATGTTTATCCGTCTTTCTCCGGAAGTTTCATCTTCTCTGAACTGCTCAAACGGAAAGACATCCTTCCTTACGGTAAAGTCCGTGTATCATGGGCACAAGTAGGTAGTGATACCAATCCGTACCAATTGGGATTGGTGTATACAAAATCAAAGTTTACTTATCCCGGATACACCATCGGTTATATCAACAACAATACGGTTCCTAATAAGAATTTGAAGCCGACAAGAACCAATTCATTCGAAATCGGCTTGGAGACCAAATTCCTGAATAACCGTATCGGATTGGATTTCACCTATTATTCACAAAGTAGCAAGAACCAGATTATGGGTATGGCAAGTTCATGGGCAACTGGCTATAATTACCGTCTGATCAATGCCGGTGAGATTCAAAACAAAGGTATCGAAATAGCATTGAACACACGAGTTATCCAAACCAAAGATTTTTCTTGGGACTTGAACTTGAACTTCTCGAAAAACACCAATAAGGTAAAAGAACTGGTTGATGGAATGGATATGTTCGAATTGGAAAAAGCCTCATGGCTGGATGTGCAAGTTGCCGCTAAAGTCGGAGAAAACTACGGTTCCATCATCGGTCCCGACTTTAAACGCAATGAAAACGGAGATATCCTTATTGACCCGGCAACAGGCTTGCCTCAATATGACAAGACCAACCACGTATTGGGTAATGCGTCATGGGATTGGACAGGAGGTTTGGTTACTTCATTTGCGTGGAGAGACTTGTCGCTATCGGCTATCTTTGACGTAAAAGTCGGCGCAGACCTTTACTCTATGTCTGCCCGTTCGGCATACGAATCAGGTAAAGCTACAGCTACATTGGAAGGACGTGAAGCTTGGTATCAATCAGAGGAAGCACGTAAAGCAGCCGGCATCGCCAAAGGTTCTCCCGACTGGACTCCAACCGGAGGATTTATTGCTCCGGGAGTCATTGACAATGGTGACGGAACTTATCGCCAAAACGATATTTACATCAATCCGGAAGACTATTGGATGAGTGTCTGCCGCAATGCGCCTTCATTGTTCATCTACGATAACTCTTACGTGAAATGTCGTGAAATTACGTTAAGCTACAACTTGCCTAAAAAATGGCTCAAGGATGTGGTAGACCGGATTACCGTTTCATTCGTAGCCCGTAACCCGTTCATCGTGTATAAGAACATTCCCAACATTGACCCGGATTCTAACTACAACAACAGTACAGGTATGGGACTTGAATTCGGTTCATTGCCTTCACGCAGAAGCTACGGATTCAATGTCAATGTAAAATTCTGATAAAACCTGAGTATTTACCTATATAAAAGAATAATATGATGAAACGCAATAAATCATTAATCATCACATTGCTGGCTGCATGTACTTTAGGCTTCACCGCTTGCAGCGACAGCTATATGGAGGATATGAATACCGACCCGTCGAAAGCGACCACGGTTGATCCTTGCGCCCAACTCACAACCGCTGAGTTACAAACATACGGACGATTGGACATGGTAGACATTTACCGTTGCTATCTGTTCGGATTTACCCAGCAATTCATGGGATGCTGGAACACTACCTTTTATGGTGGCCGACATGCCATAGACAATAATACCATGGGCTATATGTGGACATTAGGTTATACAGGAGGCGTATCCAATCTGGTAGATGCGGAATACCGTACAGAAGGAGACCCGACACGTACCAATATCAATGCCATTCTGAAAATCTTCCGTGTATATACAATGTCTCTCATGACCGACTTGTATGGAGATATCCCTTATTCAGAAGCGGGGAAAGGATATTTGGAAAGCATTTTCAATCCTCGCTACGATAAGCAGGAAGACATTTACAACAGCTTCTTCACCGAACTGGCAGAAGCGGTAGACCAACTGGATGCTTCACAAGACCAAATTACCAGTGATGTAATTTACGATGGAGACATAGCCAAATGGAAAAAATTCGCCAATTCTTTGCGTTTGCGCTTTGCCATGCGAATCTCGAATGTAAATCCGGAGAAAGCACGACAAGAATTTGAAGCAGCCTTGCAAGCAGACGGAGGCGTGTTTGAAAGTGCAGACGATGACGCATTGATACATTACATGGAAGTTTCATACAGCTTCGGAAGCGAATCATACACAGACTATCGAGGAAATGCTCTATCTAAAGTGATGTATGGAAACGACCCTGCCAACAACCCTACTTACATTTGTTCTACTTTCTTCAATCAACTATATAACACGAACGACCCGCGTACATTCCGCATTGCCCGGTGTTACTATGACGGACTGATGAGCACATCCAGCCCAGACAACCGTATAGACTTGACAGAAGAAATGATGGAAAAAGGCATTGAGTTCCAACCGAACGACCCGGGAGCATTTTCTTGGGAACCTTGGCCAACCGGATATGAAAGTGATATCCTGAAAGAATTGGCAGAAACTAACCCGAGCGTTCCTACCAGAGCCGACCGTGAAGTAGAGCCGAAGCTTGCGACCACTTTCTTAATGAGCGATAATCCCGGTATTGTCATGACATACGCTGAGGTTTTGTTCCTTAAGGCGGAAGCCACATTAAAAGGCTGGAATGCAGGATCTATGTCGGTAGAAGAATATTATAAAGCAGGTATAAGAGCCGCAATGGACTTCTTGTCAGATAATTATGATGACATCGAAGAAATAACCGATGAAGAATTCAATGAATATTATGAGAATAACCCCATCGGTTATACAGACGAACAACGTAAAGAGTCTATTAATACTCAAGCTTGGATCTTGCATTTCTTGAACCCTTCAGAAAGTTGGGCAAATATCCGCCGTTCAGGATATCCTGTCTTAAAGTCTCCGGCAGAATATGGCTTCGGTCAATATCTGACAGACGGTCAGGAAATCCCGGTACGCTTCGTTTATCCTATTTTGGAATCTTCTTACAACAAGGAAAATTATGACGAAGCTGTACAACGAATGGGAGGAACAGACAGCTGGTACAACCACGTATGGTGGGATTCGGAAAACTAATGTATAACAACATTCAATCAAGAAAGATATGAAAAAACTATACTTTATGCTGATAGCCATTGCCACAATGAGCTTGGCAAGCACCTCATGTAAAGACGAGGATCCGTTCTCTACGATTAGTCCGGATGACTCTCCGATGATTCTTGACCCGGTATTTCCGGATAGGGTAGATGGAGAATTAGCGGCTATTTCCCAAATCAGCCGCGATGCAAACTTTACAATGAAAGTCACCGTGACTCCTTCCATCTATACCGAAGTAACATGGGAAATCGACGGTACTGAAGTACATAAAGGAGATAGCATTGATTTAGCTTTGGAAGCAGGTACTTACCATCTGAAAATAACGGCTACAACTACCGCTGGAAAATCAACTTACCGTGAAGCAAACATCATTGTGAGTCCTTTGGAAGATGACCCTTGGAGCGAAGCGGTAGGGTTGGAACGTATTGTTGCTCCCGGTTCGCTTGCTCGTCTGTATGGGACAAACCTTGAAAAAGTAAACGGCGTGATCATCGCTGACCAAACCATAACAGATATCACATTGGGTGAATCAGAGGAAGGAAGTTATCTTGAATACGAAGTCCCTGCTACTATTCCTGACGGAGAATACCGCCTTAGCCTGATTGACGCTTCCGGAAACCGCTATGGAGCCAATCTCACTACAGTTACGGATGCACCGGTACTTACCAGTGGATTTACACGTACTGGAGCAGGAAGTGAATGGATTATGACAGGATTGAATCTGGATAAGATAGCTACATTAAACATCAATGGAGAAGCCTTGTCTGAATTTGTACGCCAAAACAATACGGAACTTGCGGTAATATGTCCTGAACTTCCAGCCGGAGAATATACATTAACAGGAACTGATGCCAATGGAGGAGAAGTCTTATTCTATGTGAATGACGAAATGCTTTCTGAGACAACATTTGCAATTACATCTGAAACCGTTCTTTGGGAAGGGCATCATTATGTGTCTTGGGATTTGGCGGATACAGACCCCAACAAGACATTCAACCTGATTCCGACGGAAACATTCGCATCCATGAGAGCAGGCAGTATATTGCGCATACATTATTCAGTAGAACCTACTGCTGAATATCACCAAATCCGTACCACTACGGTCGCTTGGAATGACTTACCCGGAACGGCTGTCATTGAATTCAGCGAAGACGGAATGGTTGAAGTTGAACTTACTCAGGAATCCTTGGACATGATTGCAGCTGAAGGAGGATTCCTTTGTGTAGGGCACGGATATTATGTAGATTTGGTTACTGTTGAATAAGAAACTGTTTTTGAATTTATCGTGTGCTGATTTGGGATGAGTAAAGACGCAAAATCTTGCGTCTTTACTATGAGGAAGATACTGGCTATCTGACGAAGAGCAGAAGCGGGAATGACCCCAAAATGCCCAAAGCGCACACGAAAACGAATGCATCAAGCCAAGAAAAACTTTTTGGAGAAATTCAAAACAGCTTCTCAAAAACAGTTCCTAAATTTAGAAAAGCGAGAATAATTTTTCAGTAGGACACTTAGAGCCTGTTTGAATTTGCTCAAAAGAACCTGATATAGCATCACTCTATGGGAAAATTTAAGCAGGCTTTAATGTCTCCAGACACTTATTTCTTTTATTATAAATCATGAAAACATTTATATTTAACCTGTGTATAGGCACCGCCTTGTCCATTTGTACAACATACGGACAAACGGCAGAAACAACTCCAATTTATTTGGACGACAGCCAGCCCATCGAAGCGCGCGTACAAGATGCTCTCAGCCGAATGACCATTGAAGAAAAAGTTCGGCTCAGTTACGCCCAAGGGAAATTCACATCCCCTGGATGCTCCCGGTTAGGCATCCCCGAACTTTGGTATACAGACGGACCGCATGGTGTCCGGGCTGAAATCAATTGGAACGACTGGGGATATTCGGGATGGACCAATGACAGTTGCACCGCTTTCCCTGCATTGACATGTCTGGCGGCAACGTGGAATCCGGAACTTTCAGGCAAATACGGGAAAGCGATTGGTGAAGAAGCCCGTTATCGTGAAAAAGACGTATTGTTAGGGCCGGGCGTAAATATTTACCGGACTCCTTTGAACGGACGTAATTTCGAATATATGGGAGAAGATCCTTATCTTGCTTCCGAAATGTGTGTGCCTTATATTCAAGAGGTACAGAAGAATGGAGTGGCCGCATGTGTGAAACATTATGCATTGAACAACCAGGAATTATGGCGTAACCACATTAATGTGCAAGTCAGCGACCGTGCCTTATATGAAATTTATCTCCCGGCATTCAAGGCCGCGGTAGAGCGTGGCGGCACATGGACCATCATGGGGGCATACAATAAAGTGCGCGGCACGCATGCCACTCACCACAAATTGCTGAACAACGATATCCTGAAAGGGGACTGGAAGTTTGACGGATGTGTAGTGACCGACTGGGGAGCGGCGCACGACACCTACGAAGCGGCGATGTACGGACTGGATTTAGAAATGGGGTCATATACCAACGGGCTTACATCGGAATCGGCATTCGGTTACGATGACTATTACTTAGGCAAGAACTACCTGAAGATGATTAAAGAAGGAAAAATCCCCATGGAAGTAGTCAACGATAAGGTAGCGCGTATATTAAGATTGATATTCCGCACGGCCATGAACAAGAACAAGCCTTACGGTTCCATGACTACCCAGGAACATTATCAAACTGCGTATGATATTGCTACCGAGGGGACTGTGTTGCTGAAAAACGGAAACAGAAAGGAACAGGCTGGTTTGCTTCCTTTGCAATCAGATAAATACAAACGCATTTTAGTCGTAGGCGATAATGCTACACGCAACTTGATGACGGGGGGAGGCTCCTCTGAACTGAAACCGAAAAACTTTATCTCTCCTTTGGAAGGC
Source organism: uncultured Bacteroides sp. (assembly GCA_949289345.1). Classification (GTDB taxonomy): domain Bacteria; phylum Bacteroidota; class Bacteroidia; order Bacteroidales; family Bacteroidaceae; genus Bacteroides. The sequence continues at coordinate 9,972 of CASENS010000095.1, forward strand.
ATCCGCGAAAAATTCGGCAATGTCATTTATGCACAAGGATACATGGCAGGACGTGACATGTTCGGACGAGTGGATGAGATTCCTCAATCCGTCATGGATTCGTTAAGAAATGACGCCATAACCAAAGCTGCCGATGCAGACTTGATTATTTATGTGGGCGGACTGAACAAGAACCACCAGCAGGACTGCGAAGGAGGCGACCGCCTGTCGTACAACCTTCCTTTCGGTCAAGACGAGTTGATTCGGTCTTTGGCAAAAGTCAATAAAAACATCGTAGTCGTCTTATTGAGTGGGAACGCTGTAGCCATGCCATGGCTGGACGAAGTGCCTTCGGTCATTCAAGGCTGGTATTTCGGAACCGTCACCGGCAAAGCGTTGGCTGACGTACTGAGTGGAGAGGTCAATCCGAGCGGAAAATTGCCATTCTCTTATCCCGTAAAATTGGAAGATTGTCCTGCTCACGCCTTCGATGCCTTATGTTACCCGGGAGATAGCATCAATGAAATTTATAGAGAAGACATCTTGGTAGGTTATCGCTGGTATGATACAAAAAAAATCAGACCGATGTTTCCTTTCGGTCATGGTTTAAGCTATACAGCTTTTGATTATAGCAAGCCCATGGCGTCGGCAAAAAAAATGAAGCAAGATGAAACAATCAAGTTTACAGTAAAAGTGAAAAACACGGGGAAAGTAATGGGCAAAGAAATCATCCAATTGTATATTGGCGATGAAAAATGCAGTGTATTACGTCCCGTAAAAGAGCTAAAGGGTTTTCAAAAAATAACCTTACAACCCGGAGAGGAAAAAGAAGTGACTTTCACCATTGGTTCGGATGCGTTGAAATTCTTTGACGAAACACAACATAAATGGATAGCAGAACCTGGAAAGTTCAAGGCATACATTGGTTCGTCTTCTTCTGATATTCGCGGAACAGTATCGTTCGAATTAATTTAACAGTTTTGTATTTGTTCGCCACGGAGGACACAGAGTCTCACAGAGGAATATCTTCAGACTCTGTGTGTCTCTGTGGTGAAAGTTGGTATTTACATGCTTATTTGTATGCCCTCTTGAAAATGCCTGCGCAATCTTCATCGGTCATTTCGCACGGATTGGCGACATAGAGTCCGCCCATCGTTTCACGGGCGTTGCGCGCCAAGGTCAAGCATTCTTCTTTCCGGATGGCATAGTCGCTCATCTTCAGGTTGTCTACACCGCAGGCTTTCTGAAGCTGGGCAAGGGCGGTGAGGAAATCTTCCGGCTTCGAAGCGTCTTTCATGCCCATGGCACGTGCCATTTTGATGAACTCCAGCGTGACATACAATGCTTTTTCAAATTCAGATAAACAAGATTCCGATGACTCCGCAGAACAGCCCTACGAAGAATCCGCCGGCCACTTCGTTTAATGTGTGCTGGCGGACGATGATGCGTGCCGAGCCCAGCATGCCGGCAAGCAGGATGAAGGCGCAGAGCCATCCTGTGGGATTGAACTGGAAGATAAAACTGTACGAGAGCAATCCGCCTACCATCATGCCGCTGCTTGCCGTATGGGTGCTGATTTTCCACTTGATGTTGATAAGTGCGCAGATGACCATGCAGAGCAGGGTGGCTACGATGATGCCTCCCATGTAACGGGGCAAGTGGTAGCGGTACATGGTGAGGACGCATCCGGCATAGCTCAGGATGGTGAGCGCGTAGGGGACGAACCGGCGTTCGCGCTTGCCCAGTTCGTGAAGCGTCCATCCGTTGATTTTCTGCATCAGGTAAATGCCGAGCATGGGCAGCAGGATGGTGAAGCAATACACGATGCAGAGTACGGTCAGCTTGTACCGGAGGGGCAGGATGCGGAGGTAAGTGAACGTAAAAAGCAAGACGAACGCTACGAACGGGAGCATGAAAGGGGTGAATACCGCGGAAATGACGCGCGATGCCCTGTACAGCGTGTCTTTCGGCCTGTTGCCTTTGTCCGGCTCCGGTTCGTGATACGTCAGTTGGCTGGGAATGTTTGTTTCTTCCATATTCGTCTTTTTTTATCTTCTTAATCGTGCCACGGGGATGTTCAGCTGTTGGCGGTATTTGGATACGGTGCGCCGTGCCAGCGGATAGCCTTTCTCTTTCAGGATAACCGCCAGTTCGTCGTCGGTGTACGGACGGTTTTTGTCTTCGTGGTCTACACACTCTTTCAGGATGCGTTTGATTTCGCGTACCGAAAGCTCTTCCCCGCTTTCGGTGGTATATCCGTCGCTGAAGAAGAACTTGAGCGGGTAGATGCCGAAGTTGGTCTGCACGTATTTGCTGTTGCTTACGCGCGAGACGGTCGACACGTCCAGGCGTGCGCGTTCCGCCACGTCTTTCAGAATCATCGGGCGCAGCAGCGACTCGTCTCCCTCCTGGAAGAAGGGGCGTTGCAGGTCGATAATCGCCTGCATGGTACTCATCAGGGTCTGTTGCCGCTGCTTGACGGCATTGATGAAGTTTTGCGCGGCGTCTACTTTCTGTTTCAGGAAAAGCATGGCGTCTTTCGATTCCTTGCTTTGGTTCGTCTTGTTGCGCGTGTGCTCGTCCAGCATGTCGGTGAATTCGCGGCTCAGGCGGAGTTCGGGCACGTTGTGGTTGTTGAGGCTCAGGCTGACGGTGCCGTCGTCTTCGGTCTCCACGATAAAGTCGGGGATGATTTGCTGGATGTTCTTTCCGATGGTTTCTCCCATCGAGCTTCCCGGGCGCGGGTTGAGCTTTACCAGTTCTGCTACGGCATCGTTGTATTGCTTTTCGGTGATGTTCAGCTTTTGCAGGATTTTATCCTTGTTTTTCTTCGTGAACTCGTCACAGCACTTGCTGATGATGTCGTATTCGGTTTGTTTCAAGGGCGAATCTTCCTTGCGCTTGATTTGCAGCAGGAGGCATTCTTGGAGGTTTCTCGCGCCGATGCCCGCCGGGTCGAAGTCCTGGATGATGGAAAGTACGTGTTCCGCTTCTTGGGGCGTGGCGTTTATCCCTTGGTAGATGGCGAGTTCGTCGATGATGGAGTCGATGCTTTTCCGCAAGAGCCCGTCGTCGTCGAGCGAGCCGATAAGGTATTCGCCCAATTGTTTTTCTTCGGGCGTCAGGGCTTGCATGTCAAGCTGTTCTTTCAGGGTTTCGTAGAAAGAGACGTTGTCCGAGAAAGGGATGTCTTCGGGCTTGTCGTCTTTCGAGCGGTTGTTTTCCTGCAGCTTGTAATCGGGTATGTCGTCTTCGGTGCGGTAATCGCCCAGCGAGAGGTCCTCCCCGTAATCGGTATTCGGCTCGCCGTCCTGGTCGGTGGCATAGTCTTCCCCCTCGTCGCCGTGCAGGCCGTCTTCTGAAGGCTCCTTGCCTTCTTCCAGTGCCGGATTGTCCAGAAGTTCCGCGTGGACGCGCTCTTCCAGTTCTACCGTAGGGAGTTCCAGTAATTTGACCGCCAATATCTGTTGGGGCGACAAGGTCTGTACTTGTTGCTGTGTCTGTGTCTGTACTTGACTTGAATGTATTGCCATAAGCCGGATTTGATTAACTTTCGCAAAGGTAGGAAATAAATTTGAGAATGAATCGTTTTTTCCTTATCTTTGTTCGGTCATGCCGGATTTGCAATCCGGAGCCATTTGTTGATGATGCGGATTGCAAATCCGCACGTGTTATTACGCTGGATTGCAAATCCAGCGTGACGGGGAATACGGCATGTAGTAGAGACGTCACATTGTGGCGTCTCCCCAACCGCAGGGATGCTATCTGTTTTTGTATGTGAATATCTTGCGGATGTATTCAGAGACGCCACAATGTGACGTCTCTACAGGAAAACAGGATGTAATTTTTCGTAATTCATTTCGGTCATGCCGGATTTGTAATCCGGAGCCATTTGTTGATGATGCGGATTGCAAATCCGCACATGTTATTACGCTGGATTGCAAATCCAGCGTGACGGTCAAGATTGGTCACGCACTGCGTGGCGAATTGGGAAGGGCAAGTAAGGCAAGGGCGGGCAACCCCTGCCCCTACAGGTTGTTTTTGTGAAATGAGGAATATAAAAAGCAAAACTTATGAGAAAATTAGTTTGTGTCGGTATGCTATGTGCATTATTGTCTGCATGTACATCTCCGTTCGAGAAGCAGGTGAAGGCTGATTTCCAGGCGAAAAAGGCTTTGTTCTCACAAGGGGATTTCTTCGGTGTGTTCGATGATGAAGGATTGACAGCTGAAGAACGGGATGCCCTGATGTTCTTTTATGCGTATATGCCGGTGGGCGATAT
>CASENS010000096.1 GCA_949289345.1 uncultured Bacteroides sp.
CTGCGGATGAAGATGAGCCTCTAATTCTTCAACCAATGCAAGTTTCAATCCTTTTTGTTGATTGTTGAACAGAAGCATTTCTGCGGCTATACACAATAGGTTAAGAGAGCCAAGACCCGACTTGTTGCCTTCCATAATCAGGTCAAGTAGTCTTAATATTTCGGATAGTTCTCCTCCAGTTAATTTTATTTGGGCATGTCGAGGGTCACCATTTAGCAAGAAATGAGTATGTAGGAAATTGTTGATTTCCTCTGTAATAATCTCACCATTACCACCTTCTTTAAAAAAGTTTTCTATTTCCCTTTTTAGATCCTCATAGTCTGTTTCTAGTTTGTGCTTCTTATTGTTACCCAGTTCATCCTTTCGGGTTTTGAACAACTCATGTGCACCAAGAATCTGTGCCAATCTTGACTTGTAGCCATGGGTCATATCAGTAAGGGCATCCCTCAGAGGTTTAAAGTACACCACTTTTAAGAGGTCTCTCGCTTCGGAGTCCATTCTTTCGGACTGTCCTTCTATACCAGCAGAGAACTTAGGCAGAATGACATTATCCTTCCTTTTCACATACAGCCAAACCTTGAGTAGATATCTTGTCTTATCTTCGTTCCATGATAGCCATTCCCAGAACAAACCAGAATCTTGCTCGTTTAGTCCATCAAATACACACTCTATCTTAAACTCATCCTTTCTATTTCCGTGCTCATCTTGATAAAAATCTTTATCATCAAATTGAATATACTCTCCGCTCTGTGTCCTTAAAACATAACGAATGGCATCAATAATTGCTGTTTTGCCAGAATCATTCTCGCCAATCAGTACATTCAGGCCTTCATGGAAATGAACTTCCACCCCGGGCTTATTGCCAGCGCCATCGCAATATTTTCTAAAATTCCAGAGTCTAAGTTTTGAAAGGTACATTTTTAATAAAAATATTATATTATTTTCAGACGACTACAATATACTATTATATCCTATCAAAGAATCTCTCGTATTCTTCATCAATAATCTTCCATTCTCCCATTTTGCGTCCACCTACACGAGCTATCTTGTCTAATGCTTGAAGGCGTTTCAGATATTTCAGAACTTGACGTGTTGATAATCCCATTGAATCAGCCATTTGAACAGTGCTGACTTTAGGATTCATGGATATCAGTTGATATATTTGGCGACTTGCTTTTATGAACTCTTTTGTGAACTCCATGGGTTCTTTTATGAACTCTTTTGTGAACTCTATCGGTTCTTTTATGAACTCCACTTCTTGAGATGCCTTGTCTGTGGTAGTATTATTGTCATTTCCTTCAAAATTTAAGTTCCATAGAGTCACGTGAAATTCGGAAGCATTGGAGGTGAATTCTGGAGCGTGGTAGTCTGAAAGACGCTCATAACACCTATATGTGTTTATGATTTTCTTCATTCCGCTGCCACGACGTTCCATTAAGCCTAATCGACTGAAAAAATCAGCCAATAACGGGTTCCTTCTTTTGGATGGTACAGTAAGAGGGTTCAGATGCTGAATAAGTCTGCCGTCCATCATGCCACCGGGAGAGTATATCTCCATCCGATCGTCGTACATGTCAATATGTATCTCACTTCCCATCTGCATATAATCACGGTGGATGATTGCGTTTGCTATTACTTCCGTCACAGCACGTTCGGGATAGTCCGGCAATTCTTCGCGGTGGTCACTTTCTTTCCACCATTTCTTCTGTGAATTGTTCCGCACAAAAGACACGGCATCCTGTAACTGGCCGATTACACAACCCTCCAGTTCAACATCATCAATCGCTTCTCCCAAACCACTGGTCATATCCAGACCGTTCCAACGTGTGCAGAAAATACGGGACTGCCGTACAGGAGATTCATCAGCCAACAATGCTCCGGCATTTGTCAAATTATCGTTTTCATCTACGATACCCCATGATACGAACTCACTGTCATCAAATGAGCGTTGCAGCCTTTTGTAATGGACAGATCTGAGTTTGGTAAAAGCCATATCCTCTAATCTGTAACTTGAAGGCAGGCTGTCATAAGTTTTACCGGAACCTTTCAGGACGAGACTTTTCAATTGAATACGATCCGCAACGACAGACTCATTACCAATACGGACGAAAGCAAGACGCTGTTTGTCACCGATATAATAATAGGGTGTTTCCTGTCCCGGATACACATGCAACAACACAAGTTTCTTCCCGTCTGTCTCCTTGAGTTCAAGCTTGACTGCCGGAACAGGGTCAAGTTTGCTCTTTATCTCTTCACTGATTTTTTCAGCGTCACCTTCCGCATCGGCAAGTCCCAGCATCTGGTCATCATCGCTGATGCCGAATATCAATATACCGCCTTCACCATTGGCAAAAGCAGAAACACTTTTGAGCCAGCTCTTGGGCCGTCTGACCTCAAGCATCTGTTTCTTGTCGTAAGCTGTCGCTTCTCCTATCAATGATTTAATATTTAATTCCATGTTGCTCGACATCTGTTCATTAATTGTATTTTTAGAATAGCATACCGTATTTTTATTCCATCGGTTTAATCATGGACTCAATAAAGTCAATTTCTTCGGCTGTTAAACCATATTTTGCATAAAGCTGAGCATCTATTTCGGGAATACTCTTATTCCAGTCAACATCACTGTCTGCAGTAAAATTTTCTGCTGGGACGAATCTATACACTTTGCTCATAGCGTGTTGAGAAACTTTTGACGCACTTACTAAAATCCTAAGAAATTTCGTATGTAGGTATTTTGCAAAATTTTCGGCTTCTGTTTTTGTTCCAAACGCCACATATAAATATGACTGGGAACATACCGAATCGGCAAAAGCGATTTCAGGTATCCCGATAATTTGATGAGGGAATGATTCTCCAGCACCATATGCTTCTGGAATAAACACTTTAGGCTTACTGATATCCAACACATTTTTTTTAATGTTTTCTCTTGATATATATCCCATACATCGCCTATTGCGTTTAATCCAATACAATGCAATATTATGCACTTTGTCTTTTTGCTCATATATTTCAACATGAGACTTCGAACTAATCCCGGGATTTGTTGGGATCCCAAATGGAGTATCTGACGAAATAAGACTATTAATAAACGAAGTAGTCTGAGTCAAAATTCTTTCAACAATATCCGCCAAAACAGGTTCTCTGACAAGAATATCAAATTGTCCTAAATCTCTATCAGTTATAATCTTTATACCATCTCGGTTTAACTCATATCCACATTTCCCCAAATAAGATGTTGAATATAAAAAATAACAACACCCCCCCTTTATTTCCGCATTTGGAAATAAATCTTTGGCATTTGTATATGAGACTAATTTCATTACATGTCTTGATGTCAGCATTTCATTACGAAAGTCCCCTATAAGATTCTCTCTGCCTCCAGTAAACCACCGGGAGGGAATAATCATAGAAGTATAATCAGGATTCGTATCAAAGGCTATTTGGCAGAAATTTTGGTATATGGATGCATCATTAGTACCTCCGCTACCTCCCTGATCCTGATACGGCGGATTGCCAATAATCACGTCAAATTTCATATCTGTTAATCGCTTTATTATCTCATTATTATTTTCGCCAATCAAATCATACGACGTAAAATCGGCAAATATGTTTTCAACAGGTATTCCGAGCAGCGTGTAAACCTTGCGCGTAAATTCGTAGGCCAATGTCGAGGTTGCAATTGCATATAATCGCGGCTTGACCTTCTCGCCGAATCTGCGATACAGAGCAACGGAAAACTCACCCTCTTTGGAGGCTATATCGAGGAATTTGACATTCGCCTTTTCGTTCAACTCTTCGAAAGGCAGGATTGCTACCATTTCGTCGGCAACCTTTGCTGGGGTAACTATCTCCGAATCCGACAAACGTCCAAACCTGCGCATGGCAATCTCGACCCGCTCCATGGGGCGAAGTGCGGCGTCTCGGATCAGATCGTTGGTATTTTCGATCTTATAGTCGAAATCATGCAAAATAAACGGATTGCTCTTCTCCTGGATTATCTCCAGAACCTTTCGAGCCAGACCGAGATGTCTGGCGATTCGCCGGTTATCCGCTGTCGCCTGAATAGCGGCAATCACCTCTTCCAACGATTTGACAGTCGAATCCGTCAGGAAGGCAAAGAAGAGAATTCGCGCATAATAGGCGGCAAGCCGTTTGTCGAGTTTATCGTCTTCCTCTGCCGGCTTCGGCCGATCGGGTTGTTGATTGGGTTTATCGGTTGGTTCTACATCTTTGTTTTCTGCCCCTTCCGGCGTGCCAGGTGTATCAAGATTATCGCCATCACCCTCTGTCGGTTTGATCTGGAGACCATTTTTGGCATCGATGGGAGCAATCTCCCGCAGAACATGGAGGATCTCAGTGTCTTCCAACAGAATGCTGTCGGTCGGAATCTCCGACGCCTCGTCCAATACGCTGCGGTTTCGGGAATATTCGCGGACCGCATCCGTAATATTTGTCGGAGTCGCTTCTTGCAACTTATGTTTGTTCACTACGATGATAGGAGAGATTGCCAACTCTTTTGCGATACGTTCTCTCAAGCCTGCATTACCCTGAACCTCCGTATTGACATTGTAGAACTGTGATTTCAACTCCTGCAACCGAAACATTCGATTCGGATCGAAATCCACCAACAATGTCTGCGGCTTCATGTTGTACTTGATGATGCGGCAACTTTCGTCCTTGTAGGTGGTAACGTATTGATTCTGCAAACGAAATATTGCCTGATCGTACTCTTGCGGAGATGCCGTTCCCTTGAGATAAAGCATCGTGTCCCATTGTGGTACGGTTGTTCCGGTCAGCATCCGGCTAACGGTCAACGTCAGTGTCTTGCGACCCTTCTCTTCGCAAGCCTTGATCTTCCCTTTGACAATATCCGTAGTCGAGTATTTACGTTCTTCGTCAAAGCCTGCTATGTTGAAAACGTCGTAGTCCCGCAGATTTTTGAATCGGTCCTTTTCTCGTTGAATCAATGCTGCCATGGCATCGCAGGAGGCACGGAAAGGCAGTACGACAACAATATGGCGGCACATCTTCCCTTCCTTAATTTTGTCGTAATCGAGAAATCCAAGCAGATTCTCATCCTCTTTCGTACCATCGATAACCTCCAGTAAATCCAGGATTTCTGGCTCATGTAAAAATAGCCGATGGCTGCCGTCTGCTTTAGACGTCATCGAGCGAGGTCGGAACAACTCAGAAAATGCGTAGGTAATGCCATTTTTACGTAATTCCTCCATCTTTTTTACGGAAGAGACATTAGGATTGAACGCAAAGCGAATCATCTGTGGAAACCCATAATAAGGATTGTCCCATTCGTTGCAATCATCCTCTTTGAGATGCTCGTCATCCCACTGCTTCTGCGCGTCGATAATGTCCGTAAACTGAACAAAGGCAATGATGTCCTCCTTTCGGAATTCATCGCTCATCAAAATTCGATATGGCGTACCGGAAAGATGTATGCGAATCTTTGTATCCAATACTTTTACGGCCTCGTCCACCTGATCAAGCGTTTCAAATCCATCGATATTTTGCAGCTCTTTCTCAATCTGTGATTTGCTGAGTTTATATTGTTGCAAGACCTTTCCGTAGGAGGCGCCACGAGCTCCGAAATGAGTTTCATCAATGATCAACAAATCAATCTGATGTTCAAAAACCTCTTTGTGCTTTGCCTTAATTTCTTCTCCTTTCAGATCTTGTAATGTCAAGAACAGTGCGACCTTATCTCCGGTAGCGAGAGTATCGGCAACAATAGTTTCATTACTATTTAATGACGTACTGTCCAGAAACTTGTAGCCAGCAAAGTAAACATGGCTCTCAACCGTCTTTTTCCATTCTTGTTTTACATCGGCCTTGGCTGAAACGACGACCACAATTTTCGCATCCATCTCTTTGGCGCAGCACATCGCCGTGAAGGACTTGCCGAACCGCATTACAGCGTACAGCAACAGATTGGTGCGTCCGGCAGCTACCGTATTTCTGAAGTTGTCAATGACCTGCTGCTGATTGGCTCGGGGAGGATAGCTATCCGTTCGTTCGTAGGTAAATGTTTGAGGTAGGCGATCCGGAGAATAAAATTGATATTTGCCGTTTTTCTCCTCTGCGCTTTGATAAATGTCCGATATAGCCTCTTCTAGATCAGCTTTTGTAGCTCCTTCAAAGAACTCCTTTGAATAGTAAGGCAGATGTCCAAACGTATCCGGCAACAACCGTGTTCTTCCTTTTTCCTGTTCCAGAAAAGTATGGACAGCAAAATCACGAAAAATAGTCGCTTCATCTATCTGTGCCGAATGTTCGTACTGCTGTACCAAATTTGGGAAGATCTTTCTCCATTCGTCTAAACGCACACGCACACCTCTGGCCGTGTCACCGACCTTTAGATAGTTCGGAACCGTTTCGGTCGAAAAAGCATAGATATGCGGCTCAACCCGTCCTACAATCAAGCCATCAAGAAGCGTCGTATCTATTTTTAAATTTGTGCCTGCCATACTATTTCCCTTTCTTTAACAATGAGATAAAAGTCAGCGTTTTATTGCCACGCCAATCCTTAATCTTACAATAGGTTCCATTATGTTTGTGAATATTACCTTTCTGACAACCTTCACACTCTTGAACCGTTATGTTCGAATCAAACAGGCTCTGGACTGTTTGTTGCACGCTATGGCAACTTTCCGGAATTACTCCTTTCAAACCGTCCATCTGCCAAATATTCCATGAGATGATGGAAGCAATATATTGCAACGATTTGAGTTGTGGCTTTTTACCAAATTTTGCTTTATAATAGTCGATGAAGGTGTACAAAAGAGACTCCCGGGCAAGAACAAGGTTGTCTCCCTGCCATTCGTAACCGTAAACACTCATATAGGCCAATTGAGCTGCTTTTAGCCATTCGCTTGATGTCTGTGTATTTTCCCCGACGACGCGAAGTTTTCTATCAAGTAATCCTATCCTTCGTTCTATCGGTATCGGCTCACCAGTTACGGAATCATATCGGCTCACCAGGTAGGGAGCCTCTCCACAGGTAATTTCAAGGCGATTTTCGTTGATGTAATCATGCCAGGTTTTACCTTCAGGAAATACGATTTTCCCCTCTGTCGGAATCCACGAATGTGAACCGTCAGGATTATCTACCTCTACATTAAATACGTTTTCTCGTCCAAACCAAGCATTGTCAATCAGATTGTTTTGTTTATTACAAATCCATGACGGAGTGAAAACTTCGGCCATTTCACGGCTGCGTTGCTGTTGCATTTCAAGGCTTTTAACGGCCCGAGGCTTGATCACATCTCCATTTTTGCCAGTAATAGCCTCTAATGTAATTTGATCGCTATACTGATATCCAACCCCCAAATCGGCATAATTACTTGTTGCCCAGAAAATATTAACTTGACAATTTTCTGAACTTAAAGTGCGGTCTATGAGCAACATTGATAGCAGCTTTGGGGATCGTTCAAAAATTTCATCTTCGTATATGTCTATCTGTAACAGATTCATATATGTTATATTATGCGTTTTATTGCATTTTTAATTGCCGTTTCAGTACACCTCATAACCCGAGTAATTATTCTATATCATAATTAAAATCAGCCTCAATAAGATCTTTAATATCCACTTTAAGCAGTTGGGCAATCTCAACAAACTGGGCCATTGATGGCTGTACCTTATTAGTTTTCCATCGTGAAACAGTCATGTCTGTAACCCCCATCTGTTCTGCCAACCAGCGATTAGTTATTTCTTTTTCAGCTAAAATTACACGCAACCGGTTTGAGCATTCTATTTTCGCCATATTGCTTCATATTATATTAACAGCACAAAGTTATACATAAAAAGATAATCATCAAAGTAATCTGATAATAATATCATTCTACGAGATTCAATATTGATAAACACTAGTATTTATCTGTTTTTTCTCTGATTACTTAATTTGTTTTTCTGTTCTCCCCACGGGAGGTCAGACGATGAGCCACCACCGCTTCAACCATGCTTCGTAGAGCATCATAGTGTCGCTGTCTATTTCACAAAGCAGTATATCCTTCCTGTCTCGAAATTTCATGAAGCTGTTTAATGTGGCCGCATATGTTTCCGATGTCCGTACTCTGTTCAGCAGCTTTAACTGGGTTATTATATCCTGCATGAAATGGAACAGGGATTGCTCTGTTTTCTGTTTCTTTGATTTTACTTTTATTGATGTCATTTTGCTTTATACTTTTTAGAATTATTATCGTTCAATTCTGTTACACCTGCGGAATTTTGTCTATAAAGATAAATGGCCTTACATCTTTGTTTCATGAAATTGTCATTTCATCCGCTAAAAAGATTTTAGGCAAAACATCTTTCATACTTTCACCGTCGCTGTAATATGTTGTCGGTTAATTCGTTATGGTGAAAGATAAGGCCCCGCAACTGTCTTTCACAGGTGGAAAAATGCTCCATCGCTTATGGGGTATATAGACAAGGAAACCACAGTGAATGATGTGTGAAACTTCTGTGAAAGATGTATCTTTCACCGTAATTCGTTAGTTTGCAATGGGTTGTAGCGGCGGTGAAAGCGTGAAGGCTGATTGGGGAAAATGTAGTTTGAATGTGTTGATGGAGCGGATGTTTGCCCGTTTGCTGATGGAATTAGGCTGCTTTTGTGGATGAAGGCGCAATGCTTTGTAAATAAAAAAGCATACTTACTTTTGACTCAATTCATACTGTCTTTTGAGTCAAAACATACTATCTTTTGGCATAAAACAAGCACTGATTTCCGAAGGACCGTCGGGCTGTTCGTCTTCAATCAATCTATCCGGCTAAACTCAAAAGAGGGTGTGCCGTAAGGATTGGTTCAATCCCGGCACACCCTCTTGTCACACTAATTCCTGTTAGAGGAAAGATATACTGCCACGGGCAGTTGTCAGAGAGAGTAAGAGTTCTTAAAGTTTGTATAGCCCCTTTCGTTGGTAATCCACTTCCGGATTGCCTTTGTAGCCAATGTCACCACTGCCGCTGGTGCGTGCTTTCAAGTGTTTTACGGCATGACATCTGATGTCACCCGATCCTGCTACACTGGCGGCAACGTTTTGTGCCTCAAACTCATCGGCATAAAGGTCGCCCGAGCCGGCCACGCTGTAAGTTGCGTCTTGTGTATGTCCTTTTATCCGCACGGTACCCGAACCTGCCACACTGGCATCGGTAGTGGCGCTCTTTACGTCTTGCAGGTTTAAGTCTCCGGAACCGGCTACGGAAACTTCCAGTGTCTCAGTGCTGAAGTCCCTGCCTTTGATGTCACCCGAACCTGCCACACTCATTGAAAGGCTTTCCGAGCAGTGTATGTTCTCGCCTCTTACGTCGCCCGATCCGGTTACTTTGATGGAGAGTTTGTCGGTCTTCAAGCCGTTGACAAAGTCGAAGTCACCCGATCCGACTACGTTTACCTTGCTGAGTTCGTCGGAGGATACGCGCACTTCCAGCTTGTTGTATTTCACATTGACATTTTTCTTGAAACCTACATTCAGGCATCCGTCCTTAACGTAGATGTCGAGTAGGTCTATCACGTTGTCCGAAGTATAGATTTCAACTTCGGGCTTTCTCGACCGCTGTGTATAGCTGACGTCCAGGCTTCCTGTAACACGGATTTCATCGAAATCCTTCACTCTCATTTCTTTGGTCACGTAGTTGTCGCTGGCTTCCACGGTTTTGCCGCTGAACAGTCCCGAACTGACGTGTTTTTTATACGAAGACTGTGCGCAGGCGCTCAGCGTAATGACGGCTAACAGGAAGGCCGATGTTGCAAATGCTGACTTTTTCATATGGGTAGATGTTTGATTAATAATTCCTTTTTCAATATATGTTTCTGCTTCTATGGACGTAAACGGGATGAAAAAAGTTGCACGCGTACGTCTTTTTTTCTTGTATAAGGGAATACAAGATTTGTGCCAAAAAGGCAATCCGCTGATTATGAGTACTAAATGGGATTTCCTGTTGTCCGATAATGAACAGTGTGTCCGCTTTTGTACATCGGATTATTGCATGTCCGGACAAAAAAATGTTTCTTTGCAGGCGTAAAATGAGAAAGATGTTGGTATGCAAGGCCATTCGATTAGTTCATCTGTATGGGAAGACTCGGAACTGGGTGTACTCCGGCTTCATGTCAACGCCCGTGCACGCCGCTTGGTGTTTCGTGCGAAAGTTGACGGGCTTCATGTCACTTTGCCGAAGGGAACTACTGCGGCCGATTTGCGGCGGGCTATTGATAGTTTAAGGCCCAAGTTACGGGAGGCTTGTAGCAGCCAAAGTCCTGTTTTCATTGACTTGAACTATAGGATTGATACGGATTGGATCCATTTGGGGGTTGCGCAAGGTGAGCGCGATTGTTTCCTGTTGCGGACAGAAGGAGCAAGTGTGCAAGTGATTTGTCCTCCCGATACTGATTTTGCGGATGAGTATATGCAAGGCTGGTTGAGAAAGGTGGTAGGCGAGGCTCTGCGTTCTCGGGCAAAGGTTGTGCTTCCGCCTCGTTTGCAGATGCTGGCCAAGCAGAATGGATTGACTTATCGGAGCGTAAAAATAAACTCGAGCACGACCCGTTGGGGAAGTTGTTCGACACGGCAGGACATTAATCTGTCTTATTACTTGATGTTGTTGCCTCTTAAACTGGTGGATTATGTGTTGTTGCACGAGTTGACACATACCCGTGTAATGGCTCATAACGAGCGGTTTTGGGCAATGCTCGATTGTTTTACCAACGGGCAATCGTCTGTATTGCGGAACGAGTTGAAAAATTTCCGTACTTCTTTGTGACGGCTGGGCGGAATGCGGTCCTGCAAGGTGTGAATGCGCTGATACGCCAATGTACTAACGCCTTGCGGTGTGGAGGGACACAGCGCAAGGCATTGGCATATCAGCACATTGACACATTATTTATCCTGAGGCAGTTGCTTTACTTTCCCGTCCTCTTTTTCGTAACGGTAAGTACCTCCCCGTTCGCTCAATTCGAAAACCGAGAGCTGTTCCGTAGCGTTGTTCACAATCATCAGCGTGCTTTCCTCGGCAAACCGTTTTACCTGAAGTTCGTAAGGTTGCCGGTCGATAGTACGGTTCAGTAACAGGCTGTCGTTTATCAAGATAGATATTGAATCGCCTTCAAAACCGCTGGCCAGCGCAATGGTATATTGTTCGGCAAAGTATCGGTCACCTTCTCTTTCGCGTTGTAGGCGCAGACTCATATAGACAAATATGACGATGACGGCAATCACCGCAAAGGCCAGTATGCCATTGCCTATCATGAACTGTTTGTTGGTATTCAGGTGTTGCGCATTTTTCAGTTTCCGTTCCATAATGACGTATTTTATAAATGATGATTTCTCAGTCGTTTGTAGCCAGCAGGCGCTCTACTACGGTTCTGTCTACCGTGAAGGCGGTTCCATGACGAATGCCGTCTGGGAAGGATACTTGGTCGGAAACATCGGTCCAAGTCTGCCCGTGGTCGGTGGAACGGACTGCTCCGTAATGATGGTCACGGTATTTGTCGAAATAGACATAGAGAGTGTCGTTGACGAATAAGGGAGAAGGTCCTTCGGCCCAATAATCGCCCGTAATGGGTGCTGACACTTCAGTGGGGAAACCTTGAGCGATGTCTTTGCTCCGGGTGAGACGCAGATTTTTTTCCGGTGGATTGGAATTTTCATTCTTCACAATCATGATGAGGTCGTTATTTTTTCCGTCTTTGATGATGGCGGCGTCTATGACACTGAAATCCGGATTAAAGAACATCTTTGTTTCGGAGAAGTTCTTGAAATCCTTTGTAGTGACGTAATAAATGCGGTGGTTCAGTCCCTTTTCACTTTCGCTGGTAGCCACCTCTTTGTGACGTCCGGGAATGGTGGTAGCCCAAAAGATGTAATAGGTCAGCGAAGGTTCGTCATAGAACAGCTCCGGTGCCCAGCAGTTGTGTGCTGTAGGTTCGTGCATCATCACCGGGATGGAATCCTGGTTGCTCCAATGGACCAAGTCTTTTGAGGAAGCGTAGCCGATGATGCGGTCCGTCCAACTGGAAGTCCACACCATGTGGAATGTACCGTCGGGTGCCTGGCAGATGCTGGGGTCGCGCATCAGTTTGTCTTTCCCTACTGTAGGTGTCAGATAGGATTGTCCGTTGTTGAGGGCTGTCCAATGACGTCCGTCGTAACTGTAAGCCAAGTGCAGTCCGTCACGGCTATCGCCTGTAAAGTAAGAGAACAAATAGGCTTGATTGTCTTGTGTCTTCTGTTTAGGGGTGCACTGCGTCAAGCACAAACCGCATGCCACCATACATAAACTGAAAAAAAGTTTTTTCATATTGTTTTGTTTTGTAATGCATTCTGTAAATAGGGATTTAGCGCACGGAGTGCGCTAAATGATCATTTCTTCACTTTAAACACCAATACCCCTGCCGTAGGAATATCCGTTTCACCGATTAACACTTCGCTTCCCGTGGGAAGGTCGAAGTGATAAGGTTTGTCCATGTAGTTCAGCACAATGCCAAGTCCGTTGCGATACTCTAATGTCACTCCGTAAGGCAAGTCCATGACGGGAATGTCCAGGCGTGCATAAAGTTTCTTTAAGATGTCTTTTTCCAAACGTCCGTCTGTACTGTCCACACCCACGTATGTCACGGTGCCTTTACCTGCTTTCCGGAAAGTAACGGCAGGTTTGCCTTCGTAGAATTCGCGGATGTATGAACCCCATACTTCCGCATCGGAAGCCGGTTTCAAGATTTCGCCCCAAGTATTCCACGTGTATTCCTTGCCGTCCATTGACAAGACTCCCGGATTCTCGGGCAGAAGTAAGTCGTAGAACTCCATCTCGTTTCCTGTGAGTGGTGTGAGCATGCCGCCAAAAGGTATTTCCGGCAAACGTCCGTAGCGGTCTTTCTGTGCCGTGCGGCAAGTCACCACTAAGTTGCCGCCCTGTTCCACATAGGTTTTCCATTTGGCAATCAAATCCTTATCGGCCAGCTGATAGGCGGGTACTATCACTACCGGATAGTCGGACAGGTCTTTGTCCTCCGATACAAAATCCACCGGTGCGCCAAAGGATTTCAGTGTCCGGTAGTATTTCTCGATATGTCCTAACGTGTTCCATGTTACGTTCTGTTTCTGACGTTCGATGCTCCAACTGTTTTCCGGGTTGAACACGATAGCCGTGCGGCGTGCCAGGTAATCGGCCGGTTTTTCTTCGCGTGGTGCATAGTGTTCGCGCAATTGGCGGATTTCTTTCATGAAAGTGGCATATTCCCATCCGCCGGGTGTTACGGTCATTCCGTCGGTGCCGACAATGCCATAATGATATTGTTCCGTGCCATACAGTGGTTGGCGATAGCGGTAGGTGCAGATGAAGTCGGCGCCTCCGGCGAAGACGCTCCATATCCACAAACGTACGGCTCCCGGCAAGGGTTGCGGATTGATGCTGCCCCAGTTCACTTGTCCGGGTTGTAACTCCATGACGCCATACGTGCCTTGTATGGGGCGGAAAAAGTCGTTTGCCCAGGCGATGCGTAAAGGGTTGCCTACGCGATACCCTCTGCGTCCGATGCCTTCGTTGTCGCCATAAACCATGTAGCGGGTATAGCTTTGGAAGTCCAGTGCCGGGCTTCCTCCGATGTGGCCTTCTTCGTAGTTAGGAATGTAGTTGGTGGTAACCCATTGGTTCTTGGCGTATTTTTTGATGAGCAGGCATTGCTCGTTCAGAAAATCATTGGTCTGTGCTGCGGCAAAGCGCCGGTAGTCCAGGATCTGGTGATGGTTCATGAACGCCTGTGCCCGCTTGGGCAGGGTGATTTCGTCGAACGAGGAATAGACTTCACTCCAGAAAGCCGTTCCCCAGGCATCGTTCAGACGCTGTATGTCATTCTTATATTTTTTGCGCAGGAAGTCGCGGAAAGCCAGTTCTGCTTTCGGGTTGTAATCGAACTGTACGCCTGGTTCGTTATCGAGTTGCCACCCGACGATGCGCGGGTCGTTTCCATAATGTTGCGCCAATTTCTCTATCATCCGGTAAGCCAGTGCCCGGTAGAGGGGTGAGGCGAAGGAAGCATGTTGGCGTGCGCCATGGTCGAGCACCGTCCCGTCTTCGTGCTTCAGCAATATTTCGGGAAACTTGCGTGTCAACCACACGGGAGGTGTGGCGGTAGAGGTGCACATAATGACTTTCAAGTCGTACTTGGCGGCCAAGGCTACGGCCCGGTCCAGCCAGGCAAAGTCGTACACCCCTTCTTGAGGTTCAAGCTGTGCCCAGGCAAACTCGGCGAAATGGGTAAACTCGAACCCCAATTCGTGCATCCGCTTGAAGTCCCGTTCCCATTGGCTTTCGTCCCAATGCTCCGGATAGTAGTAGACACCGGTCAGTGCCAGGTCTTTGTCGTCAAACCAAGGCGAAGACGCCTGTTGCGCCGATGCGGCAATGGCTCCCATGCAAAGCAGGAGCCAGAGGAATAGTCTTTTTCTCATTGTACTTATTGTTTTCATGATAAAATAAATATCGGATAAACGTGTGCGTGCAAATGTAGCAAAAAAAGTGAAAATGCGTATATGTTCCGCTTAAGGAATGCATGCCAAATGTCAATTTGTACAACCTTCAGTACATCACCTTTCCGTTTAAAAAAGTGTTTCAACGTATGGAACAACGTGTTTCAAGGCGTGAAACAAAATGTTACTCCGGATATTTTCCTCGTTTCAATAAAAAGAAATATCTTAGCGGGCAAATTCTTAAATCCATGTCAGATGAAACATTTATGTATTAGTATGCTTCTCTTGTCGCTTGCCGTTTTGGGGGTGCAGGCGCAAGACCACACCGTCGACCTCTCGGGAACGTGGCAGTTTCAAACAGACCGTGAGGACGAAGGTGTCCGTCAGAAATGGTTCGAAAGGGCTTTGGGCGACTCCATTGTCCTGCCAGGCTCCATGCCTCAACGTTTGAAGGGTGATGACGTGACCGTACGGACCCGATGGACGGGTAGTCTGTACGACAGTTCGTATTACTTCAATCCCTATATGGAGAAATACCGCCGGGACGGGCAGGTGAAGCTGCCTTTTTTCCTGACGCCGGACAAGTATTATGTAGGCGTGGCGTGGTATCAGAAGGAAGTTGCCATTCCTTCGCAATGGAAGGGCCGACGCATCACATTGACCTTGGAAAGGCCACACATTGAGACGACTGTGTGGGTGGGGAAGAAGAAAATAGGCATGCAGAACAGCCTTAGCGTGCCTCATGTGTACGACTTGACCGGTGCTGTCCAGGCGGGAAAGTCATGCCGGATTACAGTCCGGGTGGACAATCGCATAAAGGACATCAACGTAGGACCGGACTCGCATAGCATCACCGACCAGACGCAAGGGAACTGGAATGGTATCGTGGGAGACATTTGTTTGCAGGCCACTCCACGTACTTTCTTGGATGACATACAGATTTATCCCGATTTGAAAAAGAAAAAGGCGGTGGTGCATATCAACGTGAATGCCTCAAAGGGAGGAAAGGTTGAACTGAGACTCAATGCCGAAAGCTTCAATACGGAGATTATTCACCAGGTAGGTCCAGTGTCTCAGGCTTTCAATGTGAAGCGAGGAGCCAATGAACTGGTCATGGATTTGCCCATGGGCGATGACTTCTTTACTTGGGACGAATTCTCTCCGGTCCTCTACCGGCTGAAAGCATCCTTGACAAGCGGGAATGACACGCAGACGCGGGAAGTGGAATTTGGCATGAGGGAGTTTGAAATACGCGGGAAGTGGTTCTACGTGAACGGGCGTAAGACCATGCTCCGTGGCACAGTGGAGAATTGTGTGTTCCCCTTGACCGGCTATCCGCCTATGGATATGGAGTCGTGGATGCGGGTGTTCTCCATCTGCCGTGATTATGGCTTGAATCACATGCGCTTCCATTCTTATTGTCCGCCCGAAGCCGCTTTTAAGGCTGCCGACCGTGTAGGCTTCTATCTGCAACCCGAAGGACCCAGCTGGCCTAACCATGGCCCCAAGTTGGGCTTGGGCCAACCGATAGACACGTATCTGATGGATGAGACCAAGGCTATGAGCCGCGCTTATGGCAATTACGCTTCCTTCTGCATGATGGCTGCCGGAAACGAGCCCTCCGGACGTTGGGTGGAATGGGTGAGCCGGTTTGTTGATTATTGGAAAGCGACAGACAACCGCCGGGTTTATACCGGCGCGTCGGTAGGCAACGGATGGCAATGGCAACCCCACAACCAATACCATGTGAAGGCCGGTGCGCGCGGACTGACTTGGAATAAGGAGCGTCCGGGGACGATGGACGATTATCGTGCGCGCATTGATACTGTAAACCAGCCTTACGTGTCGCATGAGACTGGCCAATGGTGCGCTTTCCCCAACTTCGAGGAAATACGTAAGTACACAGGTGTCAACAAGGCGAAGAATTTCGAGATTTTCCGTGATATCCTGGGAGATAACGCAATGAGCGGGCAAGCTCATAATTTCTTGATGGCTTCGGGCAAACTCCAGGCGCTTTGTTACAAATATGAGATAGAAAAGACGTTGCGTACACCGGACTATGCGGGCTTCCAGCTTCTGGCACTCAATGATTATAGCGGACAGGGTTCGGCATTGGTGGGTGTGCTGGATGCCTTCTTCGATGAAAAAGGATATATCAATGCGGAGGAGTTCCGGCGCTTCTGTAGCCCGACAGTGCCTTTGGCACGTATTCCGAAGTTTGTCTATACAACTGATGAAACGTTCCATGCCGACATTGAAGTGGCCCACTTTGGACAAGTTCCTTTGAACGAGGCGAAAGTTACCTACACGATACGTCATCCCCATGGTGGGATTTTGGTGCAGGGAACAATCTGTACGAAAAACATCCCGATAGGTAATTGCTTCGCATTGGGGCAAGTGGAGTATTCTTTGAAAAAGATTACGGAGCCTTGCAAACTCAATCTGGAGGTCCGCATAGAAGGTACGGAAGCCGTCAACGATTGGGACATCTGGGTGTATCCTGGAGTCACGGCGGACGAAGGGTCGGTTTATACGACCGACACATTGGATGCTCAGGCTTTAGAGGTGCTTCGGAATGGAGGTAAAGTGCTGGTTATGGCTGCCGGTAAGGTGAAATATGGCCGGCAGGTGGCGCAATACTTTACGCCGGTGTTCTGGAATACGTCTTGGTTCAAGATGCGTCCGCCGCACACCACCGGCATTTATGTCAACGATTATCATCCTTTGTTCCGCCAATTCCCTACGGACTGTCATAGCGATTTGCAATGGTGGGAATTGCTGAACCGGGCGCAAGTGATGCAGTTCACCCACTTTCCCGCCGATTTCCAGCCTTTGGTGCAAAGCATCGATACGTGGTTCCTTAGCCGTAAGATAGGCATGTTGTTCGAAGCCAAGGTACTGAACGGCACACTAATGATGACTACGATGGATTTGGACTCGAACCTCGACCGGCGTATTGCGGCTCGCCAAATGCGCAAGGCTATTTATGATTATATGAATTCATGCGATTTCCGTCCGCAAGATGAGGTGACACCCGAACAAATTCAGGCTCTTTTCACTCAAGAGGCGGATGCTGTGGATTCCTACACCAAAGACTCACCGGATGAGTTAAAGCCAATTAAGAACAAATAAAAGGAGAATTTAGTTACTGTTTGGTTCAGATTCTAATTTATCATTCATTTATATCATTATGAGAAAAACTGCAATTATTTTTTTGATGGGAATAGCTACGTCAGCTTTTGCCCAACAAGAAGCGCGAACGTATCAACTGGCCGATGCACCGCGCTATAGTGAAGAAACCGGTTATGGTTATGATTTGGCACCTACACCCGAAAAGGAAAGTACCGCCCCATTCTTTTTCTCAGTCCGTGTGCCCGATGGCAATTATAAAGTTACCGTACGGTTGGGAAGCAAAAAACGAGCCGGAAATACGACTGTACGTGCGGAATCCCGCCGTCTGTTCATCAGTAATTTGACAACCAAGAAAAAAGAATTTGTGGAACATTCTTTTCTTGTGAACAAGCGCAATACGCGTATCAATGATAAAGAGGTGGTTCGTATTAAAGCACGTGAAAAGAATAAGTTGAATTGGGATGACAAACTGACATTGGAGTTCAACGGTACGGCACCGGCATGCGAAAGCATCACCATCGAACCGGCCGACCCGTCGGTCGTTACAGTGTTCTTGTGTGGTAACAGTACTGTGGTAGATCAAGATAACGAACCATGGGCCAGTTGGGGACAGATGATTACTTCTTTCTTCGGTGATAAAGTCTGCGTTGCCAACTATGCTGAGAGTGGTGAGAGTGCCAATTCTTTTATTGCTGCCGGACGATTGAAGAAAGCTTTGAGCCAAATGAAGGCCGGCGACTACCTTTTCATGGAATTCGGTCATAACGACCAGAAACAAAAGGGACCAGGCAAAGGAGCTTACTATTCTTTTATGACCAGTTTGAAGACTTTCATCGACGAGGCCCGTCTGCGTGGCGCACATCCTGTACTGGTGACACCTACACAACGCCGTTCTTTTGATGGGAACGGACGCATCCGCGATACACATGCGGATTATCCTGAAGCTATGCGTTGGCTGGCTGCTAAAGAAAACGTGCCTCTTATTGATTTGAACGAAATGACCCGCACGCTTTACGAGGCGATGGGAGTGGAACCTTCCAAACGTGCTTTTGTGCACTATCCGGCAGGTACTTATCCGGGACAAGACAAAGAATTGGCGGACAATACCCATTTCAACCCGTACGGTGCCTATGAGATTGCCCGCTGCATTGTTGAAGGTATCCGATTGCAGGTACCGGCTTTGGCGCACTTCTTGAAGCCTGTTGAACGTTTCGATCCGGCCTGTCCTGACAATCCCGACACGTTCCATTGGGATAACTCTCCTTTCACTGAGATTGAGAAACCGGATGGTAATTGAGCGGTAGAATGCTATTATTGCTAAATTGCCCAAGTATTATTGGATACTTTGCTGTTTATCCAATGATACTTGGGCAATTTATATTGCTTAGTCCGCAGTCCCGTATTTTTCCGATGAACTATAAATAACGTGAGTTCGATATAAAGATAAATATATTTTTCTGATAATTAAAAACATAGCGATAAAAGTATTAAATTTATAGTGTCCAATTATAACATTTAAACGATTACCACTATGTTTTCAGAGTCTAAAGTTACGGAGATTTA
>CASENS010000097.1 GCA_949289345.1 uncultured Bacteroides sp.
CCTTACTTTTGCAGACGCTAAAATGATAGGAATATGCATACAAGAGAAGAAAAGATAGAAGCCTTCGGGCGGTTGCTCGATGTGCTCGACGAGTTGCGGGTAAAGTGCCCGTGGGACCGCAAACAGACCAACGAGAGTTTGCGCCCCAACACGATAGAAGAAGTGTATGAGTTGTGCGACGCCCTGATGAAGGACGATAAGAAGAACATTTGCAAGGAACTGGGGGATGTGTTGCTTCACGTCGTATTTTATGCAAAAATAGGAAGCGAAACGGGAGATTTTGATATCAAGGATGTATGCGACCGTTTATGCGACAAGTTGATATTCCGTCATCCGCATGTCTTCGGTGAAGTAAAGGCAGATACAGCTGAGCAAGTTTCCGAGAATTGGGAGCAGATTAAGTTGAAGGAAAAAGACGGGAACAAGTCTGTATTGAGTGGGGTGCCCGAAGCCTTGCCTTCACTGATTAAAGCCTACCGCATTCAAGACAAGGCGCGTAATGTCGGCTTTGATTGGGAAGACCGTGTGCAAGTATGGGACAAAGTGAAGGAAGAAATCAGTGAATTCGAATCGGAAGTGGCAACAATGGATAAGGAGAAAGCGGAAGCCGAGTTCGGCGATGTGATGTTTAGCCTCATCAATGCTGCCCGTTTGTATAAAATTAATCCCGATAATGCCTTGGAACATACCAACCAGAAGTTTATCCGCCGCTTCAATTATTTAGAGGAGCATACGCTGAAAGCCGGAAGAAAGCTGACGGATATGACGCTGGAAGAGATGGACGCTATTTGGGAAGAAGCGAAAAAGCAGGGACTATAAATAGGAAATAGAATAGGAGATGATATAGAAAGAGGCAGTTCCTGTTTTGAGACAATCCCGTTTGTTCGGTTGTTCAATATAGCTGCATCGGCATGACGATTAGTAATCGTACTCGATGACGATTACTAATCGTACCGGTGTAGCAGTTATACTTCATCTGCGAAAGAATCTTATTGAACTTGATTGATTGAAGTCGATGATTGGGCTGGAAGAGCCTTTAGCATTCCTTTGACTTCTTCTAATGATCCGTCGGTCTTTTCAGGCGTGATGCCGAGCAGATAGGCAAGGAGGGAATAGATACTGACGTTATGGAATTTGGATGCCGTATAACCTTTCTTGAAATCCGGACCGCAAGCACGGAACATGACTTGCATATCATCGTAAGTCGGGTCGAATCCGTGTGCGCCTCCTACGTTGAAGTCTGTATCATCGGTGACTAACCAACCTAAGTCTGGCAATACGATAATATCGCCTATATAGGCATTGCTGCCATAATGCAAGTAAGCCGGGATGTTTGCTTTTTTCCATACGCGTACATGCTCCAGCCCTTGTAAGGCGTTGTAGATGGAATCGGTACAGCCTGCTTTGGCATAAATTTGAGCCGGAAGATTATCGTTGATGCGTTCGTACCATTCCGGTTTCAGGTATTGGCTGATAGAGACACAGCGGTCGGGACTGATGGTAGCCATGCCATGGTCGGATGTGACAATCAGATTTACGTCTTCGGCAAAAGGAAGCAGTTGGATGCCGTCCCATAATTGTTTCATCAAAACGTCCAGTTCAGTGATGCAACGGTGTGTTTCTGCACTGTGCGGACTGAAAGCATGACCGTAGTGGTCAGGGTCTTCAAAGTAAGCCATAATCAGTTGGGGGCGTTCGGGTTCCGGTTTCTTTAACATCTCCAGTACGTATGCAATGCGTTCGGCATAGTTCAGCCTGGGGGTATCATCGTACACTTTATAATAGGTGGGATGTTGTCCTTTTATGGCGATATCCGAACCTACCCAATACACATTTCCTGTTTTAATTCCTTGTTTCTGTGCTGTAATCCAAATGGGCTCTCCTCCATAAAAAGAAGGGTCATTACGTGTTTCCGGGTTGTTCATGGCATACATTTTACCTCTGTCGGCAGCCCAAAACGAATTGGCGATGATGCCGTGATGGTCAGGATACAATCCGGTTGCCAGTGTATAATGGTTGGGGAACGTTTTCGAGGGAAAAGACGGGAACATGGTAGCTTGTACACCTTCTCTTGCCATTTGGTCGAAGAACGGGGTTTCATACATTTTTGTATAGTCCCAACGGAATCCGTCAAGGGAAACGATGACGGTGTAATGTTTGTTTCCTGCCATTGCAGGTAAGAGTGTTGCCAGCAATAATAAGGTGAAAAGAATCTTTTTCATGCGTCTAAAAGTTTGATGGTAATGATATAAAAACGCAGATTAACGTAAAATTTCGGAGAAATAGGCGTTAATCTGCGTTCAGTGAAATATTCAATTAGAAGCTCAGTCTTACGCCGACTTGTGCATGCCAGCGGGAAGCGATGTCGTCTTTATTGATTTCAGCATTGTTGTAAGTATAGCTTGGAGTACGGTTGCCATTGGCGTCTGTAGAAAGGCTTGTTACAGAAACCGGTGATAAATTGTATGCGGAGCTATAGCTTGCACCCCATTTCTTATTCAGCATATTGGCAAAGTTGATGATGTCGAAAGTGAATTCCAGTTTGCCCATACCCTTAATGTTGTGGATGGTTTGTGCAAAATGGAGGTCTATCTCATGTTCCCATTTGCTCAAGTTCGAGTTGCGTTCAGCATATTGTCCGCGATGGTCTTTTGCATAAGAATCATTTTCAATCCATTGTCTGAAAGCTTCACGGTTTTCTGCAGCGGTCATAGTCTTCGAATCAACGAAGTTCATCTTATTTAACTCTTCATCGGTGGGGATATACAGCAGTGAGTTGCCTCTATACCCGTCTCCATTAAAGTCTGTTGATTCATTCATCGTTAAGCTGTATCGGCTTCCTGAGAATCCGTTATAGATAACTGAAATAGTAGAGCTCATCCATCCATTCCAGTATTTCGGGCTGGTGTAAGAAGCTTGTACCATAACACGGTGAGGTATATCGAACTTAGAGAAACCGAGTTCGTTTTCAGAATTCGTGTCACGTGAATAATTGTATTTCCAGTTCGAATAAGCTACAGAACTTGTACCGTCGTTTACAGATTTAGCATGGCCGAAAGTATAAGATGCCGAAAGGTCGAGACCGAAATTGAAGCTCTTTTCTAACATCGCTGATACTGCGTATGTATATCCTTTGTTTGTATTTCTCAGATTTACGATGCTATAATAATCACTTTTTGCTGTCGAATAATAAGGAGCTGCAGATGCTTCAACACCAGGAACGGCATATACTTTGTTACCATTATTGCTCAGCGCTAAATTTTCAAAGAACACGTTGTTCATTGTCTTTGAATAGATGCCTTCCAATGTCATTTTGACATCGCCCGGCAAGCGTTGCTCCCATGCTAAATTCACACGGAATACTTGCGGATATTTGAAGTCTTCTGATACGGTAACAATATCGGGACGTGCTGCGGAACCGCTTTGTGAGTTCATTGCACCCATTGGGTCTTTTGCGTAATCTCCTAAAGAGGGTGCTGTTTTCGTATAGTTTCCGTCTGCATCTTGTGGGGAAATGGTTGTTCCTTTCATTTCCATACCTGTATTGTTGAATGCATTTGATAACCACACGAAAGGTACACGTCCGGTAAAAATGCCAAGGCCGCCTCGAATTAATGTGTTCCGGTTTTCATCTGCATACCAGCGGAATCCTACACGCGGAGAGAACATTACTTTTGCACTGGGTACAGTTCCGACACGTGCATCGAAGCCATTTGATTGAGCGTATTCGTTGAATGTGGGATTGCTTGTCGGGTTGTTGAATACAACCGGAATGTCAATACGCAATCCGTAAGTCAGTTCGAAATTGTTAGTTGCATTCCATTTGTCTTGTGCATAGAAGCCGAATTGACCGGCTTTCATGTTCGGAGCGTAACGCAGGTCACCGCCGGTTAAATCAGGGTCTGTATATTTGTATGAATATTGATAAGGAGTATCGTTCATAAAGTCTTCCAACGAATCATAATACCATGAACCGTTTACTGCTTGGATGAACAAGTTCTTAATGCGGTAAATTTCGTTGTGTGTGCCAAAGGTCAGTGTATGGTCTCCTAAATACCAAGACAGGTTGTCTTCGAATGTATAGATATCTTGGTCAAGCAGGTTAGCGCCCGAAGAATATTCGGTACCAATGTTGGCAGTGATGTTGGTTTGTCCGTCTCCGCCAAGGATGTTGCTGATTTGTACTGTCGGACCTTGATATCCTACGTCGCGATGGTCGCGGATAAAGCTTGCGGAAGCACGTAATTCGTTGTACAAGTTTTCTCCTAAGTGAGAGTTTAATTCGGCAACGATAGAATTCGTTTTATTGTTCATTCGGTAACTGCTGTTATTGAATGTGTACGAGTAGGCACTTGGCCCGTAGTTATCGTCATACGAATTGTTGTGTTGGTAGCGGATTGCCAATTTGTGGTCTTGATTGATGTTCCAGTCAATGCGTGCCAGCAAGCCGAATGACTTTTGGTCTACGTTGCGTTGGCTGTATCCTTCTTCGAAACCGGTCAGTTCTTTATATTTATTCGCGATTTGGGAAGCCACGTCTGCTGTCAAGTATTCGCTGGTATAGCCTGGATAGATACTTGACGGATAAGATTCCTTCTTCCCTTCTGCACTGACGAAATAGAATAATTTGTCTTTTACGATAGCACCGCCTAATGTTCCACCGAAAGTACGGGTATATTGTTGAGTCATCGGAGATTTAGCGTAGTCGCGGATGGCACTGTATTTACCGTACATATTTTGGTTATTGAAATAGGTATAGAACGAACCGTGAGTGGTGTTTGTGCCTTGTTTGGTAATGGCATTGATGCCACCGCCTGTAAATCCGCTTTGACGGACATCGAACGGAGCCACTACGACTTGGATTTCCTGGATAGCATCCATTGAAATCGGGTTGGCTCCTGTTTGTCCTCCATTGGTTCCCGATGCGGCAAGACCGAATACGTCGTTACTTACCGTACCGTCTATCTGAAAGCTGTTGTAACGGTTGTTTGAGCCGGCGAAAGTGATGCCTCCATTTTTTGAGGTCATAGCCATCGGCATATTTTTTACGATGTCATAAATGTTGCGGTCTACTGTAGGCGTATTCTCTATCTTTTGCGTAGAAAAGTTGCTCGAGGCTCCTGCGTTTGCTTTTGCATCCGCCACTACTACCACTTCATCAAGCAATTCACTGCTGGGTTCCATTTTTGCGTTCAGCCCTAATGTATTACCCAATTCGAGGTAAAGGTCTGTGTAAGTAGATTTTTTGTAGCCTACATACGAGATTTCGATTTTATACGGACCTCCGGTACGCATACCTTGAATGGTATAACGTCCGTCCATATTGGTTACTGCTCCGTATTGTGTACCTGAAGGCTCATGTACAGCCAATACTGTTGCTCCGATAACGGCTTGTCCGGTTTCATCGATGACTTGTCCGCTTACGGCAGAAGTTGTTACTTGGGCACTGGCACATAC
>CASENS010000098.1 GCA_949289345.1 uncultured Bacteroides sp.
CCAATCATCTGTCAGTGCTTTGTTAAAGAAGATACTGAAAAAGAAAAATATCATCATAGAAACCATGCCCAATAAGAGGCAAGCACTGAGACGTGCAGCTTCATTATGTTTTCGATAAACCACATATAACCGATAATACAGGTAATCAAAAAAATAATACCTGTATTTCCCCCCTTCTCGCATCAAATTGTTTCGTGCGAAATGACTTATTGTTTCTTTTCTGTATCTCATCTTTGCTGAAATTTTCGCTAATGGTTAGAAAGGAGCATCGTCAGATGCTATCTTTCGTTGTTAGATATTTATTGTCCTTTCCCACTTGGGAGCATGGAACAAAAGTTGCCTTTATAATCTGATTATTACAGTTAAATGGCACATAATCCACCTTGCTATCAATACTTAACGTATCACTTAGCTGCTTCAAATGGGAATGCTCATTTCGCAACAAGACTTCCGCTTTTGAAAAGTCCACAGAACTGTATATCGGATAGAAACCGGAAAAGCAAGTAGGCGTTATGTAAACAATTTGGCTTTCATAATCAAAGAATAAAAAACGATTCCCATCCGCTACATTATCATACACGGCAAAGCAAGCAAACTTTCCCACTCCATTGATTGTATAGCTTTGCATGAAGTCAATACTGCTATCATCTACCGCTTCTAACTCAAAAACAACACGCTTTTTACCTTGTTGATTAAAACACAGCCTATATAGAATTTCAAATTCTGTTTCTTCTGTTTCCATATAAAGAGTATCTTGTTCAGTCAAAGAACTATACTTGGCTGGATTTTGTTCCACATAGCCGTTTTTCGCTATAACACAGCAAAATGGGAAAAGGAGCAAACTATATAATACAAATATTCTCATGTCTTTATATCTAATGGGTTGGTGAGGAACAGCGTTTAGCTGTCGGATTGTCCTTGTTAGATATATTTAAGGAATCTTGGGAGATAAACAGTGTTTTTGTAGCCATTCCTCCTCCAGCTCTTTAGCAATTCCATACTTTGAATACTCATCTTCATAGCCTTCATGCCACATATAATAGTGAGAACCTTCGTTTGCAAGGAATATTTCTTCTGCTCGTGCAATAGTGCTACAATAAGAAATATAAAGAGGAGAAATAGAAGCAAACATACTTATATCCTCAAAAGGAGAATAAAGAACTACTTCTGAATCAGTTATGACAAATAAAGTTATATCTCTATTCTGGTCCTTACTGCAAATACATACTTCACCTTGGCTAACCTGTGGTAAGTCACATTTCTCTTTAAGATATAAATAGAAAGACTGGATATTTGAAATATACTCTGGTATTTCAATATCCATCTTCTTAATAACGTCCTTTATACTCACTATTATATTAACTGTATATCTCATGAATCAATTATATCTAACGGTTCAGCAGGGAACGGCTTGTCCGTTATCCTGCTTCGTTAATGGTAAATTATATTTTTCCCTGTCTGTGCAATGCCTCTATGAAAAAGCAAGTAAAGGTTGCCACTATATATGCAGTAAGTGCCCACGCTCCAACTTTACGTTGCACAGAGTTTTCATCCTCATACTTGGTTATAATTCTTCTGTACCTTTTCTTGAAGAAAAATCTGCCACACAGCAATGCTATTAAACTGCCTTCAATGATATAGTATTGAGTATCGGACGGATAATCAATGATTCCGTATTGGGTTAATATACCCCATGCGATTAATACATTTGTACTTAACATGACCGAAAGCAAAAGCATTGCCAAAAATGTGGCTCCTTCCGATACAGAAGAATGAAGCCATAATCTATAAAACCTATAATATAAATAGTCTATCATATATCTTATTACCATTAATGATTGGCGGATAATCGACCTTTCGGGAGATTCATCCGCTTGTTATGTGCTTTTACTTCCAAAAATTATCCTGCAAGTGCTTTTCTAAATACCTGCTTACAACTCCCCATCCTTCATTATCCGGGCAGTCATAATACCATAGTTCGGCTGCGATATCATCAAGTTTTTGGATTGTATCAAAGTATTGTTCACTCATCTTTTCTTGTTCCGATTCGCTATATTTATTTTGAGCTTCTAAGTCCGTTTGCAGCCCTTTCATAAAGTTTACAACCTTACAAAATTCCTTGCTGCTGAGAACCGATATATCCACAGGAAAGATATTACCAATATTTTGAGTGGCTTCACCCACTTTGTTTAATCCGATTTCATACATTGCACAAGATATGTAAGGCAACAGGTCTGCATGATTTTCTATAATAGACATCCAACCATCGCATTTGCAGTTCCCTATCACATTTGCTACAATATGAAAGGTAAATACTTCATCGGATACTTGTTGCCTAATTTCATCAATGTTACCAATCCTCCAGATTCTATCAGAGAGCGTGACAATAGCCTTCTCTGTATTTATATCCATTCCTTGCAGGATATCGCTTATTTTCTCCATTTTCATATTTTCTTTTTGTTGCACATAACGTTAAGCTAACAGCCAATTTAGCCATTAGTCTTTCTGACAGAAAGCAATTTTTAAACGACAGGCTTTAAGCATGCAGGATTTATCAAGAATGAATGGAGAACATTCGGATGCGTCAACAAGCAACAAAGCGCTACTATTCATTCTGCATCTGTTTTCCGTTCTTCTTTACGGCTGATTTCGCGACCGTCCACGTATTCAATGGTAACAATGATGCCATCGCCATGAGCTTCACGCCAAACACCAACCTTTTTGCCGTCTTTATATTCCCCATATTTTACAGCACGCAACTCTCCGTTGAGAGTATGCGAGAAGCTATAATCGCCGTGCAGCACGCCATCCTTGTAACTGCAATCCCTATAACACCAGCCATCGGGGGTGATGTTGCTGATTTCCCATTCACGGCCTTCTTTTTGGTCATCCACATAGTGAGCTTCGTATATCTGCTTTCCTGTTTCCGGGTCATAACGACGCACCGTACCGTTCAGCTTGCTCTGTTTGTATTCCTTTTCCGTGTCCGGCTTTCCGTTGGCAAAGTAAGTGCGCACCGTACCCTCTATCTGGCCATGTTGCATGGGGGCTTCCCGCAGCGGAGTCTTGCCGTCCTGTTGGTATTCCACAAACAGCCCGTGACGTTTACCATCCACGTATACACCTTTCTCACGCAACGTGCCGTAACGGTAACGCTTGTATTCGCCATCTTTCACTCCACGAGAGAAATGTATCACCTCCTCATCCAGTCCGCTCAGGATGCGATATTCACCTTTCAGTGGATGCTTTTTACCTTTCAGGTAATACACGGTTCCACGTTTATCGTCTGTAATGGTCTGTAAATCGCGCGCTTCCACAATCTGTTGTGCGAAGGCGTTTCCACTTAATAGTAGGAGCAGGATTGCAAACAAAATGTTTTTCTTCATGGTCTATTTTTATGTTATTTTCATGCCCCAAAGGTACGAAAAGAATCGGAGAAACAAACCGAGTGGTTTGGAAAAGTAGCAAAAGATTTTTCGGGAAGGAGAGAAAGGATGCCGGAGGGCATAAAAAAAGCCTGAACGGGTCAGGCTTTAATCAGTGAATAGATGAAACGAAGCTTGCGGGAAAGTTCTCCCGCGTCCAACCCGGAGAGGAAAGCCTGTTCAAAAGACAAGCCGTAGAATACCTCGCGGAACATGCTGACGGTTTCCTCCGTATCCAACTCCGGTCGGATTTCGCCCGCCGACTTCGCCCGCTCGATGAGGTCGCGCCATAGCTTCCGGTCTTTCTCGAACAGGGCAGCAAACTTCGCCTCGGCATCGGGGTAATATTGACGCACCTGCATCAACAGGTGGAAGTAATAGAAGTTGTAGCTGCATCCCTGCGGATTATTCCCGTCGTCCAGCAATCCCACAATGCGGTGCATGGTCTTTTTCACGCTCTCCACGTGGTGGTCAATGAACTCCAGCAACGTATTTCCTTGGAAACTGAACTTGTTGGCTGGGTCTTGCGTGGCGAAGATGTACTTGTCCACCACCGCCACGAACAGGTCCTTCTTAAAGGGATAATAGTAAATCAGCCCCGGCTTGGACAGCCCGCAGGCTTGGGCAATAGTCACCAGACTTGCCTTCTCGTAGTTCATCTTGGCGAACACCCGCAAGGCGTTCTCCAGCACTTCTTCCCGGTTTGTTATCATAAGCGTAAGGGGTTTATGTTTTTAGCCTACAAAGGTAGAAACTTCTTTCATCAACCCCGGCATATTTACTCGAAAAAGTATCATTGATGACTGTTTCCTCCTTGTAGCACAATCCGAAATATACTTACCGGCTGATTTTTTCTAAAGTAAGCAGACTCCAATCCATTTCTTTTTCAATCCACACACGTTCTTCTTCCGATGCGGGTTGTTGTTGGCGGTATCTGGCAAGCACATCCATATAGTTGTTTAGGGCTGTGCTTGCCTGGGTAATCCGGTTCATTCGGATAAGTAATAAAGCGCGTTGTTTGTCGATGTTTAGGTTGGGACGGTTGGCACTGAGTTCTTCAGCTTTGTCCAGCCATGCCAAACATTTCTTATTGTTTTCCTCTTCATTATAGATAGCCATCTCTGCTTTTACCCGGATAAGGTAAGTTTCGCTGTCCGCTCTGTTGTTTGCCATGTTTTTCTCTGTCAGCCGGATAGCTTCTTGGTACATGCCTCCCAAACAGTTCAGCGCGGCATTGAAGTTTACAATGTCATACGTCTGTTTGGCATACCGTATGGTGCCGGGGAGTGGGGAAGGCTTTTCTTTACCGCTTAACGATTCGATACGTTTGTTTAAGTTCTTCAGACTGTTATAGCGAAGTATGTCTTCCTCCTGCCCGCGGCGGACATAGTAATCGCCGATTTTTTGCAAGGCAGACACTAAGGCTTCCGGACGGTAGTGTTTGTAAGCCAGAAGTTCTAAAGCCAGCCGGTCGGCTTCGGTGTCCTGTTTGTCGGTGTAGTTCAAACCGAAACGGTTGATAACCGGTGCGCACACCAAGGAGATGATGGTTCCCATATCGGCCATAAGACTGGAATACAGGTATCGGTCATTTCCGGTAGCATAGTAATCGTAAGTAAAAGTCTGGGATACCGAGTTGAACACATCGGCCCAGAAAGCGACCCGTTTGGCGCGTATCTCTGTCCGGCGAATATTTTTCATCTGATGGTCGAAAAGAAAATGGGCGGCTTCGCTGGCCAGGACGGCGGCAAGTTCATCCTCGGAGTCGAGCGCACACAGCAGACCCGTGCTGAGAATAAAGTCTCCGTTTGGTAAGGTGAATGCCAATGGCTCGGGCGATTGGATAAGACGCACCTGTAAACTCCCGTTTTGTCGGGTTCGTATCTGATTGCTGACAAGCTTGGCCAGCATTCCTTGAACGAACATTGTCGCATAGTCATCCTCGTAGCGTATGTCCCGCAAACTTTCCGTGTAGTCATAGCATTCCGCGTCTACCTCGCGTAGCAACTGGTTGCTGTAGTCTTCGGTGTCCCAATATTCGAACAGATGATTTTTCAGAAAAGCCTGTTGCCAGAACTCTGTGTCGGTGTCGGGTTGCGCCAGCTCAATGAGGTGTATCTGGTCGGCCGGCATCAGATGCTGTTGGCCGTCTATGCCCAAAATGTAATACAATCCTTGAGGATAAGTCCCCATGTTGGTTACCTCCACTAATTGCCGAATGACGACAACTGTACCCGAAGGCCATTTCTCGAATGTTTGGTTGAGACTTCCTTTAACGGAAATCTGTCCGCTCAGAGTTCGATACTTGGCAAACGCTCCAGTTGTGACCAGCAAAAGGGCGAGGCAGAGATAAAGAATCCGTTTCATGACAATTCTGTTTTAGTTAGACATTGGCGAAGATAGCAAAAAAACTGAAACGTCGCGCTCCCCGAAGTGTTAACATGACAGGAAACGTGCATAAATGCTAATTTGTCAGTCGTTGCCGTTAAGTGCTGTTAAGCTCGAATTTGGCTCTGTTAAAAGTGGACAAAAATAAGTGACAAGTGGAATAAGTGAATGTTTTTTGTCGTTATTTTAACGTCGTAAAGTTAAAACAAACCCGAATATTAACATTTAAAACAAATAAAAAGTATGAAACGGACAACTAAAATCGTGATGGGTGTCACCGCAGGTGTACTCTTGAGTTCCGCAATAGGAGGCATTACCGCTTATAAATTATTGGAAAGACAACAGTTGCGGGAAACCGCCTCGTTCAACGAATTGTTTCAGCCCAATCCTGACAACATGACATTGGCCGCCTTTAGTGCAGCGCCCAATCAACTGGTGGATCTGACAAAAGCAGCCGAGAGTTCAGTACATGCCGTAGTGCATATCCGCGCTACCGAACTGAGTAAAACGCGCACCGTTTATGCACCAGACATCTTCGATTTCTTCTTTGGAGATGGACGTGGACGTCAACAACAGGTACAGACTCAGCCTCGCGTAGGGTTCGGATCAGGAGTTATTATCTCGAAGGATGGTTATATTGTTACTAATAATCATGTGGTGGAGAATGTGGATGAGATTACGGTTAAGCTTAACGATGATCGTGAACTGAAAGGCCGTATCATTGGTACCGACCCTGCCACAGACTTGGCTTTGCTGAAGATTGAAGGCGATGATTTCCCCACCATCCCTGTAGGCAATTCCGATGACTTGAAAGTGGGGGAATGGGTATTGGCTGTAGGCAACCCCTTTAACCTCAATTCTACAGTAACGGCCGGTATTGTCAGTGCTAAGGCACGTGCTATCGGCACAACCGCCGCTAACGGACAGGCTGCCAACATTCAGTCGTTTATTCAAACCGACGCTGCCATCAACTCCGGCAACAGTGGTGGAGCTTTGGTTAATGCGAAGGGTGAATTGGTAGGTATCAACGCCATGCTTTATTCGCCTACGGGTGCCTATTCGGGCTATGGATTTGCCATTCCTACGAGCATTATGACAAAGGTGGTATCCGACTTGAAGCAATACGGCACTGTGCAGCGGGCCATGTTGGGCATCAGTTGCAATGATTTGAACATAGGTTTAATGGTGGACGAAAGTGACCCCCAAGTGAAGGCAATCAAGGAAAAGGCCGATGAACTGGGTTTGAAGGAAGGCATCTGGGTCCGTGAAATCGTAGAGGGCGGTTCGGCCGCAGGCATTTTGAAGGAAGATGATATCATTGTCAAGATAGAGGGCAAGAAGATACACCGCTTTGCCGATATGCAGGAAGAACTGGCAAAACATCGTCCGGGTGACAAAGTGACATTGACTGTTCTTCGTGACGGCAAGGAAAAAGAAGTCACTATCACTTTGAAGAACGCCCAGGGTAATACGAAAGTAGTGAAGAACGCCGATATGGAAATCCTCGGCGCCGCCTTCAAGCCGATAGATTCCGATTTACGCCGCCAGCTTAACTTAGGCTACGGTCTGCAAGTGACTGGTGTCAGCGGTGGCAAGATGGGCGAAGCGGGTATCCGCAAAGGATTCATCATCCTGAAAGCCAATGGCGAGCCGATGAAGTCGGTAGATGACTTGGAACGCGTGATGAAAGCCGCTACGCAGACGCCTGAGCAGACGTTGTTCATCAGTGGTATGTTCCCGTCGGGCAAACGCGCAAGTTATGCCGTAGATTTGAGCCAGGAATAAACCATCCTGCAAAGGTGAAAAGATTGTAAAAGGATTAAATTGAAAGGTAATGGAAAGGGTGTCGGCAGGTGACTTGCCGGCACCCTTTTTGCAGGCGGAAAGAAGAAAAATAATTTGTCGAATGACCGTTTGACAAAAAAATCGGGGATAAAATGATGGCATATTCAAAAAAATGTCGTAATTTTGTCCACTCAATATGTGTTTGAAGGATGAGACAATTAAAAATTACCAAAAGTATCACTAACCGAGAGAGCGCTTCTCTTGACAAGTATTTACAGGAAATCGGTCGCGAGGACCTGATTACGGTCGAGGAAGAGGTGGAACTCGCTCAACGCATCCGCAAGGGTGACCGTGCTGCATTGGAGAAATTGACACGTGCCAATCTGCGTTTCGTCGTATCTGTCGCAAAACAGTATCAGAACCAAGGTTTAAGTTTGCCCGACTTGATTAATGAAGGCAATCTGGGGTTAATCAAAGCTGCCGAGAAGTTTGATGAGACACGAGGATTCAAGTTCATCAGTTATGCGGTATGGTGGATACGCCAGTCCATTTTGCAAGCCTTGGCCGAACAGTCGCGCATCGTGCGTCTGCCGTTGAACCAGGTTGGTTCGTTGAACAAAATCAGCAAAGCTTTCTCCAAGTTCGAACAGGAGAACGAGCGTCGTCCGTCGCCCGAAGAGCTGGCCGATGAACTGGAAATCCCGGTGGACAAAATCTCCGATACATTGAAGGTTTCCGGACGTCATATTTCAGTGGACGCGCCTTTCGTGGAGGGTGAGGACAACAGCCTGCTGGATGTGCTGGTGAACGATGACTCGCCTATGGCCGACCGTTCGCTGGTGAACGAGTCCCTTGCCAAGGAGATAGACCGTGCGCTTTCTACGCTGACCGAGCGCGAGAAGGAAATCATCCAGATGTTTTTCGGCATCGGCCAACAGGAAATGACATTGGAGGAAATCGGCGACAAGTTCGGGCTGACGCGCGAGCGTGTGCGCCAAATCAAGGAAAAAGCTATCCGAAGGCTTAGACAAAGCAATCGCAGTAAATTACTGAAGTCCTATTTAGGATAATGGTAGGACATATGCGTTATTAAAGCTCTAAAACCGGCATTGTCAAGTTGACATGTCGGTTTTTTTAGTATCCAATATGACAAGGCAAAGTATCCAAGGATAAACGGCAAAGTATCGTTGGATAAATGACAAAGTATCCAATCTTTAAGCAAATAACCAATGACAGCCAAGCCGCTTCCGTAAGTTTATAGCCACGTCAATCATTCACAACCGGATTTTCGGACTGTTCCCACATTTTAGGGGGAGATGTATTTGAGGCCATGATATGACGAAGCCCTTTCGGCACATCGCAACGCTTTGTGCCGAAAGGGCTTTTTTGTTGTATTCATTTCCTCTTATCAACCACCTTCTTCCCATCCGGACTGAGTCAGTCCAAATAAGCCGAAAGCTCAGTAGCAGAGATGTTTTTGGCTACAATCACACCAGCATCATCCAGTAGATAGTTACCGAACCCCTTGTGCAGACCGAAGTCCTTGTACAGTTCGGAGTTCTCGCCAGCCGTTTCCACGAAACAGGCCGGAGTCACTATCCGGTCCTTACGAACGGTTTCCTCAAACACGGAACGATAGGTATCGAACGACACGGAAACCATTTCCACATTATCACGGGCCGACTTACGGAGCGCATTGCTCAAACTTGCGTTCAGCATCCGGGACTGCGCATCATAACTCGCCCAAAAACTCAGCAACAGGTACTTGCCTTCCGAAGCAGCGTACGCCTTCTGTTGCCCTTCCGACATAGAGGGGACTGTTACGTCCGGGGCTATGTCACCCACATTCAAACCTCCGGAAAGTTTGTCTTTTGATACAAAAGATGTCAAGGAACTAATCAGTAATACAACAAAAATCCATTTTACATGTCTCATGCAATACGGTTTTGGTTAATACTATCCGGGACCGTGCCCATGGCTGACGGTGATTTCGCCCCGGAACATTGCTTCACAGGCCCCGCCTACAGAAATTGCCTGGCAGTCAAGACCTTCAATCTGAAATCGGCGGCAAAGTTACACATTTCTAAAAACATCTTCCAAATATACAAGCGTTTTTCTATCTTTTTTGACCATCATTTTTATGTTATTTAGCATATAATTGACTTCTTTACTCGTCATGCAACGCTTCGGCGGGCTGTATCTGCATCGCCCGGCGGGCGGGATACCAGATGCCGGCCACGATGAGGACGGCCAATGTCAACCAGGCAATCACGAAGCAACAGACGAAACGCAACGCCGAGACATCTACCAGCGTATGTACCGTAAGGTCGGCCAGTTGCAGGTTGAACGCAATGAAGAGAGCGGGCAAGGAGGCCAGCGTCAAAAGCATCAAGCCTTCCGCCAGAAAGTAGCGCAACACACCCTGTCGGTCGCTCCCCATGGCCATGCGTAGCGCTATCTCGCAACGGCGCTTGCGGGTGCGATACCAGAAGGTGGCCAGCACGCACAGAAAAACATTGAAGCCGAAGAAAGCCGCCACGGCATACACCGTATTGAGGTAGTTCACCGTGCCCTGCTCCACATCGTAGGCCGCCTTCATGTCCTTGTACGAACGGATGTGTTCCAAGTAGAAGATGCCACGGTCGAACACCGACTGCATGTCACGCCGGAAGCGTTCGGCAAAACCCGCCACATGGTCGGGAGAGACACGTACGGCTATATGCTGCCAAAACAAGGCTTTGTCCAAGGGCAGGTAGATGAACGGCTCGTAACGCTCGTAATCGTTCAGCTTATGACGGGACAATACAGCCATGACGCGATAGTTGGTCACCGGATTGTTGCTCTTCACCCAATACGGATTGAAACAAGTCTTGCCCACGGCATCAGCGTAAGCAGGTACGTGGAATAAAGAGTCGGCCAAATCGGCGCTCATCAGCACGGGCATGGGATATTCTCCTTTGGTCCAATGGCCTTCGTCCAGCTTTCCTGCCACCGGCTTCAGCCGAAAGACATCAAAATAAGAAGCCGTGACGTAACGGATGTAGCAATGTACCACGTGCGTGGAGTCAGTGTGCGGAGCATAACCCTCAAACTGCGTCTCATCGGAATAGGGCACACTACCGTAGTAGGCGCACACGTCCTGCACGCCGGGATAGTCTTTGATGAGGTTATACAGGTAGGTGAAGTCCTCCCCCGCCCGTCGGTTGTCGGTGTCATCAATGACCTCCAAGGGCTTGGTGCCCACGGTGAGATCGAACACACAGTCCGTGTCGTAGCCTTTAGGCTGCAAGGCCGCGCCTTCATAGTTGTACACCAAGTCGATGCCATACCACAGGATGACCGTTACCAAGGTCAGTTCCACCCAAAGCCACGCATTGGCGCGACGTTGGTTCCACAGTTGATGAAATACTTGTCTCCACATAATCGTCATTCTCCTCCTACCAATGTAAAGGCTATGTTACGGCGCACCGCCATCCAGACCGGAAGCAACGTAGACAATGCGTTAAACACCAAGCAAGCCAGCAGTACCGCTCCGAACAGGACCGGACGAAGCAACAAATCACCGCCCAGCACAATGCCCGACGCCTGTACGCCTCCTGTACCGAACAGCCACGCACTGCCCGCCACAACCAGCAGGCACGAAAGCCCGTAACCTAATAAACCACCTATGAGTGTCGTGCCCAGGCTCTCCAAGAACAAACGCCCGATGATGTCGGTATTCGTTGCTCCGTAAGCCTTGCGGATGGCTATCTCGCTCAAGCGGCTTTGCATCTGAGCGTGTACCAGTCCCGATATGCCCACGGCAGGCACTACCAGCAGGATAACCAGCAGCAGTGCATAGACCAGCCGCGCATCAATACTGCTTCCACGGAAGAAAGTGTACTCCGTGTGGGTATAAATTTGCGGGTCGCTCAAGACATATTCCCCGCCTGTATGGTTCAGCCGTTCCAGGCGGCGCGTCACTTCGGCACGGATATGGTCCGGATCGGTACCACGCCCCATGCGCATAACAGGATAGCGAAAGCCTGCCAGACCGCCCGTCTCACGGACAAGATAGGTCTCGCTCTCGTTCAGCAACGTGAAAGGTTCCCACACTTCGGCATACGCTGTCTGGAAGATGGAACTGACATCACGCACCACACCGACTACCCGCACCGGCTGAAAATCCAACTGCATCTCCCCGCCTACGGCACGGTCAGCCTCGCCAAAGAGCTGACGCGCCAAGCGTTCACTGATGACGACAAAACGCCTGGCCACCCCGTCTTCCAGGCTACGAAAGCTCCGCCATTCGTCCTCCGCCTCTTGGAAAGCGGCACGTCCCGCGTCATACTCGGCTTGCGTAAAAGGCCTGCCCGCCACAAAGTCATACCGGAAGAAGCTGAACCAATTGGCCGCCACGGGACGCAGGAACACGGAATGACGGTCTGAGGAAGCGGGAAGGCCGCAAAGGGCTTTCTGCAAACCACCGTGCCAGGTCAAAGTATCCACACCCGGCAAACCGCCGAACAATGCCTCAAAAGCCGCAGGGCCTAAGCCCCGATAGCCCATCAGGTTGGTGCCGTTGGCACGCATACATTGCGTCCCCGTGTTATACATCATCCGGCTACGCTCCGGTTCGGGAGCTACATCGGCTGTACGGAAGTCGTACACCATCACCACCACCATGACAAACGCCAAGGTGACAGCGGTGCCGACTATACAAGCCACCGCATAAAAACGATGCTGTCCGATAAGATTCATCAGTTGTTTCATCTTCGTTCTTTTTTTATTCGTCATGCAACGCCTCGGCAGGCTGCACCTTCATCGCCCGACGGGCGGGATACCAAATACCTACGAGTATCATCAGCGCGATGAGCACGAAAGCCAGGACAGCACAGAACAGGAAACGGTCTGGCTCCAAGGTGGTGCCGTTGTGCCAGGCATTCAGTTCGGCACTTGCCAACAGGTAATCCACCACCCATGCCAAGGGCGTGACGATAAGCAGCAGCCACATACCCTCGCTCATCAGGCGGGCAAAGACCGCCCCGTTGGTCGCCCCGTTAATCTTGTGCAGGGCTATCTCGCCCCGGCGTTGCTGCGTACGGAACCAGAAGGTGCCCAGCAGGCCGAGGAAGATGTTGAGCAGGAGGAAGCCCATGCCAGCACAGAAAAACTGCGTATCCTGGGTCCATGACTGTTGGAAGTTACGACGAATGTCCGTGAAGCTACGAATGTCGGCTATGTAGATGTTGCCGATGCGGAACTGCTTTTCGCTGTCGGCTCGTAATTGGTCGATAAAGCCATGGTCCTTATCAGCCTTGACGCGTACGCACAGTTCGTTGCATACATTAATAAGTCCCGGATTGTTATTAAAGAATGGTTCCAGATTGAAACACACCGTATAGCAATACCAAGCCTCTTGATAATCGTGATAACGCACGGGCTGTAGAGCCGTGACCGTAAAGGACGTAATGGTATCGCCCTCGAAATGGAAACCATCTCCGGCAATCTTCGTCATCGGTATTCCATAACGGCGCATAAATAGGTTGTCCGATGCCAACAAATGACCTTTTTCAAGCAGTTCGGCCAGTTGCTCGGGCGTCTCTCCCCGGGCACCTCGGTAACGGAACACCCGCACGAAATCGGGTGTCATGTAGCGGCGCACTACAAAGCCGGAACTGCGAAGGGTGTCATACTCCAGCAAGCACCCGCTGTTGTTACCGTTATAGGGATGGGCGTTGTTCGACAGGCTGACGGCTTCCACCTCGGGGCGACGGCGCAGACGTTCCACTATCTCCAATACATCATCACGACGCTGCTCAATGGTCTCGTCAGGATTGTAATCGGGACTCTTGTCCGTCAAGAAACCCAAGTAAATACGGTAACAATGCTCCGTATTGAAACCGCGCGGCTCTAAGTAAGTGGCCGCACGGCAGTAGAGCATGTCGATAATAAACCACATCACCACACTGACCACCAACAGTTCCAACATCAGCCACACATTGCCGCGCCACTCGTTTCGTATCTGAGTAAATAGTTTCTTTTGCATAGTCTTATTATATTAATGGAGTCTTCCTCCAATGGATTCGACAATATTCATGCGTACCGCACGCCAGGCGGGAATGCCGGCACTGAGCAGGTTGAGCACGAAACAGAACAGCAACGCCCATCCGAACGTAGAAGCGTGTATCAGGATAGAAGCATCCACCATGGGCGGATTCAGCGTGCGGCTGAAGCCCTGCGAGAAAAGCAACTCGTTGGCCGTAAAAGCGAATAGCAGGCTCAATGCAAAACCGATAATGCCTGCCAGCAAAGTCACAATGAAGTTCTCCGTCAATATCTGTCCGGCCAGTTCCATACGGGTACAGCCAAAGGCACGACGCACCCCAATCTCCGCCACCCGCTGCCGCAGCCGGCTCTGGGTCATGCTGCTGAGGTTGATGGCAGGCACAATGAGCAGGATGAGATAAACCATCAGGCGGCTGTTACGTGCGCCTTCCAAATCCGGCTCGTTGTTGGAACTGCTGGCCAGGGCGTTCTTCTCCTGGTCGTAAGGACGGTTACGCATGAATATCTCCCAACCTTCTTCCTTGCGGGCCTCATTATAGGCACGCACACTGCGGTCGCTTTCGGCGCGTATGGCGGGAAAGTCGGCACGGCTGCGAGCCAGCAGGGCACAACTGAAACTGCCCATGATGCCGCCCGCCTCCACATCCTTGGGCGTGTCAGTGGAAGTATAGGGTATCCATACCTGCGCATAGGCCGTAGAAGCCAATGTACTGACATCTTCCACTACACCCGACACCCGATAAGGAGCATGGTTCAGCAGGAACTCACGCCCCGCCACGTCACGGTCCGTACCAAAGAGAGAGCGCGACACGCTGCGGGTAATGACCGCCACGGGCAAGCCGGCGTCAAACGTAGCCTTGTCGTAGGGCTTACCATCAAGAAAGCTAAAATCAAACACCCGCCAAAAGACATCGTCCGTTTCCTTCAAATCGACGGAGAAAGTAGGCTGGCCGGGCATACTGACGGGCGTGGTCACATTCCAAGTAACGTACACCGTGCAGGCCTCCGGCGTAGTAAGGGTACGGAAACATTGGTCGGCCACCTGCACACTCATACAACCGTTGCTGCTGTCATCGGCACCCCACATCTTTTCGTTACGCACACTGGTGTTTTTATAGTAGAGTATACGGTCGCGGTTACTCTCCGGAGCAAACGGTTCCACCTGCACCTGCTGTGTCATTACCACCAACATGATGAGGAAAATGGCGAGCGCCGTACCCGTCACGTTCACCACGCTGATTATCGGATTCTGCCTAAGTTGTGCCCAGGCTTGCTGAAAGTATTGCTTTATCATAACTTATACCATATTATTATAGGTGATTATATACTACATTCTATTCTTCGTGCAACGCATCGGCGGGTTGTATCTTCATCGCCCGGCGGGCAGGGAACCAGATGCCGATAATCACCATTAGCGCCATCAGCAACCAAGCGCCCACGCAACCTGACAGGAAACGCACTCCCGACCATTCCACCGGCCATGTGGCGATAAGCGCCGTATGCCCCACGCTGGGTTCGGCTATCGCCACAGCATAGCACAGGAACATGGCAGGCAAGGCGGCCATCGTGAGTAACAGCAATCCCTCCCCCATCAGTAAATAAAAGACATTGCGGCGCGTACTGCCCAT
This sequence comes from uncultured Bacteroides sp., assembly GCA_949289345.1. GTDB lineage: Bacteria > Bacteroidota > Bacteroidia > Bacteroidales > Bacteroidaceae > Bacteroides. The sequence goes on from CASENS010000098.1 coordinate 15,275, forward strand.
GCTCATGCGCAGACCTATCTCGCCGCGACGGCGGCTGGTACGGTACCAGAAGGTGCCAATCAAGCCAAGGAAGACGTTCACCAACAGGAAGAAAACCACCAACGCCTGCGTATTCACCCGGTCCACATCGCCGTTCATCACTTCGAACAGGTGCTGCTGGGTGGTGTAAGGCACGGCATCCGCCACAAAGACGTTGTCCACGTCCAGACGGGGCGCTATCTCGCGGTTGAAGCGGGCGCGGAAGTCGGGCGTATCGGCAGAAGGTTTCAAACGGAACGTCAGTTGGGCAGAATAGTTTTCGAAATTCTCGTTGCTGAACGCCCGGTCGATGCGGTGGAACACGGACCTGGCATCACTCCCATAGCGATACATACGCATGGGACCGATAAAACCGCCTTGGGTATACACCTCTGACGTATCCCTCCCATTATACAACTTGGTGTCCAGACTGAATTCGGGCATATGTTTCTTAAAAAGTTCATAGGCTCCTGTCGTCAGCATCACGTAATCATCGCCGACAGGCAGCCCGTCAAGAGGATGACGCTCGTCCTCCGTCATGCGGAACACCCGACAGTAATCAGCCGTGACATACAGGTTGCGCACGTTTAGCCCCAAGCTGTCATGTGCCATCAACATGCCGTAGCTGTTCTGTCCGCTCATGGGCAGGCTGAAGTACGACAGGGCGGCGCACTCCACCTCGGGCAACGCCTGCAGTTTCTCCAGCAGGTTGAAGTATTTGTCTACCCGGGTCAGCGTGGTGTCCCGGCTCTCGCCTCCCTCGATGGTGGACAACTGGTAGACGTGGCTGATGTCCATGCCCAAGGGTTGGTAGAAGGTGTACTTCAAGCAACCCAAGGAGTCACACAGGTACCACATCACGAGGAACACCACAAACAGTTCGGCCAGCACCCATCCGTTACTGCGGAAGCGGGCGCGTATCATGTGCAGATTGTGCAAAATGTATTTCATAACTCAGTATCCTCCTCTCTGTTTAATGGTCATACAATGCTTCCACGATGTTGCGGCGGGTAGCCATCCAAGCAGGCAGCCACGCGCTCAGCAGATTGATAAGCACACAGAACAGAAACGCCAGTACAAACACTGTGGGACTGAACAGCGTGCCCATGCTCAAGCTGAACTCGCCCGACGAACCTACGTTCTGGCTGTTCGTGAAAAGCCAGCCGCGCAACACGTAGACACTGACGTAGCTCAACACCAGTCCCACGATGCCGCCCGCCACGCTCAGCACCAGGTTCTCGTTCAGCATCTGCCGGATAAGCACGCCCCGTGTGGCTCCGAACGCCTTGCGCACACCCAATTCGGCGGTGCGTTGCTGCATACGACTGCTGCTCAGTCCGCAGAGGTTGAGCGAGGGCACCAGCAGGATGATAACCAACGCCAGGGCGTATTGCAGGTAAATCATCGACATGTCCGGACCCACATTGCTCCAGATATGATTGACGTGCGCCACGATGTCGTCCGGCTGCTCCATGATGGTCAGTTGCCATTCGCCCAATCCGGCATTCAGGTCTGCCAGGCGTTTGGCGATGCCTTCCCGTATCTGCGGGAAATCCGCCTTACTATGGGCGAGAATGGCCACGTGCATGTACGTGGCATAATCATTGAGGTCCTTAGCGGTTTGGTCCTCCTTCGAATAGAGTGTCCACACTTGGGCGTAAGCGTCCTTGGCGGTCAGCGACACGTCCTTCACCACTCCCGCCACACGGGCTTCCTGACGATTAAGCAGAACGTATTGCCCCACGGCATCGGCCGTGCCGAACAGATGACGCGCCACCGACGCGCACAGCACTACCGACTGCCGGCTGCCTCCCCAGTCGGCCTCCGTCAGACCGGTCCCGCTGAGGAAGTCGAAACGGAATACTTGCCAATAAGCGGGGTCTACATTGCTGACATCGGCCTTGATGCGGTTGCCGCCATCGGACAGGGAAACCAGCGCATCGCTGGCCGGACTGAAAGCCGTACAGGCTTCTACGCCGGGCACACCCTCCACACACCGTTTCATGAAAGCGGGCGAACAGCTGCTGTATCCGCCATTGCCTTTATTATCTTTGGGTTGGACACCCACCGCGGAGATGTAAAGACTGCGGGAGCGGTTTACCTCCGGTGCCAAGTCGGCATACTTGGTCTGCCACACGATGACAATCACCATAATCATGGTAATGGCAAAGGCGGTACCCAGCACGGAGATGCACGTCAGCAACGGCTGACAGCGCATCAGTTCCCACACCTGACTGAATAACTGTTTCTTCATAAGGCGTCAGTCCTCCTCTATCTCCAGCCGTCGGGTACTCAGACTCCCGATGCCGCCTTTCTTGATGTCCGCTGTGCGGGTGCGTCCACTGAGCGTTACGGAGCCTACCCCTTCCATCGAGGCATCCACATGGTCGGCCTGCACCTCCACGTTAGCTTCTCCCACGCCTTGCAGACGTAAGGTCAAAGTTTCACATTGCAAGTCACGGACATCCAACGAGCCTACGCCTTCGATGTCGAAACGGATGTCATCGGCCTCCAGCTTCTCCTTGCAGTTGAAGCTGCCCACACCGGTAAACTCCACACTCTCCAAGGTAGGTGCGGTCAGGTAGATGTCCACACCGTTCTTTCCTTTGCGGTTGGCGTTTTTGTCCTTAAAGCCGATTTCCAATACTCCGTCGCGCACTTCGCTGGTGGTGTTCTTTACATACTTCTCTTTGCCCTCGATGCGGAACGTCACTTCGGAAGATTGCGTGAAATAAATCTGACCCACGGAAGTCACTTCGATACGGGTAAAGTCCGCCACTTTGCGGGTCTGGGTGATGCGGTCATTGTCTTTGGCCGACAGGGTAGATGCAAAGGCAGCCACCATGAACATAAAGGTATATATACGTTTCATCGTTTCTATGATTTAAATAATAATTTAGAAGCCCCACCAACCTCCCCCTAAGGGGAGGCTCCCGATACAGCGAGAGCTTTCTATACCCTTAAGTGGAAAGTATCTCTAAGCTCCTCCACGGGGGAGTTGAGGGGGCTAAATTTCCCTTTAACTAATCTGTCGTCCGTCGAAGAACTTCACGATGCGCTTGGTCAGTTTGGCCTGGTCCTCGTTGTGCGTCACCATGACGATGGTACGGCCGTCGTCCTGGTTCAACTGCTGGAGGATTTGCATTACCTCGGCACCCATCTTCGAGTCCAGGTTACCCGTAGGCTCGTCGGCGAGGATGATTTCGGGATTGCCGATGATGGCGCGGGCGATGGCCACACGCTGGCACTGACCACCGGAAAGCTGCGTAGGCATGTGACGCATACGGTGGGTCATGCCGACCTTGGCCAATACTTCCTCGGCCAGGCGATGGCGTTCCTTGGCTGAAATCTTACGGTAGAGCAAGGGAAGCTCCACGTTGTCGATGACGTTCAGCGTGTTAATCAGGTGGAAGGACTGGAACACAAAGCCCAGGTTGTGGTTGCGGAAGGCGGCCAGCTGCTTGTCCTTCATGCCCGTAGTGTCCGTGCCGGCTATCTCTACCGTGCCGCTGGTAGGCGTGTCCAGCAGGCCCATGATGTTCAGCAGCGTGGACTTGCCGCAACCGGAGGGTCCCATGATGCTGAGGAAATCCCCTTTTTCTACACTCAGGTTTACGTTCTCCAATGCTTGCGTTTCAATCTCGTCGGTGCGATAAATCTTGTTCACACCCGTCAGTTTAATCATTTCCATAATCTATATTCTTTTTAATGTTATTGTTCGTTTTTAAATAGAGAGGCGTATAAAGGAAGCCTCTGTTCCTAATGGTCAAATTCCGTGCCAAAGAGCACAACCGCTGATTATCAGCGGATAACGCGAAAGCGGAGTGTTCGATAATGAACACCTGTGTCCGCTTTTACTCATCCCGTAGAGCTTCGGTAGGCTGTATGCGGCTGATGTGGCGGGCAGGCAGATAAACACCGACGGACACCACAATGAGCAGGATGGCATAGACGATGAGCGACACGATGAGGAAGTGCCACCCGAAGAAATCCGTCCAGTACTCCTGACGCAGGTCCTCTCCCCAGTTCATGCCGCGGGACAGGCCTTCGCTCAGGGCGTATTGCAGGTAGACGAAGCAGCCGATGAAGGTAGCCACCGTGGTGAGCACCACACCCTCGCCCAACAGCAGGCGGACGATGTGCCCCGGCGTACCACCAAAGGACAGCATGACGCCTATCTCCTCCCTGCGTGTACGGGTCTGTAGCCAGAAGGTACCCGCCACGCCGAGGCAGAGATTGATGAGGAAGAACACCGCCACGAGCAGGTTGCGTCTATACAGCGAGGCGGAACCGGAGAACTCCACCTCGTCCAGGTTCTGGCGATAGGTCTTAAGGTCGCGGGCGTAGAGGTTGCCGGCACGCAACGTCTGTAGCATCCAGGGCTTGAAGTCGTGCAGGAAGCGGTCCATGCTGACACTCTCCTTGACGCGTATCAGTATCAGGGCGTCCTCAGGGATGTATCCTCTCGCCTCTTCTTCACTCATAGGGACAAAGGCTACGGCCATCGGGCGCCGCTCGCTGCTGTATTTGATGGTGCCCACCGTTCCCACGATGTCCGTGTAGGTGGTGTCCTTCTCATTGTAACGCCAGAAGCGCTTGCTCCGCGGGTCGTCCGTGTGGAAGTAATACTCCAACGTGTTCTCGTCCAGCACTAATTGGTTGTCGCGCGCCGGATAGTCGGACAGCTCGGCGGCAGTCATGCCTTTCGTGCCGGAACGGAAGCCGTAGGTCTCGAAGAAGTTAGTGTGGGGCAGATAGTTGATGAGGTACACGCTGGTGTTGTTCTTCGCCGTGTCGCCCTCCACCTTGTAACCGGTGGACTGGCTGCCCTGCGAACCGGGATAGCTGAAGCCCAGCAAGGCGGTGGTCTGCTCCACGTCGGGGTGCTGGCGGGCCAGGCGCATCAGATGCAGGTAGCTGTCCAGCTTCGCCTCGTCCTTGGCGGACAGGGAATCGTAACCGGGCGCCGAGGGCTGTAGCATGTCGAGGGACACCATGCAGAGGCGGTCGGCGTCGTAACCAAGGGGAATCATGCGGTCGTGTGTCACCACAATGACGGGGTCGAAGATGGCCCACGACAGGACGCACACCAGTATCAGTTCGGCCAGCAGCCAGGCGTTGCGCCTGCGGCGGCTCCATAAGGTTTTCAATATCAGTCTGAACATAAACTTATCAGCCCCCTCCAACCTCCCCCCAACGGGGGAGGCTAAAGTTATAGAGGCAATATTTTACTTGTTATACATATAATTATTGATTACTTGCTCCCTCCCTTCGGGGGAGGGATGGGGAGGGGCTTTTACCTCCTTTCATACAGTGAATTGACAATGGGTTTGCGCAGCGACAGCCAGGCGGGAACCAAGGCGGACAGCATGTTGAGCACCACGCACAGCAGCAGGGCGCACCCAAACACCGCCGGGGCAAACAGCATCTCGCCGCTGACGTAGGCGTTGGCGCCTTGGGGAATGACATCCGGATAGTCGTCCAGCAAGGTGAACACCCACTCGCGCCCCACGTAGATGAACAGCCAGGCGACTATCAGCCCCAACAAACCGCCAAGCAGGGTGAGCAACAGGTTCTCCCACATCACCTGCCCCAGCAGCTTGCCGCGGCACGCGCCGAACGACTTGCGCACGCCCATCTCCGCCAGGCGGTTCTCCATGCGGCTGCTGATCATGCCCATCAAGTTGAGGGCGGGCACCAAGAGGAGCACCAGCAGCATCAGCCCGAAGTAGCGCACCTTCGCCCAAAAGCTGAAGTCCTGCGCGGGATACTCCTGGAAGGCGCTGAGGGCGTGCGTGCGGGGCTGCTCCCACAGGTTCATCTTCCACTGGCCCTCATGATCCAGGTTGAGACGGCGCGTCACCTCCTTCACCTCCGCCTGCAACGCCCGTGCCTGAGCGTCGTCCTTCACTAAGAAAGTCAGCTGGAAACTGCCTAAGTAGGGGAACGGGTCTCTCACCTTGCGATAGTCGGGCGCGATGGTGTATGGCAGATAGACCTGCGCATAAGACCTTGGGGTGAGGTAACTGCCGCCCTGCACCACGCCGCACACTCGGTAGTGTACGTAGCTCAGGCTGAACGACTGCCCTACCGCACCTTCCACCGTGCCGAACAGCCGCCGTGCCAGGTCGTCGCTGATGACCACCGTGCGGATGCCGCTCTGCAAGTCAGCCTCCGTAAACGGGTTGCCCTCTAAGAAGCGGAAGGTGTAGATACGAAAAAAGGCGGGGTCCACCATCTTTATAATCGGATGGAAGTCACCGCTACGGTCGGCGGGCTGGATGTAGCTGTTCTCGTTCAGCCCCCAAGAGGAATATTGGGCGGAGATGACCTCGGCGTTCTCCAAGTGCAACGCCCAGTCCTGCAAGGCAGTGTAGGACAAGGCTGATTGCCACGTCTGCCCGCCGTTGTTGAACTGCGCCGACTCCAGATACAGCGTGCGTCCCCGGTTCTCCTCCGGGTAGACGGGCGCCAGCTTCACGTAGTAAATCATCGCCACAATCATCGTCATGCCGATGGCCAGCCCCGTGCCGACGATGTAGAGTGTGCTGAACAGCGGATTCTGCCTCAGCAACGCCCACGCTTGTTTAACATACTGTTTCCACATACATAATCTGTTTTAATTATTAATACTATATTCTATTCCCATTCGGGGAGGCGACCCTCACACCGCCCGGTGTGGGGATACACACACCACTCGGTGTGAGGGTACGCACACCACTCGGTGTGGGGGTACGCACACCACTCGGTGTGGGGGTACGCACACCACTCGGTGTGGGGGTGCACACACAAACTGATACGGATGGTGGTGTCCCACTGAGGTCGGGGATGCCCGACTGTACCGTGTCGGGGGTGACTGACTGTACCGTGTCGGTGGTGCCTGACTGTACCGTATCGGGGGTGCCCGACTGTACTGTGTCTGCGGTGCACCCCAAATCCTTATTCATCGCGCAAGGCTTCTACGGGGAGGGTACGCGCCGCGCGGCGGACGGGTATCCATGTCCCGACCAAGGCGGTGAGCAGCAGGACGGCGTAGGTCAGCCCCGTCACCCACAGGAAGTGGGGCCACGGACGGTTCTGCGCGTAGGAGGGATCGGGCACGAGTCTCTTCGTGATGTTGCCCACGGCACTGATGCCTTCGGCGAAACCGGCCGTGTACACATAGTGGCCTATGACGATGAGTGCCAGGGCAAAAGCCACCGTCACCAGCACCCATGCCTCGGACAGAAAGCGGCGGACGATGCCTGCCCTGCTGACTCCCAACGCCCGCAGAATGCCAATCTCCTCGCGGCGGGCGTTGGCGCGGATGTAGAACGTGCCCACCATGCCCAGGAAGATGCAGAGCAGGGCGAACCCGCCCAGCGCATATTGCAGGCGCATCTTGTTGGTGACGCCCGCCGAGAGGGCTTTCTGCCGGCTGTACTCGCCGAAACTCTTCAGCGAATTGAAGTAGAAGTTGCCACGGGACAGCGTGGGGGCCACCTCGCGGGCGAAGCGTGCCTCGAAGGCCGCCGGGTCCGCCCCCTCCTTCAGGCGGAAGACGATGTGGTAGATGTAGGACATGTACGCGCTCATCCCCAAGTCTTTCTCGGTCATCACCGCTATGGGATAGGGCTGTTCGGAAGTGTAGTGCTTGTAGTTGCGGAACACGGCGGCCACCTCGTGGGGGTACTGTCGGTCGGGCGTTTCGTAGACGGTGCGCCCCACGGCGTCCGCGGTGCCGAAGAGGTCGATAGCCGCCCGCTCGGACAGGGCTATCCGGTCGAGCCGGGCGAAGTCATCGGGCGAGGTGATACGGCTGCCCGTGCGGGCATCCAGCATGCCGTAGGTCTTCATCAGGTCGCTCCCGTCCAGCGGCACGTAGCGGTACTGCTGCACGTGCACCATCACCGAGTCCTCGTTAAACAGCTGCATGCCGCTCCACGCGGAAGAGTTGGGGAAGCTGCCGTAGGCGGCGATGGTAAAGGCTTCCACCTCGGGACAGGTTCGCACCGCGCGGATGATGTCCAGGTAGTTGCGTCGCATCGCTTGGGCGGAGTCCTGCGCCTCATCATATTGGGCGAAGCCGGCGTCATATTGTCCTAACTCGAGGACATACATACCGCGCGAGTCGCCCCCTTGCGGGATGAGGCGGTTGGCCGTCTGCACATAGATGGGGTCGATGACCATCCAGAGGAAAAAGCCTGCTATCAGCAGTTCGAGGAATATCCACAGGTTCTGCCTGCGTTGGTTCCATATTTGGTGTAGTAGTATCATAATGTAAATAATAGCCCCTCCCTAACCCTCCCCCATGGGGAGGGAACCGGATTGCAAAGAGAGGCGGTTAAACATGAAATAAATTATAGATTACTATCGTAAGCCTCCCCCTCGGGGGGGAGGTTTGGAGGGGGCTACCTTTTCGTATACAGTTCCTGCACAATCGTATGTTTCAGTCCCCACCAGGCGGGCAGCAAGGCCGACACCACGTTGAGCACCAGGCAAAGCCCGAAGGCGCAGAGGAACACCCAGGGGTTGAACAGCATCTCCATCGTCAGGAAGGGGGCAGGCAGGTTGATGTCCACCTCGGCATCGAACAGCGTCAGCACCCATGACCCGGAGGTGAGGACGATGAGGTAGCAGAACAGCAGCCCCGCCACGGCCCCGATGAGGGTGAGGAGCAGGTTCTCCCACAGCACCTGCCCCAGCAGCATGTCGCGTGTCGCTCCGTATGCCTTGCGGATGCCCAGTTCCGCCATGCGCCGGTCCATCCGGCTGGCTATCATGCCGCTCAGGTTGACGGCGGGGATGAAGAGCAGGGCCAGCACGATGTAGAGCAGCGAGCGGAACAGGCCTCCCAAGTCCGGCGCGTTGACAGCGTCCGTGCGGAAGGACGAGAGGGCCGCATCGTCGGGCTGGCCCATCAGGTCGTTCACATACGACTGCCCCGCATCGTGACGGCGAACCGCATCGCGCAACGCCTCTTTCACCGTCTCCTTGTTCGCGGCATCATCCACCAGCAGGAAGCAGGTGAGGTTACCCAACAAATCGGAGTTACGATGGCGATAAGTGGCGAAAGCATTCAGCGTAATGGGCATCCAGAGGTCGGCCACCGCATCGGGAGTGGCCGAAGAAACGTCTGCCACCACGCCGGAAACGGTATACGGGTTGCCCCGGTAGAGGAATGTCCGCCCCGCCACGTCCGTCGAGGCGAAAAGCCGTCGCGCCAGGCTCTCGCTGATGACGGCTGTATGACTGCGTGCCTCTTCGTCCGCCCCGGTCAAGGGCTTCCCGCTGAGGAAGCGGGGAGTGAAGACACGCCAGAAAGCTGAATTGACGTAAAGCAGGCGCACATTGAAGGCTTGCTTCTGACCCGGAAGAGCCACGTTCTGCCCGCGTGTATCGGCGTCACAGGTCACGGCCACATCGGTCACATGGGGCAAACTGTCAGCCAGTCCGACTAAGCCCGTCCCCACCAACCCGGCGTTGTAGTTATCCGGTTTCTCAGCCGGGAAAGTCTTGACATAGCGGACCACCAGCGTCCGGTCGCGGTTGTACTCGGGATAAATGGGAGCCGTCTTGACGTAGAAGATAATGAACAGCGTCATCGTCAGCGCGATGGACAGTCCCGTACCCACCACGTAGATGGACGAGAACAGGCGGTTTTGACGAAGCATCGCCCAGGCTTGTTTCAGATATATGCGTATCATTTCTTCAACTTCAAGCTGTTCTTGTTCCTATAGTTACTCATGTCGCTCACTACTACCTGGTCGCCCGGCTGCAGGCCGCTCACCACTTCTACATACTCAAAGTTGCTGTCGCCCAGCTGCACCTTGCGTTTGGTAAGTTCGTCGTCGGCGGTGCGGACAAACAGGTCGTACTCGCCACGACCCACGTAGTAGGAGGCGTTGGCGATGCGCATCACGTCTTCCTTCACGGCGTTCATCACGTAGACATCCGTCTTCAGCCCCGAACGCAGGCGTCGGTGGTTATCGTCCTTCAGTTGTACGGTGAAGCTGATGACACCGTTCTGCGACAATGGGGTGACGCTGCTCACCGTGCCTTCCAGCTTCTCGCTGCCTATCTTCACCACAGCCTTCCCTCCTGCCGCCACACGGTCGCCGTACGTGTCGGCTATCTCGCCCTCCACTTTGAAGTGGCTCAAGTCGGAGATGATGGCAATCTGCATGCCTTGCGTCACCTGGGCGCCTATCTGGTCGTTGATGTATGTCAGTATTGCTTTGCGTGGCGAACGTACCTGGGCGTCGTCCAGCGTGCGCTTCATCTCGGCGAGGCTCTTGCGGAAGATGCTTAAATCCAGCTCCTGCACCTTGTATTCGGCCTCCATCACCTCCTGCTCGTTGGTGTACTGCTGACGGAGCTGCTCCAGTTCCAGCTGGGCCACGTTGACACTCAATTCCGCCTGACGCACCTTGTCCGTAGTGCCGGACCCGATGCTGTCGAGGTATTGCTCGTTACGCAGTTCCACCTTCATGCGGTTGAGGTTCATCTCCTTCACCTTAATCTGCATGGCCAGGTCCTTGAGCTTCGTCTCGTTGTTCACCTTCAATTGCTGCAGCTGGTAGTTCTTCATCTGTTCCTCGTCCAAGAGTTTGTTATACTCGGTTTCGGTGCTCTGCAGGTCCAGCTTCAGTATGGGCGTACCCACATCCACACTGTCCCCCCCCTTGCGGTACACTTCGAGGATGCGGGTGTTGATGGGCGAGTTGATGATTTCCTCAAACGCCGGCACCACCTTACCCGACGCGCTGACACTGACCTCGATGGTCCCCTGGTCTACGGTGGAGAAGACCAGGTCGCGTTCCTTCACGCCCGTCCGCATCAGCGAAATCAGCACGCTGACAACCACTACCCCTGCCACGGCCACTATGCCATAGCGGATTAACTTCTTGTTGCGCTCCTTACGGCGCACTTCTTTCGGAATTTCTCTATCCATACTTATTCCTTCTATTTATATTTCTTCAATGTAAATACCGGACCACACCGCACGCCCGCCCAGCAAAAACGAACAGCACGCAAATGCCCCACCCTCTATCAGCGAAATCCGTGCCAAAAACAGAACTGATTGATAGTCAACAAATAATAAAAAAGTAAAGTGTTCGATATCGGACACTATGTACGGTTTTGAATATACAGATGAAAAAGATTAATGATAATTGAAGAGCTTCCTCAACTCCCATTTACCAATCCCCAATTATAAAAAGTTGTCCCAAACCAGAAAAAAACGTATATTTGCGCTCAAATTAGATAGTTGACATGAAGTTTTCCGATTTACCCTTGAATGACAATGTACTCGACGCACTCGATGCCATGCGTTTTGAGACTTGCACTCCCATACAAGAACAATCCATCCCGATTATACTCGAAGGGAAAGACCTTATAGCCGTAGCACAGACCGGCACCGGCAAAACCGCCGCTTACCTATTACCCATACTGAACAAGTTATCCGAAGAAGAGCATCCGGAAGATGCCATCAACTGCATTGTCATGGCTCCCACCCGCGAATTGGCTCAGCAGATTGACCAACAGATGGAGGGTTTCTCCTATTTCCTACCGGTCAGCAGCGTAGCGGTATATGGAGGGAATGACGGTGTGCTGTTCGAACAGCAGAAAAAGGGACTGACCCTGGGCGCTGATGTAGTGATAGCTACGCCGGGACGACTGATAGCCCACTTGAACTTAGGCTATGTGAACCTTTCCAAAGTATCCTACTTCATATTGGACGAAGCCGACCGTATGCTCGACATGGGATTTTATGATGACATCATGCAAATAGTGAAATACCTGCCCAAAGAACGCCAGACCGTCATGTTCTCCGCAACAATGCCTGCCAAAATACAACAATTGGCCAAGAACATCTTGAATAATCCGGCAGAAGTAAAGCTGGCGGTATCCAAGCCTGCGGACAAAATCATCCAAGCAGCCTACGTATGCTACGAGAGCCAAAAGTTGGGCATTATCCGCAGTCTGTTTAAAGAGGAAGTACCGGAACGTGTCATCATTTTCGCTTCATCCAAGATAAAGGTGAAAGAAGTAGCCCGCGCCTTGAAGCAAATGAAACTGAACGTAGGCGAAATGCATTCCGACTTAGAACAGGCACAACGCGATGAAGTAATGCATACGTTCAAGGCAGGACACATCAACATACTGGTGGCAACGGACATCGTGGCACGCGGTATAGACATAGACGATATCCGGCTGGTCATCAATTTTGACGTGCCGCACGATTGCGAAGATTATGTACACCGTATCGGGCGCACGGCACGCGCCAACAACGACGGAGTGGCCATTACATTTGTCAGTGAAAAAGAACAGACTCAATTCCACACCATCGAGAAATTCCTGGAAAAGAGCATCTACAAAATACCTGTTCCGGCAGAATTGGGCGAAGCACCCTCCTACGCCCCACGGAGCAACGGAAAAGGCGGTAAAAAACGTGGAGGTGGAGGGAAACCAAGGAAACCAAGAAGAGCTAAATGACACTGAGTAAAAACAAGATAAAATACATACATTCATTAGAACTGAAGAAGAACCGCAAAGCGGACCATGTGTTTCTGGCCGAAGGTCCCAAACTGGTAGGCGATTTGCTCGGACATTTTCCATGCCGTTATCTGGCAGGTACCGCCGAATGGTTTTCTTCAGCTCCGTCTATCCAAGCGGATGAAGCAGAGCAAATAACGGAAGAAGAACTTGCCCGCGCCAGCTTGCTCAAAACTCCCCAGCAAGTACTGGCCGTGTTTGGTTGGGAGGATGAATGCGCAAATCCTAACATTCTATCCCATTCCTTGTGTCTGGCGTTGGATGGCGTTCAAGACCCCGGGAACTTAGGCACCATTGTCCGGCTGGCTGACTGGTTCGGCATCGAACATATCTTTTGCTCACCCGACACCGTGGATATCTACAACCCCAAAGCTATACAGGCAACGATGGGGGGCATTGCCCGTGTAAGGCTACATTACACCTCCTTATCCCAGTTAATCAATTCCTTGGATAAAAATGTCCCGGTGTATGGCACTTTCCTTGACGGAGAAAACATGTACATGAAGCCTTTACCGGCCAATGGACTGATTGTAATGGGCAATGAAGGGAAAGGTATCAGTAATGAAATAAGCGCTTTGATTAACCATAGGCTTTATATCCCCAACTACCCTGCCGGACGTGATACGTCCGAATCACTCAACGTAGCCATAGCTACCGCAATTGTATGCTCCGAGTTCCGACGACAGGCTTCATTCCGTTAAAATCGAAAGGATAAAACAAATAAGGTATCCGGACAGAAAGTGAAACCAGAATATCAGGAGGAACATCATCCAACCAAACAGCTCCATCAAAGAGCACATTTTCCACCTGTACATCTTCGGGTAACAATACAATGACACCGGGCATCCACACCGTATTCTCCACTTCTTCAGTCAAGGGGAAGAGATGAGCCACATGACTTCCTTGCACCTCTACTACATATCGCTTTAGGAAGCCCCGTCCGGGCACATAGACATAATGGGAAGCAAAGCGTTTCATCATCTGTCATCTACCTTACGTATCGTTACGTTTTGTTTCAGATGAGTGGCAGGACGAGTTTTGAGCTCATTTTTCCGAGGAACGACTGTATTCTTATGCACAGGTTCCTGCGTTTTCTGCAAACGGCGCATTTCCGACGGATTAGGACGACGCGCATCTTCTTTCTTCGTCTTGTCCATGGCTTCCGGCTTAGCAGGCTTTACCGTTTGCTTCTCCATGTCGACCGTATCCTTTTTTAAGGAAGCGGAAGATGCCAATGTATCCTTGGACAACGCCAACGAATCTACGGCACGGGCATGATAACGCATTAACGTAATCTTATTCATCATCAGCGGTCTGACATTATCCTGACGGGGATAGTAGACAAAGCCATTTACCTCTTTGATGTCCCCCAAGGTATCACCAGCAAGCGTCAACATCCGCATGCCTTCCTCACGAACCTGCTCAGAACAGCCTATCACACTATCATTCACAAAACGAATCTGCATAACCATGACGGGAGCATCCAAACTATCATATGACTCGCTTGAGAAAGCGAAATACACGCTCCATCGCAATGTGTCACATGCCTTGAAGTTGGAGTCAGAAGGAAGAGTGAAAGCGACACGGTTATCCATTGGCATACCGCTGAGTTGGTAAATACGCTGCCATACCCATACATCCACGCTATCACCTGCAAGAGAAGTCAAAGGCTTGTTCTCGCGCAAAGCAACCAAACGTTCTATATGCCCTTCTTCCGTATTCAAGCGTTCGGTAACTTTCTTGTAAATCTCACTCAACACATCCGGATGACGAGAAAACCATACCATAGAAGAGTCAAATCGGGCTTCGGTAATGCCGTGTTTCTTGTATACATAATCCACGTAAAGCACACGTTTGTAGTTTTCATTTCTGCTCATTTGTTCACCCATAGCTTTAGCTATATGGTAATCATACAACACATCTTCCATTACAGTATCACTCAACACCGTATCGGGACGTTCCACATCACAAGCCGTCAGATTGAACGCCATTGCCATAAGGCATCCCTGCCATAAAAGCCCGAACGTCTTCTTCATGATTTCTTTACTACAGAATGATAGGCTTCGCTCAGTTCCTTGTTGTAGAACAAAAGCAACGCAATGAAACCACAACTAATGGCCGCATCCGCAAAGTTAAAAATAGGACTGAAGAAAATAAAGCGTTCTCCACCTACCCATGGCATCCACTCAGGCCAATAAGTATCAATAATCGGGAAATAAAACATATCGACTACCTTCCCATAAAACAAAGGGGCATATCCTCCTCCCTCTGGCAAAAACGAAGCCAGTTGATATGTTGTGCTTTCATTGAACAACACCCCGTAGAACACACTATCAATGATATTCCCCATGGCCCCGGCTATAATAAGGGATACACACACTAAGAAACCGGTCTTCAAATTCTGGCGAATGAACTTGCACAAGAGCCATATCATCAACCCAACCGCCACGATGCGGAAAGAGGTCAAGAAGAATTTCCCCATAATCTCCATGCCGAACGCCATACCCACATTTTCAGTAAAGAACAAGTAAAACCATGTGGAAGGTTCGGCTTGAATGCCAAACAGGTCATATATCCAACCGATAACATTCACACTTTCGTGCCAATACATACCTGTCTTGACCGCTATTTTTATGACTTGGTCGACTATTAAGGTCGACAATATAATCACTAAGGCCAGCCAGCCTTTTTGAGGAACTTTCTTCATTCTTATTGTAGTCAAACTATTAATTATCAAGACACAGAGGCACAAAGACACAGAGTTCTTTCAATATTAAATTAAAAGGTTCTGTGTCTCCGTGCCTCTGTGTCCTTCTCACTTCTTTCCGTTATTCTTCGCCTCAATGCTCAACGTGGCATGGGGAACGGCACGCAAGCGTTCTTTAGGAATCAATTTGCCCGTCTCTCGGCAAATGCCGTATGTTTTGTTTTCGATACGCACCAAAGCCGCCTGCAAGCCCTGAATAAACTTCAACTGGCGTTGGGCCAGACGTGTAGTCTCTTCCTTAGACAAAGTATTGGCACCTTCCTCCATCACTTTATAAGTGGGAGACGTGTCATCCACATCATTGCCATCAGCACCTGTGAGGCTGGCTTTCAACATGTCATAATCGCGTTGAGCCAACTCCAACTTCTCCATTATAAT
Source organism: uncultured Bacteroides sp. (assembly GCA_949289345.1). Taxonomy (GTDB): domain Bacteria; phylum Bacteroidota; class Bacteroidia; order Bacteroidales; family Bacteroidaceae; genus Bacteroides. The sequence continues at coordinate 30,975 of CASENS010000098.1, forward strand.
AGCGCGGAATTCTTCCAATTCTGCATCCGAGTATCTTGTCTTTTCTGCCATAATTACAATATGTTTAGTGTTGGTATTAAAAATAAGCTTTTCCAGTTACAATATCTGTTTCAGTTCAGTTCTTCGCTACACATATCTGCAAGGTACAATCATCCAGTTCCAATGCAGTACCGTCATCTACTTGGTCAGCCAGTGTGAGCGAAGTCGCCAAAACTTGGTTGCAAATATAGTCTTTATATTCGTTCACCGCATCATCCGTCCGATTATTTTTGGATAATGTAATATTTATTTTGTCTGTTATCTCAAAACCGCTCGACTTACGGATGTTCTGGATGCGGTTCACCAATTCGCGGGCTATACCCTCGCGGCGCAGTTCTTCGGTGACGGTCACTTCCAACGCCACGGTCAGACGGCCTTCGTTGGCCACCAACCAGCCCGGTATGTCCTCGCTGTAGATGTCCACGTCGCTTGCCTCGATGGTGGCTTGTCCGCCATCCAGGGTAAAGGTGTAGTTTCCGTTTTTCTCCAACTCGGCAATGGCTTCCTGGCTCATGCCTGCCACGAAAGCGGCCACGGCTTTCATCTGCTTGCCAAACTTGGGTCCCAGTTTCTTGAAGTCGCACTTCACTTTCTTCACCAGCACACCCGAAGCGCCGTCCACGAACTTCACTTCCTTCACGTTCACTTCGTTCATGATGAGCGTCTGCACGGCTTCGATGTGCGCACGCTGCTCCTCGTCCACCACGGGTATCATGATGCACTGCAGCGGTTGGCGCACCTTGATGTTCACCTTGCGGCGCAGGGCCAGCACCATGGACGTGATGTCTTGGGCTATCTGCATGCGAGCTTCCAGTTCGCTGTCTACCAGCGCTTCGTCGCACTTGGGGAACTTGGCCAGGTGTACGGACGCCACGTTGTCGCGTCCCGTCACCTTTATCAGGTCCATGTAGAGCATGTCGGCATAGAAAGGAGCAATGGGTGCCATCAGCTTCGCCACGGTCTCCAGACAGGTGTACAACGTCTGGAAGGCTGAGAGCTTGTCTTCCGTCATGCCTCCGCCCCAGAAGCGCTTGCGGTTCAGGCGGACGTACCAGTTGGAAAGATTGTCGTTCACGAAGTCCGAAATGAGGCGACCGGCTTTAGTCGGCTCATAGTCGTTGTAGCAAGCGTCTACGTTCTTCACCAGCGTGTTGAGCAGAGACAGAATCCAGCGGTCAATTTCCGGACGTTTCTCCATGGGCACGTCGGCTTCCTTGTATTCAAAGCCGTCTACGTTGGCGTAGAGGGCGAAGAAGGAATAAGTGTTATAGAGCGTGCCGAAAAATTTGCGGCGCACTTCCTCCACGCCTTCCACGTCGAACTTCAAGTTGTCCCAAGGAGAAGAATTGGTAATCATATACCAACGCAAAGGGTCGGAACCATATTTCTCGATGGTGGAGAAGGGATCAACGGCGTTGCCAAGACGTTTGGACATCTTGTTGCCGTTCTTGTCCAGTACCAGTCCATTGGAGATGACGGCCTTGTAGGCCACGGAGTCGAACACCATCGTGGCAATGGCGTGCAGAGTGAAGAACCAGCCGCGTGTCTGATCCACACCTTCGGCGATGAAATCGGCGGGATATACCTGACGGCTGTCCAACAACTCTTTATTCTCGAACGGATAGTGGATTTGCGCGTAGGGCATGGAGCCGGAATCGAACCACACGTCTATCAGGTCCGTCTCGCGCTTCATCGGCTTGCCTTCCTCAGAGACGAGGATGATGTCGTCCACGTAGGGGCGGTGCAAGTCTATCTTGTCATAATTCTCTTTCGTATATACGCCCGGCTGGAAGCCTTTCTCCTTGTAGGGATTGCCCGTCATGAAACCGGCGGCGACAGATTTCTCTATTTCACCGTAGAGTTCTTCCACGGACTCGATGCACTTTTCGCCCGTGCCATCCTCGGTGCGCCAGATGGGCAGTGGCGTGCCCCAATAGCGCGAACGGCTCAAGTTCCAGTCGTTCAAGTTCTCCAGCCATTTGCCGAAGCGTCCCGTACCGGTGGATTCGGGTTTCCAATTGATGATTTTGTTCAGTTCCATCATACGTTCCTTGCAGGCAGTGCTGCGAATGAACCAACTGTCCAGCGGATAGTAGAGCACAGGCTTGTCCGTTCGCCAGCAATGTGGATAGTTGTGTACATGCTTCTCCATCTTGAACGCCTGGTGGGCGGCTTTCATCTTCATGCAGATGTACACGTCCAATGACTCGGCGGCCTGGGCAGCCTTTTCGTCATACTTGCCGTCCACGGTAAATTGTGGGTCGTAGGCGTTCTTCACCCAGCGGCCTTCGTATTCTTTGTAGAGGTCCGTGTCCACGCATTCCTTTACGAAACGCTCGTCCAGTTCGTCCAGCAGGTAGAATTTACCCGTAAGGTCTACCATGGGACGTGTTTCTCCCTTCTTGTTAATCATAAACAGGGCGGGAATGCCTGCGGCCTTTGCCACAAAGGCGTCGTCCGCGCCAAAAGTAGGTGCGATGTGTACGATACCCGTACCATCCTCGGTCGTTACATAGTCGCCCGAAATCACCCGGAAAGCCTTGGCGGAAGCGTCGTGCCAGTTGCCGCTGGCATCCATTTCCACAGGCCTTACCCACGGCATCAGTTGTTCGTACTCCATGCCTACCAAGTCCGGGCCTTTGTATTCGCCCACCACCTTGAAGGGGACGAGTTTATCGCCCGGCTTGTAATCTTCCAGTGCCATGCCTTCGGCCTTTTGGTTGAAGTGGGCGTAAAGCAAGGCTTTGGCCAGGACTACGGTCATCTTTTCGCCCGAGTAGGCATTATATGTCTGTACGGCCACATAGTCTATCTTCGGACCTACGCACAGGGCGGTGTTGCTGGGCAACGTCCAGGGTGTGGTGGTCCATGCCAGGAAGTAGGGTGTGCCCCACCCTGTCATTTCCGGTTTGGGGTTCTTTATCTTGAACTGACCTACGACAGTCAGATCCTTCACGTCACGGTAGCATCCGGGTTGGTTCAGTTCGTGCGAGCTGAGTCCCGTGCCCGCGGCGGGCGAATAAGGCTGGATGGTATAGCCTTTGTAGAGCAGCCCTTTCTTGTAGAGCTGTTTGAGCAGCCACCACAGGGTTTCGATGTAGCGGTTGTCATACGTGATGTAAGGGTCTTTCATGTCCACCCAGTAGCCCATGCGGTGCGTCAGGTCTTCCCACTCTTTGGTGAACTTCATCACGTCCTTGCGGCAGGCGGCGTTATAGTCGGCCACGGAGATGGTTTTGCCGATGTCCTCTTTGGTGATGCCCAACGCCTTTTCCACGCCCAACTCGACGGGCAGTCCGTGTGTGTCCCATCCCGCTTTGCGCTTCACCTGAAAGCCCTTCATGGTCTTGTAACGGCAGAAAGTGTCCTTGATGGTACGGGCTATGACGTGGTGAATGCCCGGCATACCGTTGGCCGAGGGAGGTCCTTCATAGAAAACGAAAGAAGGACATCCTTCACGTTCTGTCATACTCTTGGCGAAAACTTGGTCTTCGTCCCACTTCTTCAACACCTCTTTGTTGATTTCCGAAAGATTGAATTTCGAATATTCGGCAAATTTACCCATGGTTTCTATCTTCTGTTTTTACGATTCAACGTTTTTCAAAAAAGAGAACGTGCCGGGCATTCAAATCCTTGCCCATTGCGTACCGTCCTTTTTTCGGGGTGCAAAATTACAAAAAAGAAGCGAATACCACTTATTTTAAGGAAGAATTTAATATCTAAGATGACAGACTTAACCAAGTATCTTGCCATTCTCAAAATAAAATCGTTTCTTTGTAAAAACAGATAAAAAACAACCAAACCATGAAAAGAGAAGATTTTATGCGGCAAGCCATTCACATAGCCGTGGAGAATGTAAAGAACGGAGGAGGCCCATTCGGAGCAGTTATCGTAAAAGGAAATGAAATAATCGCCACGGGCGTAAACCGGGTAACGTCCAACCACGACCCTACAGCACATGCAGAGGTGAACGCTATACGTGCCGCATGTGCCAAGTTGAACACGTTCGACCTGTCCGGATGCTACATTTACACTTCATGCGAGCCATGCCCAATGTGCTTAGGCGCCATTTATTGGTCACACATCGACCGCATTTACTATGGGTGTAACAAGACAGACGCCGCCCTTGCCGGTTTTGATGACTCGTTCATTTATGAAGAACTGGCCTTGAAGCGTGAGGAACGCCACAAACCCATGGAGGAACTTTTGCCCGACGAGGCTTCGGAAACCTTCAAGGCTTGGATAAAGAAAAAGGATAAGGTGGAATACTGATGCTTTGTCAATCCGTCTCTTTAGGTAATGTCACTTCAAAGCGCGTGCCTTCACCTTCTTTGGAGGTGACGGTTATTTTGCCTCGCAAAAGTCTGACCAAAGTTTGGACAATGCTCAGCCCAAGGCCTGCACCTTGAATGTATTCGTCCACCTTGTAGAAGCGGTCGTAGATGTAGGGCAGAGAGGTTTGGGGGATACCCTTACCGGTGTCCTCCACATAAATTGTTATGATATTGTCCCCCTCATCCCGACACCCGATAGTGATACGTCCTTTCAACGTGAACTTACGGGCGTTTCCAATAAGGTTTACTAAAATCTGTTGCAGGCGCATCGCGTCTGTTTGAATACACAACGTTTCATCGGAAGGAAGTTCCAACAGCATCTCCACGCCTTCCTGACGCATTTCCTGGCATTGTTGCTCGTATACCTCTTTCAGCAAATTACCTATATAACAATCGCTGACATGAAGTTCTGCATTGCCCGACTCGATGTTAGAGAGATCCAGCACATCCCCCACCAACTTCAACAGCAACCGGGTATTAAGATTGATGATGCGTACGAACTCCCTCACGTCCTGAGGGCTGTACTGTTCTATGTCGTTTAAGAGGGAAGAGAAGCCTACAATGGAATTAAGCGGCGTACGTATCTCGTGTGTCATGTTGGCCAGGAAAGCAGACTTCAAACGGTCGGCCTGCAAAGCACGGTCGCGCGCGGCAATGAGTTGTGCTTCCGTATCCTTAAAATATTGTACACTTTGGCTGATGCCCAACACCATATAAGGTAAGTCATCTTGTAAGCCATCATACGCCACGCTGGAGAATTCCCACCATTCATACGTACCGTCCCGATGACGCAAGCGCAAGGGAGAACGCTTATTATTGGAGTAACCTTGACGGACTTGGCTAAAGTCAGCCACAGCATTGGGCACATCGTCCGGATGAATTAGTGCACGCAGCTCTGCACGAGTCAGTATTCCGTCATGTCCTTCGTAACCCATATAATGCAATAAGCGTGGAGGAAAATAGAACACGTCCTTGCCCATGTCATATTGCCAGTTGAAGACATCACTGTCTTCCATTGTCATGTGCAACAAGAGCCGCTGGCGCTCTTCGTCTGAAATGTTGTGGCACAGGATGGCTATGCCTTTCAGTTTCTCCCCATTCAGTAAAGGAATAATCTCACCGGAAACGGGAAAATAAGTGCCCGTCTTTGTCTCTTGCACAAAAGACTTTTCGGGAATAGATACCGACACTTTCTCCGCTATGACTTGCGTTATCAGCCTATGCAGAATGTCCTGCCCATTGTAAAGAATGCGCAAATAGGTGCCCGCCTTGCGTCCTTCATAACTTTCGTCCATTGGAAGAGCCAGCATACGCAACATGGCAGGATTGATGAAATGCAACTTCATGTCGGTGCCGTATGTCACCAATCCGTCACGAAAAGAGCAAAAGATATGGTTGAACTCGTTGCGCTGCCTCACCAATTCCTCCTGTACCATCAGACGGGTCTGCATCTCCTCACGGCGTCGGCTTTCAAGACGGTTGAGATGTATGAGCCAGATGATAACCGAAGTGATAAGCAGAAACAGCACTATCGCACCGGCTATCAGCCATCCTTGATACAACTCCATCCACGAAGCGCCGAAAATGACACCTTGTTTTTCTACCATGCCCCGTTTCAAATCAAATTGTTGTACAGCCTTCAGATTATAAAGAAAAGTACCTCTCCAATCCGTGAAGCCCAATGACGCAGGCTCAGTCCCTTTCAGTATCCGTGCAGCCATCAATCCTGCCTGATAGCCCACGTCATAAGGCTTCATGTCGTAGGCACAAAGGCTTCCGCTGCTTACGGCCAAGTTTTGAAATGCGTAAATAGGGGCGGCAAAGGAGTTGCGCGCCACGAAAGACATGAATTGTGTCCAGTTAGGGGCGATGACGATATGATTAGAGGCACTTTCCGCATAACAGATGTCTCTTACCACCCGAGCGGGCATCTCGGCCAGCAGGTCGTACACCGTCCAAGTGTACTCCGGATGTTGCCTGCTGAATACACTCCAATAATCATTCAGTTCCTCCAGACACCGGCGGCTGTATGCGCTTGTATCAGCAATGCAGATAAAATCCTTCCGCTCCGGAAACACCCGTATGGCTTCATCCAGCAAGGCTGCATAATCGTTACTCACAGAGAAACCACATGCGTTAGGACGCTGACGCAACGCTTCGGGAACCATCTTCATCCCGACACACACCAAGGGAACTTTCTTAAGTAACGGATTGTCACATGCCAACAACGCGTTGACTGCCACACCACTTACGGTCACAAGGACGTCTGCTCCCCCAATCTGCGCCTTCCTGCAAATTTCCTCCATCATCTCCTTATGCACATGCCAGTCGCCTACCCCCACACCGAGGTATTCAATGTCGACTGAAGCCTGCACTTCCCCGGCTTTCAGCCCGTTTATAAAACCACGGTTCAAATCCTCATGGCAGGAAGTAGCCTTTGAATATGAATGGATAAACGTCACATGCCGCAAACCATCTGACGCCCACACATCCATGGCCAACAGCATTGAAAGAACAAGTAACAAGAACCGATAGCTTTTCATCTCTATATGTCACACGTATTTATGTTGCAAAGATAGTGATTTCTTTGCAATTTGTAGTAAACGTTCAATGCCGAAGTTGAATTTAAGAGTGGCCAGCATACTGTGCAGACTGTCTCTTTCCCGCTTCAAGCGTCATCTCTCACGGACATGCAGTAGTTTATAGCCCCAAAATAGAGTGATTTTCACAGGAAGATATTATCTTTGCCTCCCGGAAACAATAATACATCATGAACGAACAGAAAGTAATCCTATGTCAAGGCTTGGACGAGAGCCTGACGCAAGTCATCAGCCAGTGCCCGCACGACAAACTGTTTATCCTGACCGACGAACATACAAACCGCCTGTGCATGCCCCTGCTGAAAGCCATTCCTACCTTACAAAAAGCTGAAGAAATCCGCATCGGTGCAGAGGACGTACATAAAAACCTTGAAACACTGACACAAGTGTGGCAGACACTCAGCAAACAGGGAGCCACGCGCCATTCACTTCTGATTAATCTAGGCGGAGGTATGGTAACCGACTTAGGCGGATTTGCAGCCGCCACCTTCAAACGAGGTATTACCTATATTAATATACCTACCACATTACTGGCTATGGTGGACGCATCGGTAGGCGGGAAAACAGGTATCAACTTCAACGGACTGAAGAATGAAATCGGAGCGTTCGCTCCCGCCTCCCACGTATTAATAGAAACCGAATTTCTACGCACGCTGGACAACCGCAACTTTTTCTCTGGCTATGCCGAAATGCTGAAACACGGACTTATCAGCACTCCCAGGCATCTGGACGAACTCTTGGCATTCGACACCGAACGTCCCGATTATGCATACTTGAAACAATTGGTAGGCCAATCCGTACAAATCAAAGAAAACATCGTGAAACAGGACCCTAAAGAACAAGGCATCCGCAAAGCACTTAACTTAGGACACACAGTCGGCCACGCGTTCGAGAGTCTGGCCTTGGCAGAGAACCGACCTGTGCTTCATGGATACGCCGTGGCTTGGGGATTAATATGTGAACTTTACCTCTCGCACATTCAAGCCGGATTTCCCAAAGAACGCCTGCGACAAGTCAACCAGTTTGTCCGTGAGCATTACGGCTGTTTCAATTTTGATTGCCAATCCTATGAACGTCTTTACGAACTGATGAAGCACGACAAAAAGAATACCGCCGGCATCATCAATTTCACCTTATTAAAAGAAGTAGGAAACATCAGCCTCAACCAAACGGCAGACAAAACGATGATATTCGAAATGTTCGATTTCTATCGCGAATGCATGGGAGCATAACAAAAGCGACAAAACATAAATTCTTCGCAAAAAAAAGAGCAAAACATTTGTGAGTTCAAAATAAAGCCGTACCTTTGCATCCGCAATTCGGGGTGTAGCTCAGCCCGGTTAGAGTACGCGTCTGGGGGGCGTGTGGTCGCTGGTTCGAATCCAGTCACCCCGACTGGTGAAAATGAAGGAGTTAAGC
>CASENS010000099.1 GCA_949289345.1 uncultured Bacteroides sp.
AACAGATTGTCCGGGAAAAATTAGATTTATTAGCCATGTAGGATATAATATTGTTTACAAATATATATGGGTTAATACCAAGCTTTCATAAGAAGTCCTGTCTTTTCTCATCAAAGTCAGGACTTTCCTTTTTCATCCGATAGCCAATAAGAAACTTGGTTCATTGACAGTCGGGTAGAAAACGGGTAGAAGAAACGTTGGGGAAAAGTCCGCTAACGCGCTGCCATACAGACTGATAAATACAGAAACGGGTAGAAGACAGGTAGAAAACCGGTTTGGCCTGTCCCACCTACAAGGGTCTGTAAGGCACATCTGGTCCCATACACCAAGTACCAGTCCTTTCCATATGCTGTTGATAATGAAACGGTTACAGATGTACCAAGTTCCGCGAAGACACTAATTATCAGCTATGTAGGCATGCAGGAGCAGAAGGTGGCTGTAAAGCCGAATGTAACGGTATATTTGAAATCGAATACGGAGTTGCTGGACGAAGTGATGGTAGTTGCCTACGGTACGGCCAAAAAGTCGTCATTTACAGGTTCGGCATCTGTGATGCAGTCAGAGGAAATCGGCAAGATACAGACTTCCAATGTGGCAAATGCCTTGGAGGGCAAAGTGGCTGGTGTGCAGTTGAACAACGCTTCCGGACAGCCCGGTGCCACGACTCCTACCATCCGTATCCGTGGTATCAGTTCTATCAATGCAGGAAATGATCCACTGATTATTTTGGACGGTTCTCCTTATGAGGGTGACTTGAACAATATCAGCACGCAAGATATTGAATCCATGACCGTATTGAAGGACGCAGCTTCCAACGCCCTTTATGGCGCGCGCGGTGCCAACGGTGTGATTATCATCACAACCAAGAAAGGTACATCCGGCAAGGCCACGGTGACGGTAGACGCCAAGTGGGGCTCGAATTCCAGAGGCGCACGGGATTATAATTATATAAAAGACCCCGCCCAATATTATGAAATGTACTACACCGCACTGAAGAACTACTATATGGACAATGGTCAAAGTGAGGCTTCCGCACACGCCAGTGCCAATAACAACATGTTAGGTTCCGGTGACTACGGCTTGGGATATAATGTATATACGATACCCGAAGGACAATATCTGATTGGTACGAATGGCAAACTGAACCCCAATGCTACGTTGGGCAATGTGGTCAACGGCTATCTGATTCGTCCCGACGACTGGCTGGATGAAGCCTATAAAACGGGATTACGCCAAGAATACAATGTCAGCATATCAGCCGGTACGGACAAATCTTCATTCTATGCTTCCGTCAGCTACCTGAATAATGAAGGTATTGTGGAAAAGTCGGACTATGAACGCCTCACGGGCCGTTTGCGTGCCGAATACCAAGTGAAAGACTGGTTGAAGGTGGGCGCCAACATGTCTTATACCCATTATGATATAAACCAGTTGAGCGAAGACGGAAACTCAGGTTCTTCTTCCAATATTTTTGCATACGCTACCAGTGTGGCTCCTATTTATCCGCTGTACATCCGTGACGCGGAAGGCAACATCATGAAGGACAGCAACGGCAACACCATGTACGACTTCGGTAACGGGGACAATGCCGGCCTGTCACGTCCTTATTTGAGCGGCAACAACCCTTATGCCTCCAACCTGCTGGATACCAACAACAACGAAGGTAACGCCATGACGGCTACCGGCTTTGCCGAAATCCGCTTCCTGAAAGACTTCAAGTTCACTTGGACCAGCGGTGTGGCTCTCGACGAGACGCGTGTGAACGGTTACACCAATCCTTATTACGGCCAGTATGCTTCCTCCAACGGTATCGCGAGCAAGTATCACATCCGCAACCTGACTTATAACCACCAACAGCTGCTGAACTGGAAACACAGCTACGGCCTGCACAATGTGGACGTAATGGTAGGTCACGAGTCCTATCGTAGCAAATATTATGAGTTGTATGCCAGCAAGTCGAATTCGTTCGACCCGAGCAACATCGAACTGGCGGGTGCCATTACGAACGTGAACAGCAACTCTTATACGACAGACTACAATACCGAAGGTTATTTCGGCCGTGTGCAATATGATTTCGATGAGAAATACTTCGTGTCCGGTTCTTACCGCCGTGACGCTTCCAGCCGTTTCCATCCGGACCACCGTTGGGGTAACTTCTGGTCGGCAGGTGCCGCATGGATTATCTCCAAGGAAAGTTTCTTCGATGTGGAATGGGTGGACATGCTGAAGCTGAAAGCCTCCTATGGTTCGCAAGGTAACGACAACATCGGTAACTATCGCTATGTGAATACTTACTCTATCGTGAACGGTGGCGGTTATCCTGCCGCTTTGCCCGAAACCATGGGTAATCCGGACATCACGTGGGAGACGAACGGCAACTTCAACGCCGGTGTGGAATTCGAACTCTTCGGTGCCCGCCTGAACGGTAGTGTGGAATACTTCTACCGCAAGACCAGCGACATGTTGTTCAGCTTCCCGCTGTCCCCTTCGTTCGGTTACACTTCTTACTTTGCCAACGTGGGCGACATGCGCAACCAGGGTGTGGAGCTCGACCTGAAGGCTACCCCTGTCAAGACGAACGATTTCACATGGGACATCAACCTGAACCTGACGCATTACAAAAACAAGATTACCTACCTGTCCGAACAGAGCAAGACCATGACTGTAGACGGTGTACCGGGTTACAGCAGCAGCAATTACTACTTCGGTGAAGGCGAACCGCTCTACACCTACCGCATGAAACGCTATGCAGGTGTGGATCCGGAAACCGGTGAGTCCCTGTACTACATAAATGGCGAGAATGGAACGTTGGAAAAGACAACCAATTACAGCGAAGCCGACTACTACCTGTGCGGAACGGCTCTGCCCGATGTATATGGCGGTTTCGGCACGACACTCAGTTATAAGGGCATCGACCTGTCAGTGGACTTTACTTACCAGATTGGCGGACAGATTTATGACAGCGATTACGCCAGCCTGATGTCATCGCCGACAGCTGACGGAAAAGGTACCAACTTCCATGCGGACCTGTTCAACTCCTGGAGTCCGGAAAATACGGGTTCCAACATCCCGCGTTTCCAGTTTGGTGATGTCTATAATTCTTCGGACCGTTTCCTGACGAGTGCCTCTTACCTGAGCCTGCAGAACATCAATCTGGGCTATACACTTCCGTCATCGCTCACACGCAGACTGGAGATTGAGAAAATCCGTGTTTACGTGACGGCCGACAACATATGGTACTGGTCGAAGCGTCAGGGACTCGACCCGCGCCAGAGCATCACGGGTTCGGTAACCAACGCTTACTATTCGCCGATGCGCACTATTTCCGGAGGTATTACTTTAACATTCTAAACGTAAATAAAGCATAGAACAATATGAAAACAAATCTATATAAATTCTTTGCGGGGCTGTGCCTCTCTTCCGCGCTGGTAATGACTACCGGCTGTATCGAGGAGACCTTCCCCACCAACGGCGCTACGGAAGACCAGCTGACGTCCTCGAATATGGCTACTTCGGCCATGCTTTGGGCCATGCCTTCCGTGCTGAACAAATACGCTACTATTAGCAGCAGCTATCATTGGGACTGGGGCTACGGTTCTATCATGCACGTTCGAGATGTCATGACGGAGGACATGGCTGTGGTCAGCTCCGGTTACGACTGGTACAGCAGTTGGGAGCAGAACCAATATCAAGGCGAGGATTACATCTATCCGCAGTTCATCTGGAACTACTACTGGCAGGCTGTGCAGACCACCAACAAACTGATAGCCGCCATCGACCTTGAAGCCGCCAGCGAGGAGCAGCTGGGTTACTTGGCAGCCGCCCATGCTTTCCGTGCGATGTTCTATCTGGACATGGGGCGCATGTTCGAGTTTCTGCCCAATGACAAAACACAGGGAGCCAACGTGGAAGGACTGACTGTGCCTATCGTGGACGAGAACACCACGGAGCAAGACTCACGCAACAATCCGCGCGTATCCCGCGAGGAACTGGCAGACTTCATTCTGGCAGACTTGGACTTTGCCGAGCAGAACATCGAATTCCTGCAGGAGTCGGCCAAGACACTCCCTCATCTGGATGCCGTATATGGCTTGAAGGCGCGTCTCTACATGTGGCTGGAGGAATATGACAATGCCCGCACTTATGCCCGCCAGGCCATCGATGCTTCCGGGCTTACTCCGATGACGGAAACCGAGTGTCTGAGCACAACGAGCGGCTTCAATGACATCAGTCTTTGGATGTGGGGTTCACAGATGGTATCGGAAGACGATGTGGTACAGACCGGTATCCTGAACTGGGCTTCGTGGATGTGCAACGAGACTTCATTCGGCTACTCCGGTCAGGCTCCGTTCATCATGATTGCTCCCAGCCTGTATGACCGAATCAGTGACACGGACTTCCGTAAGAAGATGTGGAAAGCGCCTGAAGGCGGCATGTTGGATGGTGAGACCGAGTTCCTGACATCGTCAACGTTCGGTAATTTCGGCGACCGTCTGGCGGAATACTCTTCTGTAAAGTTCCGTCCTGCCGAAGGCAATTGCGATGACTACACGGTGGGTGCCGCTACAGCTTACCCGCTGATGCGTGTCGAGGAAATGTACTTCATCGAGGCTGAAGCTGCCGCACAGGTGGGTGACGCACAGGCAGCCACACTGCTGAACAGCTTCATGCAGTATCGTGACCCGGACTACATCACAAACGCTACGGGCGATGAACTGATAGAGGAAATCGTATTCCAAAAACGTATTGAGCTATGGGGCGAAGGGCAGACATTCTTCGATGTGAAGCGTCTGAACATGTCCGTAACGCGTGGTTACGAAGGCACCAACTTCCCCGCCGAAAAACGTTTCAACACCAACGGACGTCCGGCCTGGATGAACATTTGCATCGTACAGACTGAGAAAAACAACAACGCCGCATTGATAGGTTTCGAAAACCCCGACCCGAGCGACCTGTACGAGCCTTGGGTGAGCGAAGCCGACTCCGGCAATGAAGGTGGAAGCGACACCGAAGAATAAATGAAGTAGATAAACTGACGTAAAAAGATTAAATCAATATGAAAAGAATAAATACTTTATTGCTTGCTTTGCTGAGCGTCGTCGCACTGACGTGGACGTCCTGTAACGACAGCATCGAGTATACGCCGGTAGGTCCCGTGGAAGGGGCAGGCGTGTACTTCCCAACCTCAACGCGCACCTCTTACGAGTTGGAGGGCACGCAAGGCGAAATCACCTTGAGCGTGATGCGTACCGATTCCGTAGGCGCGTTCGACGCAACCCTTTCCACTACGTTTTCGGAAGGCGGTGAGAGCGTGTTTACCGTGCCGGCTTCTGTCAGCTTTGCCGACGGAGCCTCCACTTCGAGCATGACTATCAGTTACGACAACCTGGTGCGTGGCACTACTTACACCGTCACCATGACTTTTGACGAAGGCACTCCGTACTCCAACTCGTCGCTGACGCTGACGTTCCTCTATCCGGAGGAAGTTGTGTACGAGTGGGAGACGGTTTCCGAGCAGGCTCTCTATACGGATAATATCTTCTCAATGTATGGAGGTACGAACTACTATGTGTCGGATGTCGTGGTAGAGAAAGCGAACGGCTATGACATGTATCGCTTCAAGAGTCCATATAATAATGACTACATGGCTGATATGTGGGGAATAGAAAACTTCTTCCCCGAAGATTTCGAGTTCCCGTATATTGTATTGGACGGCGAGACGTATGAAGGCAAGTGGTACATAGCTCCTACAGCATTGGGCTTTAAGATGGTAGATGGTCAGGGACCGGAAGTAGACGCTTCTTGGAACACGTTTGGTTCTATAGCCGGCAATCTTTCCACAAGTGCCGGACCGATTGGCCCGGATGATACGACCTATCCGTTGGGTACATACGATTCACGGAAACAACTGTTTGACTTCGGTGCCACTTATCATAATTTGGACGGTTATGGCTACTACATCATTAATTCGGGTTCGTTCACACTTGCCCTCGACCCTGCCCTGCTTGAAGCAGACTACGACCGCGACTATACATGGCATGACGTGCCCGAAGCCTCCGGTCTCTTCACTTCAGAACTGATTGGCGAAAGTTGGATACAAGCGGTTCAGCAGTCTGAAGAAGATCCTACATTCTATCGTATGCCCAACTTGTATTCCAACGCTGAAAAAGCACATGTTTATTTCTATATTGACGAGGAAGGTACGGTAAGTGTCCCAAGAGGACAAGACACGGGTCTGACCACCTTCGGCAACATGGTACGCTTGGAGGGAACACCCAACCGTTCATCCTACAATTCGGAGACTGGAGAACTGACGCTGGCCTTCACACTCTACCTCTCCAATGAAGATGGTGACAATCTGGCTGACCTCACCCAGGTTACTGAAACTTTCCTTTGGGGACAATCCAGCGAGTTTGTAGCGGCAGACATCACGGACTTCGTAGGCAATTGGGACGTAACGTTCGAAAGCAGTGACGGAGGTGGCGAGTCTACTGTAGTTATCACGCAGGCAGACGCTACTACACTGAAAGTACAAGGCCTTTCACTGATGGATCCGGCAGAGTATGACGATACCATGTATCTTGACTACGATGCAGCCAGCGGACAGGTAGGCTTCAGCTTCCAGCAAGTGGCT
>CASENS010000100.1 GCA_949289345.1 uncultured Bacteroides sp.
ATCCCCAAAGTTACTGACTTTGAGGATATTGTCTTCGACTTTCTTATTTCAGTCTTTTTTCGTAAGCGGTGCGTACGGGACTCGAACCCGTGACCCCATGCGTGACAGGCATGTATTCTAACCAGCTGAACTAACGCACCAGAATTTCAATCTCTCATTGCTTTCTCTCTCGATTGCGGGTGCAAAGGTAGGCATTTTTTTGATATCTGCAATAGTTTTCCCTCAAAAAAATATTTTTTTTCATGAGAAAGGTGGAGGCTATGGCTTTTATAGTAACTTTGCCATAGAACTTTTAAAAAGATAAGTGCATGAAAACAACTCCAATATCGCGGGATTTGATTGATCGCGCCATCGAGGATTTCCAAATTGCGGATTTCTCAAAGGCCACAATCCGGGAAGTGAAGGCTATTGCGGCCAAGGTGGAAAAAGAATCGGGTGTGGAATTTATTAAAATGGAAATGGGGGTTCCGGGACTTCCGCCTTCCCGTGTGGGGGTGCAGGCCGAAATCAGGGCTTTGCAAGGGGGGATAGCAAGCCTCTATCCGGATATTAACGGGTTGCCCGAACTGAAAAGGGAAACTTCGCGTTTTATCAAGGCTTTTATAGATGTGGACGTTTCGCCCGAGGGGTGTGTTCCCGTTACGGGGTCCATGCAGGGCACTTTCGCGTCATTTCTGACGTGTGGGCAATGCAATCCCCGGAAAGACACGATATTGTTCATTGACCCCGGTTTCCCTGTCCAGAAACAGCAATTGGTGGTGATGGGTCAAAAATACAAGACGTTCGACGTGTATGCCTATCGGGGGGAGAGACTGAAGGATAAGCTGGAGTCTTATTTAAAGGAAGGGAATATTGCGGCCATCATTTATTCCAACCCCAATAATCCCAGCTGGATTTGCCTGAAGGATGAGGAGCTGCGCGTCATTGGCGGACTGGCCATGAAATATGATGCCATTGTGCTGGAGGATTTGGCCTATTTCGGCATGGATTTCCGCCAGGACTTCGGAAAGCCTTTCCAGCCTCCTTATCTTCCTACGGTGGCGCGTTACACGGATTATTACATCTTGCTTGTGTCCGGTTCGAAAGCGTTCAGCTATGCAGGGCAACGCATTGGGGTGAGCTGCATTTCCGACAAGCTTTACCATCGGGCTTATGAAGGGCTTACGAAACGCTATGGCGGCGGAACGTTCGGCACGGTGTTTGTCCACCGGGTGCTTTACGCCTTGTCTTCGGGCACCAGCCATTCGGCCCAGTTCGCGTTGGCAGCCATGTTGAAGGCCGCTAACGACGGGGAGTACGATTTCGTGAGCGAGGTGAAGGTTTATGGCGAGCGTGCGAGGCGTCTGAAAGAAATCTTCTTGAAACATGGCTTTTATTTGGTGTACGACAACGATTTGGGCGAGCCTGTGGCCGACGGCTTTTATTTCACCATCGGTTATCCGGGCATGAGCAGTGGCGAGTTGGCGCGCGAGCTGATGTACTACGGCGTAAGCGCCATTTCGCTGGTGACCACCGGAAGCGACCAGGAGGGGCTTAGGGCTTGCACATCCTTCATTCAGGAACACCAATACGGGCTTTTGGACGAGCGTATGGCTTTGTTTGCCCAAAATCATCCCTTGGCATAGGATAACCCCCCGCTCCGGGCCTTCTGGGGGAGAATTTGAAAAATAAATCCCTAAAAAGTTGGTTATTCGGATATTTATCCGTAAATTCGGAGGCATGTACGATAGGAATATCTTTAAAATAGAGACCAATCATGTGGTTCCATCTCAAGGAAAAATCTTGATTTCCGAACCGTTCTTGTGCGACCATGTTTTCGGCCGTTCGGTCATCCTGCTGGTCGATTACACGGAAAATGGGGTGGTGGGCCTGGTGCTGAACAAGCCCCTCCCCATTTCGCTGAACGAGGTGCTGGATGATTTCAAGGACTACAGGGAGAGTATTCCTATCTGTAAGGGCGGGCCGCTCAGTATGGACACGTTGTTCTATCTCCATACATTCCGGGATGTGCGCGACGCCATACCGCTGGAGGACGGCGTTTGTCTGAACGGCGATTTCAATGAGATAAAGGCCCGCATGAGGCAAGGCGAAGAGGAGGAGGGGGGCATCCGCTTCTTCTTGGGCTATTCCGGATGGACCTACGGGCAGCTGGAGAAGGAAATTGATGAGAACACGTGGATTGTGGGCGAGGGAAACAGGGAGAACCTGATGGACGAGAAGAACGCCTCATGCATGTGGCAGAACGTCATGAGCGGGCTGGGAGGCAAATACAGAATGTGGTCGCGTTTCCCGCAAGTGCCTATCATGAACTAAGGATGGAGGCGTTGCAGCAATGCCACGTCCTTGAACGTTCCCTTTACGCGCCACCATTCCTTCAGCACGCCGCATACGGAAAAACCGCACGCTTTGAACAAGCCAAGGCTTTGCTCATTGTCCAAGGCGATGTGGGCCGTGAGCTGGTGCAGGCGCAGGAAACCGAACAGATAACCGCAAAACAACTCCAAGGCCTCCTTGCCGTAACCTCTGCCCCGGTGGCCGCGCAAAATGCCGATGCCCACTTCGCCGCGGAGGTGCAGAGGGGCAAAGTCCGTGATGTCCACCGTGCCCACCACTTCGTCGTCGGCTTTACGGACCACCATCATCCGCAACTGCTTGTCGGCGAACATGTCGTATTGGGAATTCGCGATGTATTCCTTCAAGACATATTTGGAGTAGGGGACGCTGAAGTTGGACACGTCCCAAAGTTCCGGGTCGTTCTCTATGGCGTACATCAGGTCCAGGTCCTCCGGCTCCATGGCGCGCAGGCGCACGCTTTCTCCTGTAAAAAAAGATGTGTTCATCGCTCCTCCTGTTCCGTGTCTTTTTCAATGTGCAGTTCCCTGCGCAGGCGTTTGTCGCCGGGCAGGCAGAAGAGGGACGCCGTAAGGCCGATGGCGGCGCATAAGGCTCCCGTGGAGCTTAACGCCGTGTAGTAAGTGCCGATGCCTATCCATACGGGCAGGGCGAGCAGCCCGAGGCGGACGATGCTCCACACGCTGTACAGCCTCAAGGCCTCGGCGATGCCCGCGCGGTCAATCCTGCGGGACAATATCCATGCGAAAAGCTTCAAGGACACAGGCACGCACACCGCCGTGGACAGGATGGACAGGGTTTCGGCACAGTAGGCCATCCGCGCGTTGTCCGCATACAGCCCCACCAGGCTTCCCCCACATTCCCCACACACGATGAAGATGACGGGCGCCAGCCAGAAGCACACATAAGCCCTGCGGATGCCCGATACTGTTTTTCGAATTTGTTCTTCCATTTGTCTGTTAATGTATGTATTCGTTACTTTGCCGGCCTGTCTTGAGGGGGAAGGCGCGTATGTCACGTCACATTGTCCCGTTGAACGGGGTGCGGTTCACGATGCTCCGCCCCAAAGTCACCTCGTCCGTGTATTCCAGCTCGTCCCCTATGGAGACTCCGCGGGCGATGACGGAGAGTTTCACGTCCTGGTGTTCCAGCTTGCGGAAGATGTAGAAGCCCGTGGTGTCGCCCTCCATCGTGGCGCTCAAGGCAAGTATCACCTCGGCCACGCCGCCCGCCTTGACGCGTTCCACCAGGCTGTCAATCTCCAGGTCGCCCGGACCCACCCCGTCCATGGGCGAAATGACACCTCCCAGCACATGATACAGCCCCGTGAACTGACGGGTGCCCTCAATGGCCATCACGTCCTGCACGTTCTCCACCACGCACACTACGGAACGGTCCCGCCCGGGGTTGGAACAGATGTGGCACACGTCCGTGTCGGAAATGTTGTGGCACACCTTGCAATATTTCACTTCGCGCTTCAGCGTCACAATGGCCCGTCCCAAGGCTTCCACCGAGGGAGTGTCCTGGCGCAGGAGGTGAAGCACCAGCCGCAAGGCCGTTTTGCGCCCCACGCCGGGGAGTTTGGCGAACTCGCCCACCGCCTTTTCCAACAGTGTGGAAGGAAATTGTCCGTTCATGCCTGACTTTTTTTGATAACCGGGGGGCAAAGATACGCAAATAAGTGCTACCTTTGCATAGGAATAAAAAAATAATGTCAGAAAAAGAAAGGGAAAATATGGAGATAAAAAGCGTGGAATTCGTGATGAGCAATAAAGACGTGGCAGGATGCCCCCCGGACATGCTGCCCGAGTACGCCTTCATCGGGCGGTCCAACGTCGGGAAGTCCAGCCTCATAAACATGCTGGCCGGGCGCAAGGGGCTTGCCATGACCTCGGCCACGCCGGGAAAGACGTTGCTCATCAATCATTTCATCGTCAACAAAAGCTGGTACCTCGTCGACTTGCCGGGCTATGGATACGCCCGGCGGAGCGCCAAGGGGAAGGAGCGCATAAAAGGCATCATCGAGGGCTACGTCATGAGGCGCATGCAGATGACATGCCTTTTCGTGCTGGTCGACGCGCGCCACGAACCGCAGGCCATCGACCTGGCCTTCATCCACTGGCTGGGCGAGAACGGAGTCCCCTTTGCCATCGTGTTCACCAAGGCGGACAAGCTGAAGACGGGAGCGCTGAACGCCAACGTGCGCCACTACCTGGACAAGCTGGGCGAGACGTGGGAGGAGCTGCCGCCCCATTTTGTCACCTCGTCCGAGAAGAAGACCGGGCGCCAGGAACTGCTGGCTTACATTGAGCAGATAAACGAAAGCTTGAAGAACCAATAAAAACGCATACACTTATGATGAAGACACAATTGAAAAACGTAAGGCTGGCCGCGCTGATGGCGGTATTGATGACGCTTGCGGCAAGCCCCCGCGCGCAGGCGCAGTCGCTGAAGGACCTGTTCAACAAGGAAAACATCGAGAAGGCGGTGAGCGCCGCCACGGGCAAAAACACGGCCAGCATGGAAGGCGGCTGGACCTACACAGGCTCGGCCATGCAGTTCGAGGGCGAGAACGTGCTGCAGAACGCCGGAGGGGCACTGGCAGCGTCGGCCCTTACGGACAAGCTGGACGAACTGCTGGCGAAGGCGGGCATCCGCCCCGGCGAGTTGGGATACACCTTCAACGCCGACGGCTCGTTCGTGGCGCGCGTCGGTGAGCGTGAGCTGAAGGGCACCTATTCCTACGACGCCGGGACCGGAAAGGCCAACTTGAAGTTCGCGAAGCTTGTGGGGCTGAACGCCACCGTGAGCTGCACGTCGGCCCAGCTGAAGCTCCTTTTCGACGTGAGCCGGCTGCTGGACCTGGTGTCCTACCTGTCCTCCAAAAGCAGCAACGCCACCCTGCAGAGCATCAGCGCCTTGGCCGAGAACTATGAGGGGATGTTGCTGGGGCTTGCCTTCGCCCGCGACGGGGGTCAGTGAACGCTGATCCACAGGCCCTCGCCCAGCGGCCTCTCGCCCAGTTTCCTCACCAGCCGCCGGAGCCACAGCCGCGAGTCGAGCACCATGCCCGGGCGCACGTTCTTGCCCACCAGGATGCAGCCCGCCGTGTCCTCGGCCGTGTTGCCCGCATGGATGCGCACGTCCGTAAACTGGGGCACGTGCAGCAGCAGGGGCAGCCAGCGCCCGAAGCGGGGCGAGTAGGTCACCGCCAGCGGATAGCGCCCTTCGGGGATGGCCGTGCGTCCCCGCACCTTGCGTCCGGGGCGTCCCCGTCCGATGTCCCGCCACGTAGGCTCCAGCGTGTCACAAAAATATGTTCCGTCAATTTCCAGGCGCCCTGTGGTGTAGGTCTTGCGCTTGGAGGTTCGTGTCAAAGTCAGTTCCATTTGTCGTTACGAATTTAGTTAAGGTTTAGGTTAAGGTCCGATTTTTACAGTTGGCAATTCCGCTTTCTGTAAGTGTCACTGTCTGCTGTCACGCTGATGTATCCGCGGGTTTTCCATTGCCTCAGCTGGTCTCTGACGTTTTTCGGGTTCACATTTCCCTCTTCCTCCCGGCGCAGTCGCAGCAGGTCGTCGTAGGTGAACTCGTCGGGCAGCTTGGCCAGCGTCTTGTTCCGGCGTCCGCTGTCGGCGGAGGCTCCGCTGTAGGTTTTCTCCCGGCTCATGGCTCGCTCCGTGTCCTCTCCGAAGAAGCGCATCTTGCAGGCCAGGTCGTAGTGCAGCGACCATCGGATGAAGTCGTCCGCCTCCTCCTCCCACTGCTGTCCGTTTGCCAGCCACAGCAGGCACGCCTTGCGGTAGGCGATGACCACGGCCCGTTTGCGGTAGTAGTCGTAGGCCATGCTGTTCAGCTCTTTGGCCTTCAGCTTGCACTCCTCGTTCAGCCGTCCGGCCAGGGCGAAGGCTTCGGGGCACTCCATCGGGCCCGTCACGCGGCCGAGGTTTTCGATGTAGGGGCGCAGCCGGGCGTCAAAATCCTCGTCGTACGCGCCATACACGGGCATGTCCGCCCCGATGCCTTGGCTGGGGATGGTGCACAGGTTGATGCGCGACAGGGGTCCGTTCACCAGGTTGTTCCTGAAGTAGCGCCGTCCTTCGCCGATGGTGGCGGACGCGTTCCAGTTGAAGCGCAGGGAAGGCCTGCCCGACACCGACTGGATGCCCGCGCGTGTCTGTCCGTAGAATGCCTCGTCGAAGGCGTAGCACATGATGTTGAACTGGCTGTTGGTCTTCGTGTTACCCTTCAGCGCGTCCATCATCCGCAGCTCGTCCATCCGCGTGTAGATGAACCGCCCGTCCGCGTCCATCAGCCGCTGCACGAGGGCGGCGTTGGTCATGTCCGGCTCCACCCACTGCACGCACACTTTGGGGCGTTTGCGCTTGTCCTTGTTGGCTCCTTTCAGGTTCACCTCGTCTTTCCACTCCTGCTCCACGCGCATGTTCTCCTGGTCACGGGCGGCGATGTCCGCCAGGATGTGGTCGATGGGGTCGTCCACACATCCCTTTCCCGCCGACGAGTCGGCAAGGAGCAGGCATTGCATCCCCAACCCCGTCGTTTTGCCGTCGGTGTAGGGAAAGTGTACGTCGTAGGCGTAAGTGGCCAAGGCGGGGAATACGGCATGCGCCACGGCGGCTTTCTGGAAGTGGGGCGTGTTCGATGTCAGCAGGCCTATCAGCGCGGGCAGGCGTTCGGGCAGCGGGGGCAGCTCGAAATCCCAGAACGAGGAGCGCAGCGCCCTTTTCAGTCTGACGGGCATGTACGGCTGGCGGTCTTTGGCGCAGGCCGAGTGGATAAGGCTCTTCATTTCCGCTTCCGGCAGCCCGTAGTCGGGCATCACCTGCAGCAGCCACGCCTCGTTGAAGTCCGTGATGTAGGCCACGTCGCACGCCAGCTGGAACAGCCGCGCGTTCCGTTCGCCCTCCACAGGCTCTTCCGCGTCGTCCAGCGTGAGCCAGCGCAGGCAGATGTCGGCGTAGGGGGTGCCGTGGTACGTGTCGGGATAGGTTTTCTCCGCCGCCGCGCCGCCGGCTTCCGCGTGTGCGGGCTGTGGCTTCGCCTCCTCCGCCGCGGGCTTGGCCTCCTCCTTCGCCGCCGCGGGACGTGCGGGGGTCTCGGCAAAGAACCTGTCCTCGTCGAAGTAGTAGAAGTAGCTTCTCGGCACGAGGAAGGACAGCCGCGACGCGTCCTTGCAGCAGGCGTCGTAATCCACGCCCAGCTCGGCGGCCGCCCAGCGTTGCGCGGTGGGGATGTCCATTCCTTCCGGACGCTCGAATATCACCCTCAGCCCGTGCTGTTTGGGGGTCTTGTGCACCCAGATGATGTGGAGCTTCCCGATTTTGCCCGCTATTTTTTCTTCGTAGAGCCGGCGGGGGTTTTCCACGTGGTCCAGGTCCAGCATGCACCGCCCGTTGTCCTCCACCGCGTCCTTGCGGCGCTGCCCGTCGGGCGGATACCCCATGGGCATGATGGCCGGCAGCCCCTTTTTCAGCCGCGAGATGAGCGCGTCCAGTTGCCGGGCGTCCATTTCGCCCCGGGCGGCTTTCCCGACGGCCTCCTCAATCTGTCTGCAAGGTCTCATCGTGCGGTCGGTGTCCACGGCGTGGCTCAGCAGTTCCGGAGTGCAACGTTGCACTCCGGCCGAAAAGTTCTCAACATACCCTGTCGCCATTGGCCGCTCCTCCTCCCGCATAGTGATACAATTGGTTGAGAAATCCCGTCACGTCGCCGCCGCCGTCGCCGGACGGGGTGTCCGCATCGGCCATGCAGCGCCCCTCCGGCACGATGATGTGCCGCAGTGTGATGTCCAGCGCCGCTTTGCGTACAACGGCCGTCTCCGCCCCGGCGGCGGGAGTGTCCGGTTCGCCCGCAGGTTTGTCCGGCGTCGGGGTGACAGGTTCCGGCTTCCTCGGTCCCAGTTTCAGTCCGCCTCCGATGTCGTAGGGGGTGAAACGCACCGTGCCACACTCGTCGACAAAAAACGCGCCGCGCACCAGTTCGCCCTCGCTCAGGGCGTCGATGGTCTGCTGTGGCATCACTACATCTTCCTGGGCCGTCTTTCGGCCATACTTCTCATTGAACCGCTTTGTCCGGCGGTCGGCGTTGATGAGAAATTTCTCATCGATTTTTTTAAGATAAATCATTGTTTGAAAATATTTAATGAAACAATATAACTTATTAAACACTTTGATTTGTCATCCGTGTGCCCCCGTGCCGCGTAAGTCGGGGGAGGCTACGCCGTCTGTGCGAGGACCTTGCGTGAGTCGAAGTTGTCGATGAGGCTGCACAGGTCGATGGTCCCCTTGTAGCGTGCGGAATCCAGCAGGAGGTAGGTTTTCGTCCTCCCCGTGGTCCTGCATTTCCTGACGTTGGCCGAGAGCCGTTTCACCGCCATGTCGTCGTCCTTGTCCCAGCCCTCCTTGTCCTTTCCCGTGTTCATCAGCTGGAAGGCTCGCCAGTCCACCTGCGTTTTTCCGACCCTTTTGCAGAAGGTCTCGTAGATGACGCCCTTCTCCAATTTAGTCCATGGCTTTCCCGTCGTCGGGTTGAGGCGGGTGAAGCGGCACCGCTCGTCCAGAACGCCTTTCCGCTGCAATAGTTTAAGCAGTTCGATGCCGATAAGGCGTTTGTTGCCCTTCAGCTTCAGCAGGGCCACGTAGCGGTACCTCGGCAAGAATGCGAGGGTGCGTTCGATGGCCTTCGGCTTCAAGGGCTGCAGCTTCAGCAGGGCTTGGTTTATATAATTATGAATGGTGATGCAGAGTTTGTTGACCTCCGGCTTCCGGTCCTGCAGCTCCTGGTTTATATAACCGTTTGTTTTTTTGTTTTTGTTCATAATCTGTTTTGTTTTTTCGGGCAAGCATTATTGCTTACCACGGCGCAAAAGTAGACGCTTTTGCACTTTTCTACAAACTTTTTTTGGAAAAAGTGCACGAAACGTAACTTTGCGCTTTTTTTTACCTTTTCATTCCACCTGGGATTGCGGTTTGGAGGAGGATTGTGACACGTGACGGACGTGACGTGACATTTCGCCGGACGGAAATTTTCCGCTTTTGGCGGGAGGAATGCGACAATCAACCACTATATAAGGATTATTATATACATATATATAAAATATATATGTATATAATAATCCTATATAGATTAAGATATACAGTTTTTTTGTGTTTTTGTAATGACATATATATTATATAACGGAATCCGCGTTTTTCGTATGTACAGGGAGAGGGCAACGGATGTTTTTGCATTTATTTACACAATAAATGCACACAAAAATCACGTGCCGCCAACTGTCACGTCACGTCCGTCACGCGTCACGTCAGCGCCATCACGTGCCACCGCCGCCATGCGGCAAACCTTGGCGGAGTCCGTCCTTATGTTTCGGGGAGGCGGCGTCAAAGTGCCGCGTCGTAACACGCTGGTTTACAGTGCCGGAATGCGATTTTTCGTTTTCTTGACGGAAAACGGGGGCTTGAAGCGTCCCGTTTTTTGGCCGTTCCTGGCCGGACGCTTATCTTTGTGTCGTGAAGGAGAGGCCGGCGCATCGGCGTGCCGGCACATCCGCATCAAAACCCTGTTATTAACCTAAACCTTTTTGACTATTATGGCATTCTACAAGAAACAGTTCAACGAAAAGTTCGGCGTCTACTATCCGGCGGCCATCGTCGTGGGCACGCCCGTAACCACCAAAACCGTGGCCAGGCGGCTGAGCGCCATGTGCACCGTGACCTATGCCGACGTCATGGCCGTGCTGGGCGAGCTGGCGGGCGTCGTGGCCGACTACATGGCGCAGGGTAAAAGCGTGCGTCTGGACGGGCTGGGAACCTTCCGCTACACGCTCAAGACAAAGGGCGTGGAGGACGAGGCGGACTTCGACTTCCACAAGCAGCTGCGGGCGGTGCGCGTGCAGTTCGTCCCCGAGCGCGAGGGGGCGGTCACCAAGGGAAGCACGGCCACGCGCGGGCTGGTGCCCTCCGGCATCCAGTGGACGGCCTACGACGCCTCGCTGCAGAAACCCTCCACAGGCGGCTCGTCCTCCTCCACAGGCGGCGAGGACGACGGCGGCGGCAGTGACACCGGCGGCACGGGCGAGGACGACAGCAACAACCCGCTGGCGTAAGCTGCGGGAGAGTGGGGGCGGGCGGGAAACGAGAGAGAGAAAGAAAGAACCCCTCTCCGGAGGGGATTATGTTTAACCTGAAAACACACAGTCATGGACAAGAAAAGCATCTGGAAAATGGTCATTCAGACACTTATCAGCATCCTGTCGGCCATAGGGACGACGCTGGGCATCACCTCGTGCATGTAGAGGGGAGAGGAGCCGCCCGATGTGCTGGCGTGACACGTGACAGTGACACGTTAAGTAAGTGAACAAAATTAATTCATACTATAAATGGGAATTTAATTGGCACACAGATGACACAGATTGAACAAGATGACCACAGATTTTTAAGGGGCTTCGCCCGAATCTTTCTCATTTCAGATTTCATAAATCAATAAATGAAATAATCTGTGAAAATCTGTCTTATCCGTGTCATCTGTGTGCCATAATAATAAACAGCCCGCTAAATTATCATTTAGCATAAAGCAAATCTGATTGGTTACTTAGCACATTTTATCTTTATTTTATGCCGTTTATTAAATATGTTTTCGTAATTTTGGGGCGTTTCTTACAAGTGGGAAGAAAAAACGACCTTAATGGATAAAGAGCATATATCATAATAAACTCCGAATAAAGTATGGAAAACAAAATTCAAGAGCTGACCGACAAAATCTACCATGAAGGGGTGGAGAAAGGGAACGAAGAAGCTCGCAAGCTTGTAGAGCAAGCACAGAATGAGGCCAAGAACATCGTGGACGAGGCCCGGCGGCAAGCCGAAACGATTGTGGCCAACGCACGCAAGTCGGCCGACGAGCTGACGCAAAACACGAAATCAGAGCTGAGGCTGTTCGCGGGGCAGGCGGTGAACGCGCTGAAGACCGAAATCGCCGACCTGGTGACGGACAAGCTCGTGACCGCCGATGTGAAGGCTTTCGCCGCCGACAAGAATTACCTGAACGCCTTCATCGTGGCTCTGGCCTCCAAATGGAGCGCGGACGAGCCGATAGTCATTTCCACGGCCGACGCCGAAGACTTGAAAAAGTATTTCGCCGCCAAAGCCAAAGGCCTGCTGGACAAGGGCGTGAAGATAGAGCAGGTGAACGGCATCAAGACCCTCTTCACCGTGTCGCCCGCCGACGGCTCCTACAAAGTGGACTTCGGCGAGGAGGAGTTCATGAACTACTTCAAGGAGTTCCTGCGCCCGCAATTGGTGGAAATGTTGTTCTAAAAAAAATCCCGTTTTTATGAGCACGTATTATTACTTGGTAGCCGGATTGCCCGACCTCACCCTGGAGGACAGCAAGCTGAGCTATACGGTAGCCGATTTCAAAACGGAATTTTATCCCCAACTGTCTCCCGCGGACAAGCGGCTGGCGGACCTGTTCTATTTGAAATACGACAACGCGAACGTCCTGAAGCTGTTGGAGGATAAAGACGCCTGCACCGACACGCGCGGAAACTACTCCGCCGACACGCTGGCCGGGCACATCGCGGCGCTGAAGGACGGCGACCGCCTGCCGGACAGCGTATTCCCCTCCTACTTGTCCACATTCATCACCGAACACTTCAGCCAGACGTACGAGGGCGCGAACCAGCTGCCCGCCGACCGCCTGGCTTCATTGTATTACGCCTACGCCATGCGCTGCAAGAACCACTTCGTGTCCCGCTGGTTCGAATTCAACCTCACGGTGAACAACGTGCTGGTGGCCTTGACGGGGCGCAAGTACAAGCTGGACGTGGCTCCCTTCATCGTGGGCGACACGGAGGTGTGCGAAGCCCTGCGCACGTCCAACGCCCGCGACTTCGGCCTGGGGACGGAGGTGGACTACCTGGACCAGGTGATGAAGATTGCCGAGACGGACGACCTGGTGGAGCGCGAGAAGAAGCTCGACCAGTTGCGCTGGGCATGGATGGAGGAAGCCACGCTCTTCGATTACTTCACCGCCGAGCGCCTGTTCGTCTTCCTCCTGCAAGTGGAGATGATCGAGCGCTGGCTCTCGCTGGACAAGGAGAAAGGCAACCAGTTGTTCCGCCAGATGATAGCCACCCTGAAGGACGAGGTGCGGATCCCCGCGGAATTCAAATGAAAAGACA
This sequence comes from uncultured Bacteroides sp., assembly GCA_949289345.1. Lineage (GTDB taxonomy): Bacteria > Bacteroidota > Bacteroidia > Bacteroidales > Bacteroidaceae > Bacteroides. Next base: position 12,551 of record CASENS010000100.1, read on the forward strand.
AAAAAATACCTATTAGAATATGGCAACAAAAGGAACTGTTAGTGGCGTTATCGCCAACATGGTAACCCTCGTGGTCGACGGACCCGTGGCCCAGAACGAGATTTGCTATATCTCGACGGGAGGCGACCGTCTGATGGCCGAGGTTATCAAGGTGGTAGGCTCCCAAGCCTATGTCCAGGTGTTCGAAAGCACACGCGGACTGAAGGTGGGCGCCGAAGCCGAATTTACCGGACACATGCTGGAAGTGACCTTAGGCCCCGGCATGCTGTCGAAGAATTACGATGGCCTGCAGAACGACCTCGACAAGATGGAAGGCGTCTTCCTCAAGCGCGGCCAATACACGTATCCGCTGGACAAGGAGCGCAAGTGGCACTTCGTCCCCCTGGTGAAGGCGGGCGACAAGGTGGAAGCCTCGGCCTGGCTGGGACAGGTGGAGGAGAACTTCCAGCCGCTGAAGATTATGGTGCCCTTCACGCAGAAAGGCGTCTGCACCGTGAAATCCGTCGTGCCCGAAGGCGACTACACCATCGAGGACACCGTGGCCGTGCTCACCGCCGGGGATGGCACGGAAGTGCCCGTCAACATGATACAGAAGTGGCCCGTGAAGCGCGCCATGACCAACTATAAGGAGAAACCGCGCCCCTTCAAGTTGCTGGAGACGGGCGTGCGCGTCATCGACACCGTGAACCCCATCGTGGAGGGCGGGACGGGCTTCATCCCCGGCCCCTTCGGCACAGGCAAGACGGTGCTCCAGCACGCCATTTCCAAGCAGGCTGAGGCGGACATCGTGATTATAGCCGCCTGCGGCGAGCGTGCCAACGAGGTGGTGGAAATCTTCACCGAGTTCCCCGAGCTGGTGGACCCCCACACAGGCCGCAAGCTGATGGAACGCACCATCATCATCGCCAACACGTCCAACATGCCCGTGGCCGCCCGTGAGGCTTCCGTCTACACCGCCATGACCATTGCCGAATATTACCGCAGCATGGGCCTGAAGGTGCTGCTGATGGCCGACTCCACTTCCCGCTGGGCGCAGGCCTTGCGCGAAATGTCCAACCGTATGGAGGAGCTTCCTGGCCCCGACGCCTTCCCCATGGACTTGTCCTCCATTATCTCCAACTTCTACGGCCGTGCGGGTTACGTCATTCTGAACAACGGGCAGACGGGCTCCATCACCTTCATCGGCACCGTGTCGCCCGCCGGAGGTAACCTCAAGGAGCCTGTGACCGAGAACACCAAGAAGGTGGCCCGATGCTTCTACGCCCTGGAACAGGACCGCGCCGACAAGAAACGCTATCCCGCCGTGAACCCCATCGAGTCCTATTCGAAATACATCGAATATCCCGAATTCGAGGACTACATCGCCAAGCGCATCAACGGCGAATGGCTGGGCAAGGTGAACGAGATAAAGACCCGCCTGCAACGAGGCAAGGAGATTGCTGAGCAAATCAACATCCTGGGCGATGACGGCGTGCCCGTAGACTACCACGTCATCTTCTGGAAATCCGAGCTGATAGACTTCGTCATCCTCCAGCAGGACGCCTTCGACGAGGTGGATGCCGTGACGCCCATGGAACGCCAGGAGGACATCCTCAACATGGTCATCGACATCTGCCACACGGAGTTCCGCTTCGACAACTTCAACGAGGTCATGGACTACTTCAAGAAGATGATCAACATCTGCAAGCAGATGAACTACTCGCCCTACAAATCGGAGCAGTACGAGGAGTTCCGCCGCCAGTTGCGACAATTGTTAGACGAACGTAAAGCTTAATACATAGAGAATATGGCAACAAAAGCATTCCAAAAGATATATACCAAAATCACTCAGATTACCAAGGCCACGTGCTCGCTCAAGGCCACGGGCGTGGGATATGACGAGTTGGCAACCGTCAACGGCAAGCTGGCCCAGGTGGTGAAGATTGCCGGCGACGATGTGACCTTGCAGGTGTTCGAAGGCACGGAAGGCATCCCGACCAATGCCGAAGTAGTGTTCCTGGGCAAGTCGCCTACACTGAAGGTGAGCGAACAGTTGGCCGGACGTTTCTTCAACGCCTTTGGCCAGCCCATCGACGGAGGCCCCGAGATAGAGGGCAAGGAAGTGGAGATCGGCGGACCGTCCGTAAATCCCGTACGCCGCAAGCAGCCGTCCGAACTGATAGCCACCGGCATCGCGGGCATCGACCTGAACAACACGCTGGTGTCCGGGCAGAAGATTCCGTTCTTCGCCGACCCCGACCAGCCGTTCAACGAAGTCATGGCCACCGTGGCCCTGCGTGCCAAGACCGACAAGATTATCCTGGGCGGCATGGGCATGACCAACGACGACTACCTCTACTTCAAGAACGTATTCTCCAACGCAGGCGCGCTGGACCGCATCGTCAGCTTCGTGAACACCACGGAGAACCCGCCCGTAGAGCGGCTCCTGGTGCCCGACATGGCGCTGACAGCCGCCGAGTACTTCGCCGTGGAGAAGAACGAAAAGGTGCTTGTCCTGCTCACCGACATGACCTCCTACGCCGACGCCCTGGCCATCGTGTCCAACCGTATGGACCAGATTCCCTCCAAAGACTCCATGCCCGGTTCGCTCTATTCCGACCTGGCCAAGATATACGAGAAGGCCGTGCAGTTCCCCTCGGGAGGCTCCATCACCATCATTGCCGTGACCACCCTTTCCGGAGGCGACATCACGCACGCCGTGCCCGACAACACGGGCTACATCACCGAAGGCCAGCTCTTCCTGCGCCGCGACAGCGACATCGGCAAGGTCATCATCGACCCCTTCCGCTCGTTGTCCCGCTTGAAGCAGCTCGTCACCGGCAAGAAGACCCGCCGCGACCATCCGCAAGTGATGAACGCCGCCGTCCGTCTGTACGCCGACGCCGCCAACGCCAAGACAAAGCTGGAGAACGGTTTCGACCTGACCAACTACGACGAACGTACGCTGGCCTTCGCCAAAGACTACTCCAACCAGTTGCTGGCCATCGACGTCAACGTGGACACCACGCAGATGCTCGATGTGGCCTGGTCGCTGTTCGGCAAGTACTTCAAGCCCGAAGAGGTGAACATCAAGAAAGACCTCATGGATGAGTACTGGCCCAAGGCATGAGGACTTGGAAGCCAGGAGACCCTCGGACAGGGCGTGACACGTGACAGTGACACTTGCCACATGTGCCGTCCCTCTCCCCTTGGAAGTCTCCGCGGAGGGAAACAGAATGTAAAACGATATTACTGTTACATCGTATGATAAAGTTTCAATATAACAAAACCTCTCTCCAGCAGTTGGAGAAACAGCTGAAAATACGCGTGCGCACGCTCCCTATCATCAAGAACAAGGAGAGCGCCCTGCGTATGGAGGTGAAGCGGTGCAAGACCGACGCCCGCGCGCTGGAGGAGAGGCTGGAAAAGGACATACAGGCCTACGAGACGATGTTCGCCCTTTGGAACGAGTTCGACAGCTCGCTCATCAAGGTAAGCGATGTCCGCCTGGAAGTCCGCAAGATAGCCGGCGTGCGCGTGCCGCAACTGGAGAATGTGGACTTCGAGATTCGTCCCTACAGCCTGTTCAATGCCCCCAAGTGGTATGCCGACGGGCTGGAACTGCTGAAGGAACTGGCGCATACGGCCATCGAGCGCGAGTTCACCGAAGCCAAGCTCGGCCTGCTGGAACACGCCCGCAAGAAGACCACGCAGAAGGTGAACCTGTTCGAAAAGGTGCAAATCCCCGGCTACCAGGACGCCTTGCGTAAAATCAAGCGCTTCATGGAGGACGAAGAGAACCTGTCGAAGTCTTCGCAGAAGATCATGAAGTCGCACCAGGAACAAAGAAAGGAGGCCGTGGCATGATTACGAAAATGAAAAAGCTGACGTTCCTTGTCTATCACAAGGAATATGAGTCGTTCCTCGACAGCATCCGCCAGCTGGGCGTGGTGCACGTGGTGGAGCGACAGCGCGGCGAAGTGGACGCGGCCCTGCAAGCCCTCTTGCAGAAGCGCGCGCTGTATAAGAACGTGCTGCTGGGCATGCAACGCAACTTTGGCGACAGCAAGCCGGACGAAATTGTCCGCAAGGACCTTTCGGGGGACGAGCTGGTGGAGCGTTTCGAAAAGTTCCAGACTGACATCCAGGAGCTGAAGCAGCAGCTTCCCGCTTGCGAGAAAGACATTGCCGCCTTGGAGCCGTGGGGCGAGTTCGACTGGGGCGTCGTGGCGCGTCTGCGTGACGCTGGCTGGTTCATCCAGTTCTACGACTGCATGGAGAATGAGTACAAGGCCGACTGGGAGACGGAGCACAACGCCCTCATCGTCCGCCGGCATAGCGGGCACATCAGCTTTGTAACCGTCACTCCTCATCCGGTCGAGTTGGAGATGGAGCCTTTGCGCCTGCCCTCGTTGAGCCTGTCGGAATTGAGAGAGAAGAAAGCCGGCATCGAGGAGGACATTGAGGAACAGGAGGCGGGCTTCGGAGAGTTCTGCCTCATGTATTACCGTGGCTTGGAGTACTGCAACCGCCAGCTGCAGGGCGACATCGACTTGCGTAAGGTGCAGCTGGACAGCGAGCCAATGGCCGAAGGAAGCGTGGTGCTGCTGGAAGGCTGGATACCCGAAGATGTGGAGGCCGAGGTCCGCCGGATGCTGGACGACAGCGGCGTGTACTACGACATACGTCCTGCCACGAAGGAAGACCGCGCGCCCATCAAGCTGAAGAACAATGCCTTTGCCCGCATGTTCGAGGTGCTGACCAAGATGTACGGCATGCCCAACTACTCGGAGTTTGACCCTACGCCCATCATCGCGCCGTTCTTCTCGCTCTTCTTCGCCTTCTGTCTGGGCGACGCGGGCTATGGTCTGGCGCTGATTGCCTTGGGTTTCATCTTGAAGAAGAAACTGTCCAAGTCCTTGGCGGGCATGATGAACATGGTCATTACGCTGGGCATTGTCACGACCGTATTCGGCGCCATACTGGGTACGTTCTTCGGTGTCAACCTCTTCGATGCCGACCTGCCCCAGTGGATGAAAGAGTATATGATAGCCGGCAAGATAGAAGGGACGACGTATGACAAGGCGATGGTGCTGTCGCTCCTCATCGGTGTGGTAAACATCTGCCTGGCCATGACGGTGAAAGCCATCTGTAACACCGTGCGATACGGCTTCAAGGAGACGCTGAGCGACTGGGGCTGGCTGCTGCTGGTGGTAGGCTTCATCTGCACGGGCGGCTTGTCGTTCTTCGAGGTCATTTCGGCGCAGGTGACCCAGTGGTCGTTCATCATCATCGGAGGTGTGGCGGCCATCGGCATTTACCTGCTGAACAACCTGCACCGCAATGTCTTCGCCAACATCGGCGCGGGCTTGTGGGACACGTACAACATGGCTACGGGCTTGGCGGGCGATACGCTTTCCTACATCCGTCTCTATGCTTTAGGCTTGGCGGGCGGTATGCTGGGCGGCGTGTTCAACCAACTGGCCTTCATGACCTACGATGCGGCGGGGCCGTTCATCGGCTGGCTGCCTTGCGGGCTGATACTGGTCTTCGGTCATGCGCTGAACATCGCCATGTCCTGTCTGAGCGGCTTTGTTCACCCCTTGCGTCTGACGTTTGTGGAATACTTCAAAAACTCCGGTTACGAAGGCAAGGGCGAGGCTTACGCTCCCTTCGCTACGGTAGAGAAATGAGAGAATGGAATAATATAAATTAGAAACAAATAAAAATTTAAACGATTATGAATGAAATTTTAGGTTATCTCGGTCTGGGTCTGATGTTGGCCCTCTCCGGCATTGGTAGTTGCTACGGAACGACAATCGCGGGTAAAGCCGCTGAAGGCGCTTTAAAGAAAGACCCCACCCAGTCGGCCAGTTACATGATTCTTTCCGCGCTGCCCGCCACGCAGGGTCTGTACGGTTTTGTCGCTTTCCTGATGACAATGGGGCGTGACTTTACGGCAGACGGCCCGTTGATGTTGGGTATTGGCCTCGGTGTAGGTCTCATCTGTTTGTTCTCCGCCATCCGTCAGGGACAGATTTCGGCCAGCGGTATTGTAGGTATTTCGCAAGGTCACAACGTGCTGACCAACACGCTGATTTACGCCGCCTTCCCCGAATTCTACGCCATCCTTTCACTGGTTGCCGCGTTGATGGTATAAAAAGAGGAAAGACATACAGTTGTCAATAAGCGTCCCCGCCTTGTCTGTCATGGATGAGGCGGGGATTTTCTGTTCGGGTTATGAAGAGCGGATGTTTTTTTATTGATAATTCAAGGATTAAATGTCCAAGTCTCTAATAATAATATTGCTGGATTTTTGTTGTATCTTTCTTATTTTCTTTTAACTTTGCAAGTTGATAGGGATTTTTCCGTTATACGTATGATGCAGACTTTTGGAGCCGTGTGGCGTTTTTATCGGGATGGATTTCGGAGTATGACTTGGGGGCGTGTCTTGTGGGTCATTATTCTGTTAAAATTGTTCGTGTTGTTCTTTGTGCTCCGTCTGTTCTTCTTCCCCGATTTCCTGTCGGATGCGGCCAGTGAAGAAGGAGAGGAAGGCTATGTGAGCCGGGAGTTGATAGAGCGTGCGGGACGATAAAGAGAGACTGTTTATTCACATTAATCAATAAAATCGTATCATGTTGGAACACATTGATTCTTCGCTGATTGATTGGTCGCGGGCGCAATTCGCCCTGACGGCTATTTATCATTGGATTTTCGTGCCGCTCACGCTGGGGTTGGCCGTCATCATGGGTATCATGGAGACGGTGTATTACCGTACGGGCAATGAATTCTGGAAGCGTACAGCCCGCTTCTGGATGAAACTTTTCGGTATCAATTTTGCCATTGGTGTGGCTACTGGCATCATTTTGGAGTTTGAGTTCGGCACCAATTGGAGCAATTACAGTTGGTTTGTGGGCGACATTTTCGGTGCGCCATTAGCCATAGAGGGCATTGTGGCTTTCTTCATGGAGGCTACGTTCATCGCCGTGATGTTTTTCGGTTGGGAGAAGGTATGCCGCGGCTTCCACCTTGCTTCGACATGGCTTACGGGCCTTGGAGCCACAATCTCCGCTTGGTGGATATTGGTGGCCAATGCCTGGATGCAGAATCCTGTTGGGATGCGGTTCAATCCTGACACGGCCCGTAATGAAATGGTGGACTTTTTAGCTGTGGCCACTTCGCCTATGGCAGTCAACAAGTTTTTCCATACGGTGATGTCCGGCTGGGTGCTGGGCGCACTCTTTGTGGTGGGTGTCAGTTGTTGGTATTTGTGCAAGAAACGCGACACCCGCTTTGCCTTGGCCAGTGTGAAGGTAGGGGCATGGGTAGGTTTGTGTGCCGCCCTCCTTTCCGCTTGGACGGGTGACGGGTCGGCCTACCAGGTGGCACAAAAGCAACCTATGAAACTGGCCGCTATGGAGGGCTACTATGAGGGTCAGACTGGTGCGGGGCTGGTGGCCGTAGGTGTGCTTAATCCTGCTAAGCAAATTCCGGACGATGGAGTGGATCCTTTTCTCTTCCGTATTGAATTGCCTAAGATGCTTTCCCTGCTGGCTGAGCGTGACGCGGACGCTTTCGTGCCTGGCATTAACGACCTTCTGGAAGGAGGCTATGCGCTGAAGGATGGCTCACAGGCACTTTCTGCTGAGGAAAAGATACTTCGCGGGCAGCGGGCCATAGCGGCTTTTGCGGCTTATAGGGAGGCTAAGGCGGCAGGCAATGAGAATGAGGCGCGGGTGGCTGCCCGGACGTTGGAGGAGAATATGCCTTACTTTGGCTATGGCTACATACGAGACGCGAACGACTTGGTGCCCAACGTGCCGCTTACATTCTATACTTTCCGCATCATGGTGGTGCTGGGCGGATATTTCTTGCTGTTCTTCCTCGTAGTGCTGTTTCTTGTTTATAAGAAGGACTTGGCCCGTATGCGCTGGATGCATTGGGTGGCCATGCTGAGCATCCCCTTGGGGTATTTGGCCGGACAGGCGGGATGGGTGGTGGCCGAGTGCGGGCGTCAGCCGTGGACCATTCAGGACATGCTTCCCGTTAACGTGGCCATCTCGAAACTGGAAGTCGGATCGGTGCAAACCACTTTCTTTATCTTTCTCGTCCTGTTCACTGTCTTGTTGATAGCCGAGGTGGGCATTATGCTGAAGGCTATTCGCAAAGGCCCGGAAGATTAGTTAATTACATTCGCATATTAAAAAAAGGTAAATATGGTTTTTCTTCAAGAATATTGGTGGTTTATCGTCTCCTTGTTGGGAGGGATATTGGTGTTTCTGCTTTTTGTGCAGGGAGGTAATTCGTTGTTGTTTTCCTTAGGCTCCACCGAGGAGCAACGCCGGATGATGGTCAACTCCACGGGACGCAAATGGGAGTTCACTTTCACGACACTCGTCACTTTCGGCGGGGCATTTTTCGCTTCGTTTCCTTTGTTCTATAGCACTAGTTTCGGTGGTGCTTACTGGTTGTGGATGCTTATCCTGTTCAGCTTCGTGTTGCAGGCCGTGAGTTATGAATTTCAGTCAAAAGCAGGCAATCTGTTGGGCAAGACTACATATCGTGTCTTCCTGGCGCTGAATGGCATAGTGGGGCCGTTGCTGCTGGGTGCGGCGGTGGCCACGTTCTTTACTGGTTCGGCTTTCTATGTGGACAAAGGCAACATGACGGATGTGGGAATGCCCGTTATCAGCCAATGGGCCAACGCTTGGCATGGACTTGATGCTTTGGGCAACGTCTGGAATGTAATTTTGGGATTGGCGGTGTATTTTCTGGCACGTGTATTGGGGTTGCTTTACTTCATCAATAACATCGATGACGATGTATTGGTTCCTAAGTTCCGGCGAGCATTGTGGCTCAATGCGGTCTTGTTTTTAGTTTGCTTCCTGCCTTTTGTGGTTTATATTATGATGACAGACGGATATGCCGTGTGTCCAGAGACGGGTGAGATTTGCATGGAGCCTTACAAATACTTTCACAATCTGCTGGCCATGCCGTGGGTGCTGGTTCTGTTTTTAGTGGGAGTGGTTGGCGTGTTGTGGGGGATTGTCCGCACGTTGTGGAAGTCCGGTTACGACAAGGGCATTTGGTTTGCCGGGGTGGGCACAGTGCTTACGGTGCTGGCTTTGATGCTGACAGCGGGATATAACGATACGGCCTACTATCCGTCTACGGTGGATTTGCAGAGCTCGCTTACTTTGGCCAACAGCAGTTCCAGCAAGTTTACGCTCAAGACTATGGCTTACGTGTCCATCTTAGTACCCTTTGTGCTGGTTTACATATTCTTTGCCTGGCGTTGCATAGACAAAAAAAAGATTGATGCCAAAGAAATGGAGGGTGGACATCGGTATTGATTGAATCCGTTATGCTATAAGTGACGGGCTACGAGTAAGGTCAACGCATGCATTAGTGCGAACCCCATTCGTAGCTTGTCACTCGTTGTTTATGACCAGAATCAGTTTTGCGTTTCGGCCTGCTGGATCATTTCTTTGCTGGCGTACATGTATATTTCTACGCGTCGGTTCCAATCTGCGGTGCGGGTTTCGTCATATTCATCGTAAGCCACCCCCTTCACAACCTTGAACTGGGCCGGCGACACGTTGCAATCCTGCAGGTAATTTTCCACAGAGTAAGCGCGGTCTTTCGATACTTTCACATTGGCTTCATAGGTGCCTACCTTGTCCGTATGGCCTATGATGGCAATGTCCGTTGTGGGGTCTTCGCGGAGGATTTGCGCCAGTTCGCGCAAGGATGCCTTGGCTTCGTTACTCAAGGCTGATGAGTTGAAGTCGAACAAAATGCCCGAAGCGAACGACACTTTTACCGCGGCCAGCCCGTTGGTGTCGGTTACCTTTTCCACCTCCGCTCCTTCAATGCGAGCGGCTTCTTCCGCTTTCTTGTCCATCTTGCGGCCTATTACTACACCGGCACTGGTTCCTACTACGGCTCCTACGGCGGCTCCGATGGCCGCTCCTTTACCTTTTCCTATCAAACCACCGATGATAGCACCTGCGGCCGTTCCCGAACCGCCTCCGATGACTCCGCCCTTGGCGGTGTTGTTCATTGTTCCGCAACCGCTGAACAGGATGCCGGCACACAGCAGGCCGGCCACAATTTTTACGTTCTTCATTTCTTTTTTATCCTTTAGGTTTAGTACGAATTTTGGCAGACTCAGGGAAGTATGCCGATACAAATGTAGTGACTTCTTTTGGATTTCCATCTGCCGATGTGCCGATATTGAAAACAAATGAAGGGAAAAAGAACATTCCTAAGCGGTGGAAGATGCCTAATTTTGCACGCTGGTTTTTCATTTACAAGCTAAACTTATGAATAATAGATTTATGATAGAAGAACTTTGTATGGATGATTTGCTTCATGCTAACCCGTTGGGAGCTGAGGTGCATTATTCTGATCAGAATGTCGCGTTGGTGAACAATCTTCGAAACTTTTCCAACCGGGCGATGCGCATGTCTGCGGAATTGTCCATGCTTCTGTTTTGCAAGGAAGGTGAGGTGGAGTTTGCGCTTAGTGAAGGAGCTTACACGCTTGGTTCCAACAATTTAGTGTTTTTAGCCCCCAAAAGTATCATTCATGTCGGTCAGTCCAGTACGGATTGTGTGTGTGCCGCCATATGCATATCCACACGGTTTATCCAGGCAGTTTTTCATCGTGGTAACGATTTGTTCGGAAAGTTCCTTTATTTGCGCGAACATCCCGTTATCCACATCAGCGATGAATGGAGAGAGTTGTTTACTCCTTACTTCCAAATCATATCCATCAGGCTACAGAACCCTGGTCGGGCCTATCATCAGGAGGCTATTACGTGCGCCATCGTCGGAATGCTGTACGAGTTGCTGGCCGACCTCCCGGATGTTTTTCTGCGTAAGATGGAGAAAAACACCATTCGCCAGGGCGACATTCTGTTCCGTCAGTTTACCAAACTGCTTGCGGACAACGACATCAAGTCGCGGCACGTCAGTTTTTATGCGAACAAATTGTGCGTCACGCCTAAATATCTTTCTTCCGTCTGTTCCAAAGTGAGTGGGCGCACCGCGTCTGCATGGATAAGCGACGCCATGACCGAGCGCATCCGCTACTTGTTGGCATATACAGATAAATCCATCAAGGAAATTTCCGAGTATCTGGATTTCCCCAACCTGTCTTTTTTCTGCAAATATGTCAAAAAGACGTTAGGCTGTCCTCCCAAGGAATATCGTGACAAATTGCGATGATGGCTTGACTTTATAAAGCCTGTCAGATGCATACCCCTCTCAGCTATGACATGTTGACGGAATACTGCCTTGCAGGTCATCATTATCTAAATGTGGATATGATTTTTTGACAATACGTATTAACATTTCATCATCTTTTATCGGCCAGAATGCGAATAAATGTATAAAACGGGCGGCCAAACCTTTCCATTAACCGGAATATGTCTCGATATATATCTGATTGTCAGCTATTTATGTTTTTGCAAAACACTTAACTGTTTGCTCTGGAATACTTAACTGTTTCTCTCAGAATAGTTAAGTATTTCGGGGGTAAACACTTGACTATTTCGGAAGGAACAGTTAAGCGTTTTTCCGGTGAAAGGTCGGTGTTTCCCCGAAGGTGGAAATGTTTTGACAAAAAACTGAAATTCCATGTATCATATAGGCTAATTGTATTCATCTGCTAATAATCCACAACCGGATTTTCAGGCCGGTTCCTTATGGCAGGCTGGAGCAGGGCAGGGGGGGACGAGGAACCGATATAGGGGGGCATGAAACGAGGGAGCAACATTTTTCCCAACGTTGCTCCCTGCATCAATCGTTTATTAAAAAAATTGAAAGCCTTCCTCTTTACTTCAGTGCGTAATAGGCGTCTGCCATGATGGCTTGGCGTGCATCGGCCACACCTTGCTCATCCAGCGTGACAGTCAAGTCTTCACCATTGGGCAACGTCATGTTGGCGGTTCCGTCGTTGTTCATTTTAATCAATTCGGTGCTGATGCCGTCGGCAACCACATTCCACGAGTTCAAGTCTTTGTCGTAAATCAGTTCCATTGACGCGTTCTCGTCACCTTCCTTTGTGATGGAGTAACCATTTTCCAAGGTTTCTACCAGATAATTCCCGTTCTCGCCCTGCACTTTCTTCACATCACCGATGCTTGCCATCGGGTTGCTTCCCGACCAGAATTCAATGGAGTTGATGACAAGGGCGTCGGCCAAGTAGCACACACCGTAAACTGGGATGATATTGAGCACCAGATACACAAGTTCATTTACAGCTTTATTGCTGATGTTTTGGTTCCAAGAGGACAATTTACTATGCAAGCCAAATGAACCTACACATGAACTGAACAGAAACGCACCGCATATCATCACGGTGGCAGCCATCTTCAAATTAAACTTCTTCATAATTTTGTCTCCTTTAATTTAGTTTAATAATTGGATATTAATATTGAGTGCAAATATAGTTTTTATAATTGAATAAACTAATAAAACTGGAATTAAAAATCAGGTGAACCTGTTTATTGGTATTTTTGCGTATCTTTGTGCCGCTTTTTGGGAAATGAACTTCCGGAAAGGATAATAGAAGGAAGAGAAAGAATGAAAATACGATTTATAAGTTTGGCGAGCGGGAGCAGTGGGAACTGCTATTATTTAGGCTCCGAAAAATATGGTATATTGATTGATGCGGGTGTCGCTATGCGTACTGTCCGGAAAGTGCTGAAGGAACATAACATCGGGATGGAGACAATCAGAGCCGTTTTTGTCACCCATGACCATGCCGACCACATTAAGGCCGTCGGAGGCTTTGGTGAGAAGCTGAACATACCTGTCTATTCGACACGGCGCATTCATGAAGGAATCAATAAAAGCTATTGCGTATCCGAAAAACTGGGCGCCTCGGTGCGCTATTTGGAAAAACAGCAGCCCATGCAATTGGAAGATTTCCGTATCGAATCATTTGAAGTGCCTCATGATGGCATTGACAATGTGGGTTATTTCATCGAGGCCGGCGGAAAAGCATTCGCGTTTTTGACGGATTTGGGTGAGATAACGCCCGTGGCGGCTCAATATATATGTAGGGCCAACTATCTGATACTGGAGGCCAATTATGATGAGGAAATGTTGCGCATGGGACCGTATCCGGCTTATCTGAAAGAACGGATAACAAGCCGCACCGGCCATTTGAGCAATACGGCTACGGCCACCTTTTTGGCGGAGCACTTTACAGAGCGCTTGCGTTACGTCTGGTTATGCCATTTGAGCCGGGAAAACAATCATCCGGAGCTGGCGTATAAAACCGTGGAATGGAAACTGAGGGAGAAAGGCATAGAAGTAGGACGGGATGTGCAACTTTGCGCGCTGAAGCGTACGACTCCATCCGAACTTTACGAGTTTGAATAAAAACTGGCATAAGTTTTGTAGAGAAAGGATATGGCTATGGCGCATTGTCTTAAAAATGCGTATATTTGCCATGGAAATAACCCCAACATAATAAGGAGAAAGTACATGAATAATCAATTTTCGCAAAAAGTTTCGGATGTATTAGTATACAGCAAGGAAGAGTCTGTTCGGTTGAAGACCAATTATATAGGACCGGGACATCTGTTGCTGGGAATATTGCGCGACGGTACGGGAAAAGCCGTAGAAGTGTTGCGGAAACTTGGCGCAAACCTGGACTTGATTAAAACGAACCTTGAGCGTCTGATGCGAAATACCGTAATCACACAGGCTGAATATGGGGGCAACAGTGAAAACCCGTTGAGCGTGGAAGCTACACGCGTGCTGAAAATCAGTATGTTGGAAGCACGTTTGCTGAAAAGTACCGTAGCCGATACGGAACATGTTCTGCTGGCAATTCTGAAGAATGAAGACGGAGTGGCTTCTGCTGTACTTGAGGAAAACCAGATAACATATAAAGCCGTTTTTGAACTCTTGACAAAAAAATCGGCTAATCCGAATGCAGGCATGAGATTTACGGAAGATGACGAGGATGAGGAGGACGATGTGCTTCCTTCACGCTCCGGTCAAAATGACAATATGAGTGGGGCGGGTTATGCGGCTTCGGCGCAAACGGCTCAAAAGAAACCTACGAACGACACGCCGGTGCTGGATAATTTCGGTATGGACATTACCCGTGCGGCCGCTGAGGGCAAGCTGGATCCTGTCGTTGGGCGTGAACGTGAAATAGAACGTCTGGCGCAAATCTTGAGCCGGCGTAAGAAAAACAATCCGGTACTTATCGGAGAGCCGGGCGTGGGTAAATCGGCTATCGTGGAAGGGCTGGCTTTGCGCATCAACGAAAAAAAAGTGTCACGCATCTTGTTTGACAAACGTGTCATTATGCTCGACATGTCCGCAGTAGTGGCCGGAACAAAGTATCGAGGCCAGTTTGAGGAACGCGTTCGCTCCATTATTAATGAGTTGCAGAAAAATCCGAATGTCATCCTGTTCATTGATGAAATTCATACCATTGTCGGGGCGGGAGCCGCCGCGGGAACCATGGATGCGGCCAACATGCTGAAGCCGGCTTTGGCGCGTGGTGAAATCCAGTGCATAGGTGCGACGACATTGGACGAATACCGTAAAAGCATTGAGAAAGACGGGGCTTTGGAACGCCGATTCCAGAAAATTATCGTAGAACCTACGACGGAGGAAGAGACACTCCAGATATTGAAAAATATAAAGGAGAAATATGAAGACCATCACAACGTGTGGTATACGGATGAGGCGTTGGAGGCGTGCGTAAAACTCTCTGCCCGTTACATCAGCGACAGGAGTTTCCCCGACAAAGCCATCGATGCGCTGGATGAAGCCGGTTCGCGGGTGCACTTGACCAATATAAACGTTCCGAAGGAGATTGAGGAACAGGAGAAACTCATTGAAATGGCGCGCCTGCAAAAAGCGGAAGCCGTGCGTTCGCAAAACTTTGAGTTGGCTGCCGGATATAGAGACCGTGAAAAGGAACTCTCAACCCAGCTGGAAATAATGAAAGACGAATGGGAAAAACAACTTAAGGACCGGCGTGAGACCGTGGACGAGGAAGAGATTGCCCAAGTGGTGTCCATGATGTCCGGGGTGCCCGTGCAACGCATGGCGCAGGCTGAAGGCATCAAATTGTCCGGTATGAAGGAAACCTTGCGCTCCAAAGTCATAGGACAAGATGCGGCCATAGACAAGGTGGTGAAAGCCATCGTGCGAAGTCGTGTGGGCTTAAAGGATCCCAACCGCCCCATCGGTACCTTTATGTTCCTAGGGCCTACGGGCGTAGGAAAAACCCACTTGGCCAAGCAATTGGCGCGTTTTATGTTCGGTTCGGACGATGCGTTGATACGCATTGACATGAGCGAGTACATGGAGAAATACACGGTTTCCCGCATGATAGGTGCGGCTCCGGGCTACGTGGGCTACGAGGAAGGTGGACAGCTGACTGAGCGCGTACGCCGCAAACCTTACTCCATCATCCTGTTGGATGAAATTGAGAAAGCGCATTCCGATGTGTTCAACATCCTCTTGCAGGTGCTGGACGAAGGACGTCTGACGGACAACACGGGACGTACGATAGATTTCAAAAACACTATTATCATCATGACCTCCAACATAGGCACCCGTCAGCTCAAGGAGTTTGGACGAGGCGTGGGCTTTGCGGCTCAAAACCGTGCAGACGACCGCGAATATTCGCGCGGAGTGATACAGAAAGCGCTGAACAAGACTTTCTCGCCTGAGTTCCTAAATCGTCTGGATGACATCATCACTTTCGATCAGCTCACTCTGGAGGACATCGTGAAGATTGTAGACATTGAGTTGGACGCCCTTTACGGACGCGTCGAAGCTATTGGTTACCACATGGAAGTGAGTGACGGAGCCAAGCAATTCCTGGCTAAGAAAGGATATGACGTACAATACGGCGCACGCCCCTTGAAGCGTGCGGTGCAGACCTACCTGGAAGACGGATTGTCCGAAATGATAATCGGTTCTGAACTCCGGCCCGGAGATACAATACACGTCACATGGGACGAGGGTAGCGAGGCACTGAGCATGAAACGATAGAAAGACATACCTGTCATATTATACAGACAAAATGTCAGCCATGCATGGGCTGGCATTTTTTTTGTATTTTCCCTATCAGAAAATAGTGAACTAAAAAATTATAGTAACGATGCAAAAAGGAAATATTGGGGTAACTACAGAGAACATTTTCCCCGTTATTAAAAAATTCTTATATAGTGATCATGAGATTTTCTTACGTGAACTGGTGTCCAATGCTGTAGACGCCACGCAAAAGTTGAAGACGCTTATCTCTATGGGTGAGTTCCAAGGCGAGACCGGAGACCTCACCATACATGTCAGCTTGGGCAAGGATACTATCACCGTGTCAGATAGAGGCCTTGGGTTGACCGCCGAAGAAATAGACAAATACATCAATCAGATAGCCTTTTCGGGTGCAAATGATTTTTTGGAAAAATACAAGAACGACGCTAACGCCATTATTGGACATTTTGGCTTGGGCTTCTATTCTGCCTTTATGGTCGCCAAGAAAGTGGAACTTATTACTAAATCTTACAAAGAAGGCGCGCAAGCTGTAAAATGGACTTGTGACGGAAGTCCGGAATTCACCATCGAAGATTGTGACAAAGCCGACCGTGGTACGGATATCGTGCTTTATGTGGACGATGACTGCAAAGAATTTTTGGAAGAAGCGCGCATAGCTTCCTTGCTGAAGAAATATTGCAGTTTCCTGCCAGTGCCTATTGCCTTCGGCAAGAAAAAAGAATGGAAAGACGGGAAACAGGTGGAAACCGAGGAGGATAATATCATCAATGATACTACCCCCTTGTGGACGCGTAAACCCAGTGAACTGAAGGACGATGACTACAAGAAATTCTACCGCGACCTCTATCCCATGAGCGATGAGCCCCTGTTCTGGATACACCTTAATGTAGACTATCCGTTCCACCTCACCGGTATCCTCTACTTCCCCAAGGTAAAGAGTAACATCGAGCTGAATCGTAACAAAATACAACTCTATTGCAATCAAGTGTACGTTACCGATTCTGTAGAAGGTATTGTGCCTGACTTCCTTACCTTGCTTCACGGTGTGCTGGATTCACCGGACATTCCTTTGAACGTGTCGCGTTCGTATTTGCAAAGTGATTCCAATGTGAAGAAAATCTCCACGTATATCACTAAGAAAGTATCTGACCGCCTGCAATCCATTTTCAAGAATGACCGCAAGCAATTCGAGGACAAATGGAACGATTTGAAGATATTCATCGATTATGGCATGCTGACGCAAGAGGACTTTTATGACCGTGCAAAGGACTTTGCCCTCTTGACTGACAGCGATGGCAAGTTCTACACCTTTGAGGAATACAAAACTTTGATAAAGGATAATCAGACCGATAAGAATGGCACTTTGATATACCTTTACGCAAACAACAAGGACGAGCAATACACCTACATAGAGGCTGCCAAGAACAAAGGATACAACGTCCTCTTGATGGATGGGCAACTGGACATCGCTGTAGTAAGTATGTTGGAGCAGAAGTTCGAGAAAGTGCGCTTCACGCGTGTGGACAGTGACACATTGGATAATCTCATAGCCAAAGAAGACAAGAAGGAAGACGAAGTGCAAGCCCACGACCGGGAAGTACTCTCCATTCTTTTCAAGAGCCAGTTGCCCAAGACGGACAAGACAGAATTCTACGTCATGGCTCAGTCCCTTGGAGAGAATGCTCTGCCTGTGATGATAACCCAAAGCGAGTATATGCGCCGTATGAAAGAAATGGCCAACATCCAGGCAGGCATGAGTTTCTATGGCGACATGCCGGACATGTTCAACCTTGTGCTCAACGCTGACCATAAGCTCGTAAAAGGCATATTGGCCGATGAAGACCAGGCATGTGCCGCGCAAGTGGCTCCCCTCCAGCAAGAACTGGACGAGACAAATGCCCGTCGCGATGCCTTGAAGAAGAGTCACGAAGGCAAGAAAGACGAAGAAATTCCTACCGCTGAGAAAGACGAATTGGAAGACCTCAACAAGAAATGCGACGCATTGAAAGCCCAGAAAGAGAGCCTTTATGCAGACTATGCTGCGAAGAACCCCGTCATCAAACAACTCATCGACTTGGCCTTGCTTCAAAATGGCATGCTGAAAGGAGAGGCGTTGGACAAGTTCGTCAAGCGTAGCATCTATCTCATCAACTAATTCCCTTTAAACATTTTTCTATAATGTTTAATTGCAAACATCGCAATCGATAGAAATATAGATTGCGATGTTTTTTATGTCGCTTCCGGACTGATTATGTGCTAATGCCATATGGCGTGAACACACATTGGTGCAAACTCTGTGCAGCGCAATCGGCACATTGGCACATTATCATATTAAAATTATTACTTGCCTATTCAAGCGCTTAAAGTTTCTTCCCCAAAAGTTTTTGTATGTCGTGAAAAAGCAGTACTTTAGCGTGGTTTTTCGTGAACCCAAAGATTGTATAATTAATAATTGTTTTAAATGCTTGAACAAGACAGAATTATAAAAATCAACATCGAGGAGGAAATGAAGTCATCGTACATCGATTACTCCATGTCAGTAATCGTGGCGCGTGCCCTTCCAGATGTAAGAGACGGTTTCAAACCCGTACATCGGCGCATACTTTACGGCATGATGGGGTTGGGAAACACGTCCGACAAACCTTATAAGAAATCAGCCAGAGTGGTAGGTGAAGTCTTAGGTAAATATCACCCGCATGGCGACTCATCAGTTTACGGAGCGCTTGTACGTATGGCTCAGCCTTGGGCGATGCGCTACATGGTGGTGGACGGGCAAGGCAACTATGGCTCGGTTGACGGAGATAGTCCTGCGGCCATGCGATACACCGAGTGCCGCTTGCGCAAGATTGGCGAGGATATGATGCAAGACATCGACAAGGAAACGGTGGATATGATGAATAATTTTGATGATACTTTGCAGGAACCCACCGTAATGCCTACACGTATCCCCAACCTGCTGGTAAACGGAGCCTCCGGTATTGCCGTTGGTATGGCTACCAATATGCCCACGCACAATCTGGCCGAAGTGATTGACGCGTGTGTGGCATACATTGATAACAACGATATTTCCATTGAGGAACTGATGGATTACGTCAAAGCTCCCGACTTTCCCACAGGAGGATATATATATGGTATGAATGGGGTGCGCGAAGCCTATCTTACCGGAAGGGGAAGGGTAGTGATGCGTGCCAAGGCAGAGATAGAAAACGGAACCACGCACGATAAAATCGTGGTGACTGAGATACCTTACGGGGTGAACAAAGCCGAACTCATCAAGTACATAGCCGACTTGGCCAATGAGAAAAAAATAGAAGGCGTGACGAACGTCAATGACGAGTCCGACCGCGAAGGCATGCGTATTGTCATTGACGTAAAGCGCGACGCAAACGCCAGTGTGGTGTTGAACAAACTTTATAAAATGACCCAATTGCAGACCTCGTTCAGCGTCAACAACGTGGCTTTGGTGCACGGACGTCCCCGTCTGCTCAATTTGAAAGACCTCATCCGCTATTTTGTGGAGCACCGGCACGATGTGGTGATACGCCGCACCAAGTTTGACTTGCGCAAGGCTAAGGAACGCGCCCACATATTGGAAGGTCTCATCATAGCTTCGGACAATATTGACGAAGTGATACGCATTATCCGTGCCGCCAAGACACCAAATGATGCTATCAAGGGGCTGATGGAACGTTTCCAACTGACCGAAATACAGGCGCGCGCTATCGTGGAAATGCGTTTGCGTCAACTTACAGGCCTCATGCAGGACCAGCTCCATGCCGAATACGAAGAAGTCAAAAAGCAAATTGCCTATTTGGAAGAAATATTAGTCAACGACGATTTGTGCCGCAAGGTCATCAAGGACGAACTCATCGAAGTGAAGGCCAAGTATGGCGACCCACGCCGTTCCGAGATAGTTTACTCATCCGAGGAGTTCAATCCTGAAGATTTCTATGCCGATGACCAGATGATTATCACTATCTCGCACATGGGCTACATCAAGCGCACGCCCTTGAGCGAATTCCATGCCCAAAACCGGGGTGGGGTAGGATCCAAAGGTTCCGACACGCGCGACCAAGACTTCGTGGAGCATATCTATCCTGCCACGATGCACAACACCATGATGTTCTTCACCCAGAAAGGCAAATGCTATTGGCTGAAAGTGTACGAGATACCTGAAGGTTCAAAGAGTTCTAAGGGCAGGGCTATACAGAACCTGCTTAACATCGACTCGGATGATGCCGTGAATGCTTACCTGCGCGTAAAGAACCTCAATGACCAGGAGTTCATCAACTCCCACTACGTGCTTTTCTGTACCAAGCAAGGCGTCATCAAGAAAACATTGCTGGAACAGTATTCACGCCCGCGCCAGAATGGTGTGAACGCCATTACCATCCGTGAAGACGACCGTGTCATCGAGGTTCGCATGACCAATGGAGACAATGAAATCATTATCGCTAACCGTAACGGGCGCGCTATCCGCTTTCACGAAAGCGCTGTGCGCGTTATGGGTCGTACAGCCACTGGTGTGCGAGGCATGACGCTGGATGAAGACGGGCAGGACGAAGTGGTTGGCATGGTATGCATCAAAGACCCCGAGCATGAAACCATCATGGTTGTGTCCGAGCAAGGTTATGGCAAGCGCTCTGACATTGAGGACTACCGCAAGACTAACCGTGGAGGCAAAGGTGTGAAGACCATGAACATCACCGAGAAGACCGGAAAGCTAGTGGCTATCAAAACCGTGACTGATGAAAACGACTTGATGATTATCAATAAGTCTGGCATCACCATACGCTTGCGTGTGGCCGATGTGCGCATTATGGGACGAGCCACCCAAGGCGTCCATCTCATTAACCTTGAGAAACGTAATGACGAGATTGGTTCCGTGTGCAAGGTGAGTGCCGAGGCCGCTGAGGTGGATGATGAAGGTGAAAACATAGGACAAATCGAACAAGAAGAATAGACGAAATAAAATAAACGTTAATTTAATTTTATTTTTCAACAATCATGAAAAAGTTATTATTTGTAGCGGCTTTGCTGATTGGTGCGACAAGCGTAAGCTTCGCACAGGAAAAAGCAGTGAAGGAAGCCAAGAAAATCGCCAACGGCACGACACCCGATTTTGCCAAGGCGGAAGAGCTGATTAACCAAGCTCTGGTTAATCCTGAAACGAAGGATGTGGCCGAAACATGGAACGTGGCCGGTTTCATCCAGCGCAGAAGAAGCGAAGAAGAAATGAAGAACGCCTACCTGCGCAAGCCCTACGACACATTGCAGGTGTACAACAGTGCGCTGAACATGTGCCGTTACTTCTTTAAATGCGATGAATTAGCTCAAATTCCCAACGAGAAGGGTAAAATTAAGAACAAATATCGCAAGAGCAACTCTGCCACCATGCTGAACGAGCGCGGCAACCTCATCAACGGTGGTATCCAGTACTACAACACCTATTTGGGTTCTGAGAAGAAAGAAGACGGACAAAAGGCTCTTGACTTCTTCGGTACTTACGTTGACATGGCAGCACATCCCATGTTTGAGAAGGAGAACTTGCTCCAGACCGATACCATCCTGCCCACCATCGCTTACTACGCCAGCATGGTAGCGGCTCGCTTGGAAGATTATCCCAGTGTGCTGAAGTATGCTCCTTATGCGAGGGATGATAAGGAAGTTGGCAAGTTTGCCATGGAGTTGGAGTCTACGGCCTTGAAAGCTGAAGGTGATACCACCAAGTGGATTGCGTCGCTCCAAGAAGGTATCCGGAAGTATCCTGACCATCAGTTCTTCTTTGGCAATCTGATAGATTACTACAGCAACAACAACAAGTATGACGAAGCGTTGAAGTTTGCCGACGACA
The DNA here is from genome assembly GCA_949289345.1 of uncultured Bacteroides sp. Taxonomy (GTDB): domain Bacteria; phylum Bacteroidota; class Bacteroidia; order Bacteroidales; family Bacteroidaceae; genus Bacteroides. Next base: position 34,430 of record CASENS010000100.1, read on the forward strand.
TGTTGGCTAAAGACCCCAACAATACCTTCTACCTCTATGTAAAGGGTTACCTGTATCACAACATGTACACTGTCCTGCGTGAAAAGGATCCTGGCCAGGCCGCTGCTTCGTTGGAGAAGGCCATCGAATTCTATCAAAAGACCACGGAAATAGATCCGAACTATGCCGAAGCCTATTCTAACTTAGGTTTGGTATATTGTCTCCAAGCACAAGACTTCTCCGAGAAGGCCACCGCGGATGTCAACGATCCCAAATACCAGCAAGACCAGGCAACACTGAAGACCTTCTACGAGAAAGCTCGTCCTTGCTACGAGAAAGCCCGTCAGCTTCAGCCTGAAAAGAAAGAATTGTGGCTCAATGGTCTGTACCGTGTGTACTACAATCTGCAGATGGGTCCTGAATTTGAGGAAATCGAGAGCTTGATGTAAACGAAATCACTTCTTCTGAAGGAGAACAGAGATAAAAAGTGAGAAGAGGATGTGACCGTGGAGGTCACATCCTCTATTTTTGTTTACTTCCTTGAACCACGGATGATACGAATAGGATAGATTTTGTCGCCCACAATACAAAAGCCCGGAGGATTTAGCTGAGTTGCTATTCCAAAGAGGGTTTGCATTCGATGATAAGGAACGTGTTTGCCGATACATACTATTGACATTATATCGCCACACAACGGTATGAAGCAGCATTTCCAATTCTTGCTGGACGTTGATTACAAGGCGATAGGCATTCCGCAAAACTGGCTTGGTAAACCGTTGTGGATGTAAATATAATCTATTTTATAATCAACTCGATATTCTATATTCATTCGGTGTACACCCCACAACCTTTTTAAACATCCGGCTCAGGTGGTGCGGATACTGGAAGCCGACTTCGTAGGCTATTTCGCTTACGGTTTTACTCGTGCTCGTCAGCAAATCCTTGACACGATTGATGACGGTGAAGTGAATATACTCAATGGCTGATTTGCCCGTTTCTTTCTTGATAAGGTCGCCGAAATAGTTGGCAGAGAAGTGAAGCTGGTCAGCACACCACGCTACGGTGGGCAGTCCGATTTGCTCCGGCTTGTCGGAATCGAAATAACCGACCAGCAGTTCTTCGAAACGGGTAAGGACATCATGGTTGATAACCTCACGGGTAGCAAACTGGCGGTCGTAGAAACGAAGGCAATGGTTGAGTAAGACCTCTATATTGGACACGATGATGCTCCGGCTGTGCTTGTCGATGGCATGCCGGAGTTCTTCTTCTATCTCATTGAAACAATTGAAGACGGTCTGCCGTTCGCGTTCCGACATGTGCAGAGCCTCGTTCACTTCATAAGAAAAGAAGGTATAATCCTTCATTTTCCGTACCAGAGACGTACCTCGGATGAGGTCGGGGTGGAACAACAGGGCATAGCCTTGTGGATGCAGCGTTTCGCCACCGTCGTTGATGCCTCCTACCTGTCCGGGAGCGATGAACACCAATGTACCTTCCTGATAGTCGTACTTGCTGCGTCCATAAGTGATAGGTCCGTGAATCTTCTCCTTCAGGAAAATGGCATAGAAGCCAAAGCATTTGCAGCGGTGTGGAAGCACTTCTACTTTCGAGAAATCGACGAAGCTCACCAACGGGTTCAGCGTTTCCAGGCCGAGAAAGTCGTTGTAGTCATGTATCGTTTTCAAATCCAATATTTCACCCATACTTGTTCACATTTTAATTTGGTTGTCCAAAAATACGGAAATCTTTTGAAAGACAATGATTCGCGAAAGGTCTTTCAGTAAAATCGGTATAAGATTCGGTGAAATGGGTTTGCTGTTTCGAGATCGAAGAAGGATGTTCTGACCCGTTGGCGGAATTGAAAGGGCGGCGAAGCCGTCCAATCATGCTTAGCACTTCGCTCACCCGCGGCATAGTTGAACCCATTCGGGTCTCTGAAAAAATCAAATGGATGGACAACTATCAGTTTAATCACAGTTTAATCATAATAAACTCACAGTTTAATCAGACTAAACCGACAGTTTAATCAGACTAAACTGACAGTTTAATCAGAATAAACTGGCAGTTTATTATAAATAAATTGTGATAAACTGTTAAATGAGTAATTATCAATAGTTTGCGTATTTCAGATGGAGCAGGTTTCTGATAGAAAATAACGGGATATCCCAATAGGTAAGAATCATATACACGCCAAATGAATTCCGCCAACAGGTATGTTCTGTAAAATAGGTGCTTTGTTCCGTAATCTGTGTATGGACGGGGTAGGTTATGTTCCGTACCTTTGCCTTGACTGAAAACCAATTAAAACAAAAGCATACAATGGAAACAATCTCCCGTCGCTCCGCCCTCAAACGGATGGGGCTGCTCGTTGCAGGAGCCGCCTGTATGGGGCTGCCGACCCTGACTGCGTGCGAAAACAAGACAAAGAAACGCATTATCCTCTATTTCACAGGGACAGGCAACTGCCTCTATGTGGCCCGCGAACTGGCAGATGAGCACACCGAACTGCTCAGTATCCCGCAACTGGTGAAGCAAGGCCGCTATACGTTCGAGGCAGACGAAATCGGCATTGTCTATCCCGTCTACGGGCACATGCCGCCCAATATGGTGCGGGAGTTCATCAAAAAGGCACACTTGGAAGCCGGATACAAGTTTGCCATCCTGACCTACGGCAACCGCAAATGCAGCTCCGTCGAGATATGGGATGACGTTTCCCGAAAGGCGGGGTGCCCCTTCGACTACATCACCACGATGATTATGGTGGACAACTGGCTACCTAACTTCGATATGAACGAGCAAATCAAGATTGACAAGCACATCCCCGAAAGCCTGGAACGCATCCGCACCGACTTGACCGCACAGCGCCGCTGGCATGAACCGGTGACGGAACTGGAACGGCAACAGCATGCCGGATTCCTACAGGCATCGGGCGTAAATCCGGAAACGGGTTTCCTGATGCATAGCCAGGATGCCTTTACTGTCACAGATGCCTGTATCGGCTGCGGTATCTGCACCGAGGTCTGTCCGCGGGGCAATTACGAACTGACATCTACGGGCGTAAAGACGGAAGGCGACTGTGAGTTCTGCTTTGCCTGCATCCACAACTGTCCGCAGAAAGCCATCCTCTTCAAGCAGATGAAGGAAGTGAACCCCAACGCCCGCTACCGCAACGAACATGTGTCGCTGTGGAGCATCAAGGAAGCAAACCATCAGAAACTATAAAAACAAAGACGATATGCTGAGAAAAATAAGACTGACACTCGCCATTCTGTTCTTTACGCTCATCACGCTGCTGTTTCTCGACTTCACGGGAACCATGCACGCCTGGTTCGGTTGGATGGCAAAAATACAATTCCTTCCTGCAGTGCTCGCCCTGAACGTGGGCGTCATCGTGCTGCTCATCGCCTTGACGCTTGTCCTTGGACGAGTGTACTGCTCGGTTATCTGCCCATTAGGGGTATTTCAAGATGTCATTTCATGGATAAGCGGACGACGGAAAAAGAAAAAATACCGTTTCTCTTGGTCGCCTGCCAAATCGTGGTTGCGCTACAGCGTACTGGCATTGTTTATTCTTGCCCTGATTGCAGGGATAGGTTCGTTTGTCGCCTTGCTTGCGCCCTACAGTTCATACGGAAGGGTTGCAAGCAACCTGTTTGCACCTGTATACCGCTGGGGGAACAACCTGCTCGCCTACGTTGCCGAACGGGCGGACAGCTATGCCTTCTACGAAACGGAAGTGTGGATGAAAAGCCTGCCGACATTTGTCATTGCCGTGCTCACCTTTATTATAATAGGTGTATTGGCGTGGCGCAACGGACGGACCTACTGCAACACCATTTGTCCGGTGGGGACGATACTCGGCTTCTTGTCCCGCTTCTCGTTATTACGGATTACCATAGATACGGACAAATGCAACGCTTGCGGACTGTGTTCGCGAAAATGCAAGGCGGCGTGCATCAACGGAAAGAAGCACACTGTGGATTACAGCCGTTGTGTGGCGTGCATGGATTGCATCGATACGTGCCGGCACGGAGCCATCAGCCTCTCCCTAACCCTCCCCCGTGGGGAGGGGACTCAATCCAACGGTAATATTAGCTCCCCCACGGGGGGAGTTGAGGGGGCTTCCCGCCGCAGTTTCCTATCTGCCACAGCCGTGCTTGCCGTTACATCGGCAATCCATGCGCAAGAGAAGAAAGTAGACGGCGGACTGGCAGTCATCGAGGAGAAGCAGGTACCCAAACGTGCCACATCGATTGTTCCATCCGGAGCCTTGAGTGCACGCGACTTTGCCCGACATTGTACAGCTTGCCAACTCTGTGTGTCGGCATGTCCCAACGGAGTGCTCCGTCCGTCCACCGACCTAATGAAACTGATGCAGCCCGAAATGTCCTACGAGCGTGGCTATTGCCGTCCGGAATGTACCCGATGCAGTGAAGTCTGTCCCGCAGGAGCCATCCGGCCGATAACGGTTGCCGAAAAATCGTCCACGCGCATCGGTCACGCCGTATGGATAAAACAGAACTGTATTCCGCTGACCGATGGCGTGGATTGTGGCAACTGTGCCCGCCATTGCCCATCGGGAGCCATACTGATGATTTCCTCGGACAGCAGTGACCCGGACTCCGTCAAGATTCCGGTTATCAATACCGAACGGTGTATCGGTTGCGGTGCATGTGAAAATCTGTGCCCTGCCCGTCCGTTCAGCGCCATCTATGTGGAAGGACATACGATGCACAGCGTAATGTAAAATCTTATATATAAAAGAATATGAGCAATCAAGATCATAAAAAGATGTTGTCCCGTCGGGACTTCCTGAAGACAATGGGGGTAGCCGGAATGGCTGCCACCGGACTTTCGGCATGCGCCAACAGCGAAAAGAGAGCTGCCGCTGTAGCCGAACCCACGGGCGAAATGACGTACCGCACGAATCCTTCGACGGGCGACCGTGTGTCACTGCTCGGCTTCGGGATGATGCGCCTGCCCTCTGTGGGAGGCCGCAGTGCCCGTGAGGGGAATGAGGAGATAGACCAGGAAATGGTGAACGAACTGGTGGATTATGCCATCGCCCACGGCGTGAATTATTTCGATACGTCGCCCGCCTATTGCCGGGGCAAGTCGGAACACGCTACCGGTATCGCCCTAAGCCGTCACCCACGCGACTCGTATTTCATCGCCACCAAGCTGTCGAACTTCGCGCCCTCCAGCTGGAGCCGGGAGGCATCCATCGCCATGTATCGCAACTCGATGAAGGAACTGCAGGTGGACTATCTGGACTACCTGCTGCTGCACGGCATCGGCATGGGTGACGGTATGGAAGAGTTCGAGAACCGCTACATGAAAAACGGCATCCTCGACTTCCTGCTGGAAGAACGCGAGGCAGGGCGTATCCGCAACCTCGGTTTTTCCTATCACGGCGATGTACGGGTGTTCGACTACCTGCTCTCGCGGCACGATAAATACAAATGGGACTTCGTGCAGATTCAGTTGAATTATCTGGACTGGAAATACGCCAAGCAAATCAACCCGAGGAATACCGATGCTGAGTATCTGTACAACGAATTGGCGAAGCGGAACATTCCTGTCGTCGTTATGGAACCGCTGTTGGGCGGCCGTCTTTCCAATGTGCCCAGCACCATCTTTGCCCGCCTCAAGCAGCGCGAGCCTGAGAGGAGCGTGGCTTCGTGGGCGTTCCGTTTTGCCGGAAGCCTGCCCGGCGTCCACACCGTGCTGAGCGGCATGACACGTATGGAGCACTTGCAGGACAACCTGCGCACGTACTCTCCCTTGAAGCTGCTGACGGAAGACGATTTCGCGTTCCTGCAAGAAACCGCCACGCTGATGATGAGCTTCGACACCATTCCCTGCAACGACTGCAAATACTGTATGCCTTGTCCGTATGGGCTTGACATACCTGCCATCCTGCTCCATTACAACAAGTGCCTGAACGAGGGAAACATCCCGGAAAGCACGCAGGACGCGAACTATCGGAGTGCCCGTCGCGCCTTCCTTGTCGGTTACGACCGCAGCGTCCCGAAGTTGCGGCAGGCAAGCCATTGCATCGGATGCAACCAATGCAGCCCTCACTGTCCGCAACGCATCAACATCCCCGCCGAACTGCGCCGGATAGATGCTTACGTGGAACGTTTGAAACAAGAAATAAGATAATGGTATCTCCGTGGTGGTACGGAGATGCTTTTCTTATTTTACAAGTCGTTACTTTTACTCGTTTCCGATTTTCTTTATTTTTATAAGCAAATTACAATTAGAAACAAAAATATAACGAAAACGCAATTCCTTGTTAGGAACTTTATCCCTGTTCGTATGTAACCTCACGGGATACGGCAATAATGAAAACAGAAAGACTTGTTTTCGAATCAAAACAAAGATTGGATATGAAAGAAAAAATCATCCGTTTCTTTAAGATGTGGACATTGCCGCTCGGCATGTTTGCCGGAGTGGGCGTCTACTTGATGTTCCACTACATTTCGTGGCTCAGTCCGCTCAAAGTGCTGGCAGGCGGAGCGGAAGACTATATCCTGCCGGCGATGGTGTTCATCCAATTGTTTGCTACCTTCTGCAAGGTCAATCCACGGGAGATGCGCCTCAAGCGGTGGCACGTAGTGATGCTTGCGGTGCAGTTGACGTGCTGCCTGGCAGTAACACTGCCCATTCATTTCTTCCCCCATTTCGAGTATAATGTCGTGGCACAAGGAGCGTTGGTCTGCCTGATTGTCCCCACCGGAACGGCTGCGGCTGTCATTGCCGGACGGCTGGGCGGCAACGAGACTACGCTGACCACCTACACCATCCTCAGCAACTTAGTGGCAGCAGTGATGATTCCGGCAGTATTCCCGCTGGTGGAGATGCAGTCGGCAGGCTCGTTCGGGCAGCAGTTCCTGCTCATCTTGCGGCGCGTGTTCCCATTGCTTCTTACCCCGTTCTTTGCGGCATGGGCATTAAGGGAATTCCTGCCCAAGCTGCACGTCCTGGTGGTAAAGTGGTGCGGAAGCCTGGCGTTCTACCTGTGGGGCGTATCGCTCGTCATTGCCATCGGACTGACCCTGCGTTCGGTGGTGAACAGCCACTTCGACCCGCACGTCATGTGGCTGCTGGCACTGTCGGCACTGGTGGCATGTGCCTGGCAGTTCGGTATCGGAAAGCTGGTGGGCAAACATTGCAACGACTATATCAGTTGCGGGCAGGGCTTCGGACAAAAGAACACGATACTTGCCATCTGGGTATCCTATACCTACCTTACACCCGTCATCTCCGTGGCTCCCAGCTGCTATATCGTCTGGCAGAATATCGTGAACTCTTGGCAGCTGTGGCAGAAAGGGAGACGGGATGCGCAGCAGCGTTGATATGGATGTATTTGGATTAAATTTCACGAAACCATTTGTGCCCGATATTCATTTGGCGTACACCCGACTTCCTTCTTGAACAGCCGGGTGAAATGCTGGGAATATTGGAATCCCAGTCGGTAGGCAATCTCGCTGATGGTCTTGTCTGTGGAAACAAGCTGCGTCTTGGCGATGTCCAATACCTTGTTTCGGATATGCCCCGATGCTGTCACCCCTGTTTCTTTACGGATTAGGTCGCTGAAGTAGTTATAGGAAAGATGCAGCGCATCAGCACAGTATTGCACGGTGGGCAATCCTATCCGTTCTGCCTTACCGCTCGTATAATATTCATTCAACAGTTGCTCGAAACGGGTA